>JBAZRZ010000010.1:0-44442 GCA_041662685.1 Methanoregula sp.
ATATATCAGATCCAGATGAAGGAAATCTCATGTAAGAGCATTCTCGCGAACCTTGACAGGTTTATACAATTTGTTTGGAGCAAGGTTTTCTACAGAGCAGATTCTCTGAACCGATCAAGCACATGCTTGACGAGATGGGCATACAGTCTATTCTCATTGTGCCTATCCACGTCAGGAACATCTGCTGGGGTTTTATCGGGTTTTCCGATACCCGGACCGAGCGCATATGGTCAGATACCGAAATTGAGATCCTCATGACCCTCGCTTCGACTATCGGGCTGGTGCTCGAACGGGAAAAGGGAACAGAATAAAAAAATCAGAACCGGATGGTGCCGGAGAAAACCGTCTCCGCCGGGCCTTCCATCTTTGCGCCGTTTGTTAAGTAAATGACCAGCGGTCCGCCCTCGGTCTCGACTTTGACCGTTTCTCCCCTCAGGCCGAGGCGATGGATGACCGCCGCCGCAGCTGTTGCCCCGGTGCCGCAGGAGAGTGTTTCTCCTTCAACACCGCGCTCGAACGTGCGGATCCGGATGCTGTTGTCACCCGTCTTCTGGACGAAGTTCACGTTCGCCCCCTTGGTAAACGACTCATGGTGGCGGATGGGAGGCGCAAGCGCTTCAACGTTCACGCTCTCCAGATCGTCAACCAGCACCACCGCGTGCGGGACACCGGTATTGGCTGCATAGACATCGAACATACCGATCTGCTCACGGTATTCCCCTTCACCCTGAGCAGGGATCTCCGGCCGGTTGAATTTCGGGGTGGGCATGCTGATGGTGGCAACGAAATTATCGTCACGATAGGCCATCTCGACACCAACGGGCCCGGCAAGGGTATCGACCGTGCAGGTGCCTTTGACGTAACCGGCATCAAAGGCATATTTCGCCAGGCAGCGGATGCCATTGCCGCACATCGCGGCTTCGCTCTCATCGGGCTGGAGGATCCGCATCCGCAGGGTGCCGGTGGCGGATTTCATCAGGTACAGGACGCCGTCAGCCCCGATCCCAAACCTGCGGTCACAGTAGGTTGCTGCAAACCGGGCTTTCATCTCATCGGGAATGACCGTCTTTTCGTATTCGTCGATCAGTACAAAATCATTGCCATTGCCTTGTAATTTGGTGAATGGTATCTCCATAGTTCCTCGTTTTTCTTCTGTATCTGGGTATCAGCTACTCTACTCGCTATGTAAGGTATTCATTTCAAAACCTTTATGGAATTCCCCGATATCCCAGCCGAGATACTCCTTGATGATCACGTAGGCCATCTGGGGCGGGATTGCTCCCTGCTCGGTTACGATGATATCGATATACTCCGCAGGGGTGACATCGAAGGCCGGGTTGCGGACAGTCACATGAGGAAGGGTCCGTGCAATCTCATCCGGCAGCACCTCTCCTGCCGGCCGTTCCTCGATCTGGATCTGCTCCCCGATGATCGTGCGGGGGGCAAACTTGTAGGTCTCGGCAGCCACGAGCACGTTCACCCGGGCTTCATGGGCCGAATGGGCGACCTGCGAAGTGCCGATCTTGTTCACCACCGCACCGTTCACGGTCACCGCATCAGCCCCGACAATGACGAGGTCAATATCGTTGATGAACGTGCGCACCGCAGAATCCACGATGAAATTTGTCTTAATCCCCGCATCATTGAGGGTCCGGATGGTGATGAGTCCCTGGTTTCTCGGGCGCACTTCGGTGGCAAAGACCTCAATCTCTTTTCCGAGACGGTGCGCTTCGATGATGCACCCGAGCGCCACCTCTGAGTTACAGTGCGTAAGAACCGTGTCGCCGTCCCGGATGTGCCGGGCACCGAACTCTGCGATCTTCCCGACCGCATGCTGCGAGGACTGGATAAACGCATCCGCACGCTGGACTACCCCTGCCCGCGCCTCGTCCACGGTCTTTGCCCGGCCAATACCAGCCATCACCATATGAACCGCGTTCGGGAGCGAGACTGCCGTCGGGCGTGTCGATACCAGCAGTTCAGCGGCCCGTTCCATCTCTTCAGCAAACGCTGCGGTGATCGATGCCTTTGAGCCAAGAGCCTGGACCCGGAGGGCTTCAGCTGCGGCTCGCGCAATCCTGCCCGCCCCCCGGATCTCCATGCTCTTTATCTTCTCTGCGGTTTCAGTAGGAAACATTCAGCTTCATTGATTCAATGGAGACCAAGAAGTACATATAAGTTTATTACCGGGTGCCTCATGTCGGTTGCTGTAGTTTTTGACAGTGCAGGAACGCTCCTGAACACCTACCGGGTGGCAAAAGATATCTGCAACGAAAAACTGCTGCCGGGTATCGAGACCACTACACTCACCTTCAGTTCACCGGATCGTGTCCTGGTTGTACTGCCCGTGCAGTCCAAGGAGATGATCAATTCACCTTCAGATACCCTCCTCTCCGAGTATCTCGTACAGCATGACATAGGATTCGGGGTGAGCTGTACACGCAAGATCACAACCGCAGAAGAGATAGGCGACGTCCTCTATGCAGATAAGCGGGCGCAGGTGGGCGATCTGCAGGAATGCATCCGCAACGTCTGGACGGTCTGCAAAGCGGAATCGGTAGTCACATTGAACAGCGGGGCAATCATTAACATGGCATTAGGCGCAGTCGAATTCACCATCACGGCCGGTGGCTGGCCGTTTGACGGGGCAAAAGAAACGATCACGGCCCTGCACAGGATGGGTGTCCCGACCTTCATCGCATCCGGAGACCGGGTCACAAAATTAGAGAAGATGGCAGATCATCTTGGTATTCCCCGGGATCGGGTCAACGGGGTTGCCATACCTACGGTCAAAGCGCAGATCGTCAGTGACCTGAAGCAGGAATATGACAAGGTGCTGATGGTGGGTGATGGTATCAACGATCTCTGTGCCATGCAGAATGCCGATATCGCCATTCTCACCATCCAACAGGCAGGTGATCGGCCTGAGGAACTCTATGCAGCAGCAGATCACGTAGTAAAAGATGTCAGCGCTGTGCTCCCCATTGTGCAGGAACTGCTCATATCGCAGAAGCAGTCAGGTAATTTGCGATCGTGACGGTGTGGTGCAGCATATAAAAGGTAATATGACACCAGTACCACATTAGATAAAAGGGAATTATGAAGGCTCCATTGATCACGGTCGACAACCTCTGCATGGATTTCGATGGCCAGAGGGTACTCAAGAATATTTCTTTTGAGATCGCAGAAGGGGAGATCCTCGGTATTATCGGCAGGAGCGGGGCCGGTAAGACCGTGCTGATGCACCTGATGCGCGGCGTGGAGCAGCCCCCCACGAGCGGCACGATTGTCTATCACGTGGCGGCCTGCGGCACCTGCGATTATATGGACGTTGGAAGCGCCGTGGGCAAACCCTGTTCCCATTGTGGCTCCAAGCTCACGGCGCTGAACGTGGATCCCTGGAACGAGAAAGACGAGGAACTGCGGCGCCGGCTTATGCGCCGGACCGCGATCATGTTCCAGCGCACATTCGCCCTTTACGGCGATGACCGGGTGATCGAAAATGTCCTTCATGCACTTGACGATATCAATTACCCGCAGGAACAGGCAATCAACCGTGCAGCGGACTTGATCGACCAGGTCCGGCTCTCGCACCGGATGATGCATATCGCCCGGGACCTTTCTGGGGGCGAGAAACAGCGGGTGGTGCTTGCCCGCCAGCTGGCAAAAGAGCCGTTATTACTCTTTGCCGATGAACCAACAGGAACGCTCGACCCGGGTACCGCGAAAATTGTGCATGCGATGCTCACCGATGCAGCAAAGACCAATAATATGGGTATCGTGGTCACTTCGCATTTCTCGCAGGTGATCGAAGATGTGGCCAACCGCGCTATCCTTCTTGTAGAAGGCAGCATCGCAAAACTCGGGGCACCCAAAGACGTCATCGCGGAGTTCATGAGGGGGTGCGACGATACCGAGCAGTTCGATGCGGCAGAGCTGGGCGAGCCGGTCGTAGTGGCCCGGGATCTCGTGAAACGCTACATCTCGGTTGACCTGGGTGTAATCAAGGCAGTTAACGGCGTGACTTTTGATGTCGCAACCAAAGAGATCTTCGGCATTATCGGCAAGAGCGGCGCAGGAAAGACCACACTCTCCGGCATTATCGCCGGCCTCATCGAACCCACCAGCGGGGAGATGAACATCCGTATCGGTGAAGAATGGATCGATATGACCAAGCCGGGGATCGAACAGCGGGGACGAGCAACCACCTATATAGGCCTCCTGCACCAGGAGTACGACCTATTTCCGCACCGGACGGTGCTTGACAACCTCACCGATGCCATCGGCCTTGAGTTTCCGAAAGAACTGGCCATGCGAAAGGCGTTAGTCACGCTCAAGATGGCAGGGTTCACGGATGAGAAGAGTAAGGAGATCCTCAACCGGATGCCTGCCCAGCTCTCGGAGGGCGAACGGCACCGCGTGGCACTGGCACAGGTGCTGATCCGGGAGCCACGCATCGTGATACTCGACGAGCCAACCGGAACCATGGACCCGATCACCAAGATCGATGTGAAACACTCGATCCTCCATGCCCGCGAGGAGATGGACGAGACTTTTATTGTGGTCTCTCATGATATGGAATTCGTGCGGGACATCTGCGACCGGCTTGCCCTGATGCGGGGCGGCAAGATCGTGCAGATCGGAAAGACTGCGGACGTGCTTGCGATACTGACCGAAGAAGAGCGCAAGGTCATGACCCTGCCAGCCGCGTGAGGCGATCTATGATCACCATCCACCTCGATGGAGAGAAGCGCGAGACCCGCGAGGGCAGCACGCTTGCATCGATCCTTTCCGGCCACGAGAAAGAGTGTTGCGGGGCGATCATCCGCCCGGCCATCAAAGAACAGGCAAAGACCAGCAGTCTTGCAATCACCACCACAGCCGGAGAAGTCACGATTGAAGTGCAGGGACAGGCTGCAACATTTTTGGAATCCCCCGGTATCATAGAGCAGCTCAGGCTTCACTGGACGGACCGGTACGCCACCGCATTCGGGCCTTTTCCTTCCGGGATCCACCCCGAGCGAAAGCCCCATCCCTACGATCGCGGGGATGTAATCCTCGGGTGTGGGGGATATGAACCCGCCCGCTCCTACCTCATCTTCTCCCGGGTCCGGCATTCAGCGGACCATGGGGCCGACGAGAGCGGCGGTATCGTGGGAACGATCGTGAGCGGGAGAGCGGTGCTCGATCGTTTTGCATCCGGTGACCGGATCACGAAGATCGAGCCGGTTGTCAGCTGGGCAGATACGAGCCGCTCGTTTACCACCAATGACATGAATCTTGTGCTGGAGGACGGAATGCAGATCGTCACCCGCATGAAGATCATGGCACAGGGGTATACCCCTGATAAAATTACTACCGAAGCTGCCGGCAGCGTAGAACATATGCTGCTCGCCCTCCAGTCAGGAAAGTATACCGTGGGGCGGGCAACAAGCACCCATATTCTCGACCAGCGGCTGGCAGAAACCGAGGACGTACCCAAAGAGTTCCGCCGCCCCCGCCGTGAGGGTACGGTGACCGTGCGGGCGGCAGGAAAGACCGAAGGGGGGGTCTACATCTACCGGGCAGACGTCCCCTCAAGTCTTGTTCACAGCGTTGTCGGTCAGGTAGTGCAGGGCATCGAACTGGCAAAACTGGCCAAAGAACACGATATCTTTGCTGTCAGCGTAGAGCCGGCACGCATCGACCTGCTGGGTCTTCCATTTGCAAAGGCACAGGAGATCTGCACTGCCCGGGGCGTGACGCTGACCTCGGACAAACAGGATGCCGGACGAATTATTGTATCGCAGGAGCCGGGAACTACCCTTGACGTGCTAGCAGAAAAAGCAGTGAAGGTGACAACGGCCCCGTTAGAGAAGGTGATCGATATCACGCTCGATGATGTTGCCGCTCCTTCCAGCTGCGATGTCTTTCGCCGGATTACCGGCCTCCACCAGCACGATGCCGGCATGATGCCGGTCTTTTTCAAGTTCGATGATGTGGTGCTCTTCAAACCGGAGATACCTGCCGGTCTGAAACTCAACCCGGAAAACATGCCAACGGATGAAGCACCGGCAGCTGCGCTCGCCATCACCAACGATTCCCGCAAAGGTACGGGGCTCGTCGGGGTGCGTCTCTCGGCCAACAAGGAGTTTGGTCCTACGTCTGAACCATTTGAAGGGACCAATATCATCGGGCGCGTGATCGATACGGAAAAACTCAAAAAAGTGCGGGAGAAAGAGACTGTGTATATCCGTGAGGTGAAGCAGTGACTGCCTATACGCCAACCCACGTCGGCAGTGTAACGAAATATGTGATGGTGGAGTCATTTGAGATTACGCCGGCGGACCTTGCGATCCGGGGCTATGAGATCTCAAAAGGGGTGATGATCAAAGAGACCTGTTTCGGCCTTGTCGTCAGCGGCGAAGAGGGGGAAGTGGACCGGATCGTTGCCGAACTGCGGAAGATTGATCCCGAACACATCTTTGTCAAAGACCGGGGCTTTCCCCCCGGCGATTCCCGGCGCTGCCGGGCAAACCTCGGAGGGGCCCGGCCCGGGTACAATGGCCTGGAGTTCGAGATGTCGATCCTCCCCTACATCTCGCACGGGCTCGAAACGCTCAAAAACGTGGATGCAGCAACCGTTCCTCCCCCGGACGATCCCCTCGAGCACCCGCAACTCGATATCTATAAACTCAAAAAACTGATCGATGCACAGGAGTCATGAAATGGCAAAAGTATTCATCTACCCGGCAACGAGCCTGATCCTCTCTGACATGGTGGCACGCTTCGGGCACACGCCCTTATCGTCAGCTACCGCCATCCGCGAACGCATCCAGACCGCAGGACTCGAATCCCCGCCGCTCCAGATCACTCCTGAAGAACCCAAGAAAGGGTTGAAGTGGGCGGCAGTCGAAGTGCCGGCCGGGGTGCGGGGCCGCATGTCACTCTACGGGCCGATGATCGAGGCGTGCGAGGCGGCAATCATCATCAACGATGCCGATCTCGCGTTCGGGTGCATGGGATGTGCCCGCACCGACGAGCTGATCAAGTTCCTTGTTCACCAGAAAACGATCCCAAGGCTCGATCTGAACTACCCGAAGAATGAGGAAGAAGGCGTGAAGTTCGTGGCAGCGATCAAGCGGTTCTTAACGGAACTGGGAGCCGTGAAATGACGCAACCGGTACGAATTGCACAACTTTCCTGCGGGCCGGAGTATGCCGGTATCCAGCACGAGATCGATGAGGCGGCAAGAGAAGTCGGTGGCGAGATCTTCTACCCGGATGTCGCCTTAAAAGATATCCGCCGGGACTTTGCCAAGTTCGGGCTGGATGTCAAGAGCCCGGACTTAAAACTCGCGATTGCCCGGGCCATGGCACTTGTCGAAGGGCGGGTGGAAGCCGATGCTGTCTTCATCGCTACCTGTTTCCGGTGCGCCGAGGCAGCCATTGTCCGGAACGAACTCCGGCGCTACATCAATGAGCATTCACGACTGCCGGTCGTCAGTTACTCGTTTACTGAACGCACGACATCAGGAACCCTCCTCACAAGGATGGAGGCGCTCACCACCATTGCAAGGCGCCGTGCCCTGCTCGCCCGTGAGACTCAGAAAGGGCTCACTCTCGGCCTTGACTCTGGGTCTGCGACAACAAAAGCGATCGTGATGCGGGACAACAAGATTATCGGCAAGGGCTGGCAGCCCACGACCGAGGTTGTAAAAAGTGCCCAGGAAGTGATCGCCCATGCCCTTGCCGAGGCGGGGGTCGCCCGCGAGGAAATACAGGCTGTCGGGACCACGGGATACGGCCGCTTCCTCGTAGGAAAAGAGATCAAAGCGGATCTCATCCAGGAAGAACTGACGGTCAACTCCAAAGGGGCAGTCTATCTCGCCAACCGCCAGCACGGCCCGGCTACCGTGATCGATATCGGCGGTATGGACAACAAGGCGATCTCGGTGATGGACGGGATCCCCGGGGTCTTCACTATGGGCGGGATCTGTGCCGGTGCAAGCGGGAGGTTCCTTGAGATGACGGCCAAGCGTCTCGGCGTCGAGATCATCGAACTCGGTCCGCTCTCTATGAAGGGTTTTGGCGGGCGTGTCCCGATGAACAGTTATTGTATCGTCTTTGGTACGCAGAGCCTGGTCAATGCCCTGGCTGCCGGAAGCACGCGGGAGGATGTCGCCGCTGCTGCCTGCCACAGCGTTGCCGAGCAGGTGTATGAGCAGCAGCTGCAGGAAGTGGATATCAAGGAGCCGGTGATCATGGTCGGGGGCACGTCGCTCATCGAAGGGCTCGTCTTTGCCATGGGCGAACTCCTCCAGACAAAGATTGTCGTACCGCCATACTCGCAGTATATCGGTGCCGTGGGATCTGCACTCCTTGCATCAGGTTTCATAAAGGATGATTAGATGCTCGCCGTTGAGTACTTTGAAGTGGAATGCCCCGAGCCGGTGGGTGCGGAGTACTACAAGCAGATAACCAACGACGTCCTGCTCGACCACAATCTCCTCAAGGTGATCGACAAACTCCACGTCTATATCGACCCGAAAGTGCCGGTCTTTATCGCCGTTGGCATACTCAAGCCGATCACCACTGTCGTCAAAGTGGGAGATATTGCCAACATCAACCCGCAGGAGGGCAAGATGACGCTTGTCATCACCGATGAGACCTACCTGGCATCGATGCTCAAGGTATTCTGGGAGCGCTTTGGTAAGGACCGGGTCGAGCAGCCCGACCGCTTCACGGTGATCCTCTACAATGTCACAGAGGAGGCAAAAGAGATCGAAGAGTTTGTGATCGGTCATCCCGCCGAGTCCTTAAACAAAGACCTGATCTACGCGTTCCGGTGCGTGGCGCCGGAAGGTTTCCGGCTCCGCAGCGAGTGCTTTGAGAAGGGAAAGTTCTCGTTTGTTGCCAGCGAGAACACGCTGGTCGAAAATATCGACGAACTGGTCAGGGCGAAGTTTGCCCTGATGGGAGAGACATCATGACGCTGGTGCCGGTCACCTACAAGGGTGGCATCTACCAGCACGATATCGTTACCGACCTGATCGAGGATCTCGGGGGCTACGTGGTCCAGAAACATGTGCTGGCGCAGGAAGTGGTGCTCCAGTGCTTTGTGCCCCGTGACGATATCGAGCTGATCCGGGAGATATCGCGGCCCCTCTTTGGCGAGGTGACCGATTCCCCGCTCGTTGGGACCGAGATTGCAGTTGTCAGCATGAGCTTGGAGATCCACCATCTCCCCCACCCATCCTGTGACATCGCCGAGTATGTCCGCCGCATCGGGGCCAAGAGCAACATGGTGAGCCTGGCCCGGGGGCCCGGCAAAAGGATCACCGGGCTCAATGATGAGGAGCGGGACGTGATCAACGAGCACGATATCGCCGTCTACCTCATGGGCAACTTCGAGACCTGTATCGAGCACAAGATGCCGATTCTCCTGCAGGGGATAGAGGTGCCGGTCGTGGTCTGCGGCGGCCCGGACAAGGAGACGCTGATCCGGATCATTGACCCGCCGGTTGAGGGGTACGTGGGCGGTGTCGGGCGGTTCATGCGGCGAACCAAGGAGGCCGACCAGCTCGACAAGCTCGACGAGATCATCGCGGAGATCACCCGGGTGCTGGAGAAGAGACGCGAGGATGTCGCAAAGGACCCGCTCTCGGTCTCCCCGGCCCGGCTCATGAACCTGATCCGGGAGAGGGTCCCGGCGATCCTTGAGGTGACGTCCCCCACCCCGCTCACGGTCCAGCTGGCCGGGCTCCGGGTGAAGCTGCCCTATGATACCTTTGCCCCGGCCCTCCGGGCAATGGAGATCGAGGACGGGATCACGCTCGGGGATCTGGCATCGATCGAGCCCTCGCGGATGCGGGACTATATCCTTGTCAAAGTCCTGCCCTTATCAGAGACAAATACAGTGATATAACACGGAGATATGATGGCAAAAAAGGTTTCAGCTCAATCAACCAAGGACCAGTTCGAGGAGAAACTTGCCCTTATCGTAAAGCAGGGCGCCGACGTCACGGCGGATCAGTGGCTAAAGGCAATCGAGGTGGAATACGGCAAAGTGCCCCTCGTTTTCAAGCGGATAGGCGAGCGCCCCGAAGTGCTCATCTCTCACCTGCTCTACAAGGGGACCGTGGCCCAGACCAGCCCGCTCGATCCCAAGTACGTGGAACTGATCAGCATGGCGGTGGGGGCGGCCCTCAAGTGCCCGCACTGTACCGGGTACCACATGCAGGCAGCGATCAAGATGGGGGCCACCCGCGAGGAGGTGCTCGAAGTGATTCTCCTTTCTGGTATGATCTCGAACTCATCTGTGCTGGCCAATGCGTACCGGATCATTGACGATAAGCTGGAGAAGTGCATCCCGTGCGAGACGAAGGGGGTTGAGCGGGGGACTGCGAAGAAGGCAGCGACCGGGAAGAAGAAGGCGCCGGTCAAGCGGGCAACTGCTAATAAACAATAATCCTTTTAAAAAAACTTCTTTTCATCCGATTTCACTACGGCGGGACAGCCAGGAGTGAGTCATCCGCCCATCACTGCCATATTTTTCGCAGTCAAAGGTATGTATAAACCCATCCGGTAACCATGAGTGATTATGACATCATCACCACGTGATTCCTGGCGCATCCTGCCCGGGATCATCGGACTCGGGATTATGCTCTCACTGGTGCTGCTCTTCAGCGGGTGCACCCAGCCGGCAGCTACCCCTGCGACACCAGCTCAGGTATCGATCGCAACGCCGGCACCCACGAACATGACAACAACGGTGGCAGCAGGAGGAAAGAAGATGGTAACCTTCACCGAGGCAGATAACGGCACAACCGGAACGATAGCACAGAGCACACGGTTTGCAATCCAGCTTGCAGAAAACCCCACCACCGGATATCAGTGGAATGCAACCATCTCCCCCGGTCTTGAACTCCAGTCATCGGACGATCGCATGAATGATGCGCCCCAGGGTATGGTCGGCGTAGGTGGGACCCGCACCTGGATCATCACCGCAAAGGATCTCGGCACCCAGAAATTCTCTGCATCGTACGGTCGTTCATGGGAACCGGTGACCGGTAACGAGACGGCTTATAGCGTGAAGATCAATGTTGTGAAGAACTAAAAGCATCTGCCTCACCACAACACCCGCTTCAACTTTTTTTTTTCAGGTACTTTTTTCAGATGCAGTTCAACAGCCGCAATTTACCGATAACCGACACCAGGTAATGTTCTTCCCGCATCCGGTCCATTTCAATCTGACACAGGATCTCAAGTATCCGTTGCACCGGAACTCCATCATTGAAATAGACATCATCTGCTGATGCGTGATGACAGCTATCATCCGGGTGTTCAGGTAATGTCATATCATTCCCCACCCCGGAACGTGTAATGTTTCTGCCAATGATAATTCCAGAAAAACGCACATAGGGTGGCAATGATCTTTCCCGCCAGGTAATTGAGGGAGAAGATCTCCACGGCCGGCCAGATCACGCTGAGGTTGACCAGAAGACAACTGAAAGCAATCGCGGTGAACGTGGAAAATTGTGCGAGATAGTGCCGATCCGTATCATGGAAATTGAGGTATTTGTTCAGGAGATAACTGGCCACGATTCCACAACAGTACGACACGGTGGCCGCCAGAAGGTACCAGATGCCAAGGTATGCACAAAAAACATACAACAGGCCGATATCAATTAGGTAGGCAACAACCCCGATCAGGAAGAATCCGACCATCTTTTCGTTACGAATCCAGTCCAGGATCTGGTACCGGGCTAACCCGCGACTGGAAAATACTGGCGGGATCATACACTGGTCTGCCTGCGGTACCCAGCGCAATCATACAGGGTGTTCTGGTTTCCGGGACCGGTGGTGCTGCCCGGCATGTTGAATCCCCGGGGTGTGGTTGCAGTCCCATTACCAAAGCCTGATACAGCGTCCTGAACAGTGGTGGTTCCACCCCAGTCGGCAGCATGCACAGCAGCACAGCTCCCGCTGATCCAGGTAAAGAGCCCGGAGTTCCCGGAGCCCATTCCTCCCGCTTCACCGGAGGTGGACCCGAGGAAGTACCGGATCTTACCGGTATCAATGAGGCCTTTTAAGGAGTCCACGGTAAGGATCTGGTCGCTTCCAGAAAAACCTCCAAGGGACATGACCGGCTCACCGTTAGAGATGATCAGACCGGCCCCCTCACTGTTTGCGGAAGGCACAGCCACAAGCCATGTTTCAGTAGTCTTGTGAGAGACCGGGTACGCGGAGAGCTGGGAGACATCATTCCCTATCCCATTCATTCCGCCTCCCATGCCGGCACCGCTCCGGTCCAGCTGAGGACCGGCAACTGGCAGGATCCCCCCGTTCCCGTACACCAGCGGGGTACATGCCCATACTACCGGGGAGATGAACAGGATCGCAATCGCGGCACATGCCACCGTTTTCGACAGGTGCATCGTTGCGGTTTTGTCGCGCATTTTCAGGGCCGAGAGCAGGATGATACTCACGATTAGACCCGTCAGGAGAACCGGGATAAGGATGCCGGACCATGCTGCATCACAGTACAGGAACAGGGTCCCGGTAAGCCCGTTCACTGCCACGGCAACGACGAGGAGCCAGCCCATGATCCCGCCGGACCGGTAGGTTGTGTACAGGCCCAGTGCACCGATTCCCACGAGCGCAGCAAGCGGCGGGGCGATAGTAGCTAAGTAGTAGGTATGCCAGAACCCGGTGGTGAAACTGAAATAGAGGAGTCCCGGCAGCAGCCAGAGAACCATCGCGATGAGTGTAGCACCCCGTTCACTGAACAGACCCGCCTCTTCAAAGCCCTTAATGGAGAGGATTGCCGGGCGACGCCACCATGCGAGCAGCCCGATAAGAGCGAACGGAAGGAGCCAACTTATCTGGCCGGCAAGGCCTTCTCCGAAGAGCCGGAAGAGGCCGGGAGTACCGCTGTTGTCCATCATGCCCCCGCCTCTCGTATCACCTGTTATTGATGTACCGGGAGGGGAACCAGAGGGTCCGCCTTCCGGGAATTGTCCCTGCACCTGCCCGGGTGGTGCCATACCATATCCGGCAGCATTGTCGTTCACGCATGCGATCCTGCATGATGAGCCCTTACCCCTGAACCTTACGGGGCAGGAGCCGCGCTGATCAGGGAGATCATCTTAAAATGCATGGCAAGAAGCCACAGGACCGGTATAGTTCGGTTAAGCAATTACTCGATGACCTGAAAAGAGTCCGGTCCTGATAGTGGACAAAAAAAAACTTATCCACCGCCCGATAAAGTCCTGAAAAAAAAAGGGCCCGTCCATACGATAGGCCCCTTACTTATGGTTTGTTCTTCTGCGATTCTCTTGAGACGATGCTTGTCGGGACGATGATCCCGTTGGAGGAGTGCCGGATGGCTGAGTTCCGCTCATCTCCATACCAGCGGGAGGGGTTCCTGAGGGGCGGGTTCCGTTCATCTGCATACCATCAGGCGCTGCTCCCTGCTGCCCGGCGGACTGGTTGACCTGCGGTTTGTCCTGTACTTCCAGCTGTCTGGGTAGTTGTACTGTCGGTGCTCTGGGTACAGCCTGCAACCAGGATTCCCGCGATGAGGATTGCAGACGCAATCAGCATCATAATACTGCTTTTTTTCATCTGATTCATCTCCTGAAATTTCCGGCCCGGCACAATGATGTGGAGAGTACCGGTGTTCGGTTCGAAGTACTACATCCCAAGGTCCTGTCGCCACACACGGGTGTTGTTCCTGACTGTAACATTACAGTCAGTAGCACCAGATGCATGAAAATGGTCCTAGTCATGTCATGAAATCTTTTCTAATGATCTCCTGGGGAGGTGATCATCCTGCATCCCAATTACCATCAGCACTTATATATTCACAGCATGGGGGGAGTGAAATACAGTATACGGAGTGCCAATAATTGAACCTGCAAGGGTACTATATTCACGGCAGATTTCGAACGAGGAAAACAGCGCTGCCGAACGAAGCTTTAAGGTTATTTTAAAAAAGAGCGGGGTGAAGAGTGGAGGCGAATGAATCAGGATACCCCGTTATCGTTCCGTTCCTAATCCAGTAAGAGGCAGCCCGGAATTTTGAGTGAAAAACCCTAATTCCCATCAAGAACATTCAGCCACGCCAAAAATGAAGTATTATCCGGCCCGGCAACCGGGAGGGGCGGGTCCGGAATAAGGGGCGATTGGGTAAGGGAATAATGACCGGATACAGGGTTGCCTGGATCCATTCCCGCCACCAGACCTGGACCTGCTGAAGGTGCTGTAATGATCAGCATCAGGACCATGAAGCAAAACGCGATGATAATCATGCTGGTATGTTCGGAACGTTTCATAGCAAATTCCCCCATTTGGATTTGCCTGTCACCGGGAGGTGATCGTATCTCCCCGTTGGGGTACCCGGCCCTGAAAGGTAAAACCGGGGGAGAGTCCGTGTTACCGGAGTGTTCTTCCTTACAACTGCCGGTCCCATGACCCGTGTCTCCCTCCAGGGGGCCTCCGGAAAAAGAACAGTGCTGCAATTCCGATCACTACAATCACGAAAATACCCACAATTATATAAAATATTGATGAAGAGTCCGATGCAGAATCAGCCGTCGTAGTGACCTCCCCCGCAACGGTGGCAGCAGGAGTTGCCGCGGTCATTGTTGTGGTTGCGGTTGTGCTTATCGTTGCCATGGTGGTTGGCACCGTTGTCACTGATGATGCGGTGATGTAATTGCTCGATGTCAGGGTACGGCTGCCCCCGGCATTGGTGGCCGTATGCGTGACCGAGTAACTACCCGCGGTTGTATAGGTATGGACAGGATTCTCTTCCGTACTGGATGACCCGTCACCAAACGACCATCCACATGATGTGGGAGTATAGGATGAGGTATCAGTAAACTGGACGGTCAAGGGTATCGTCCCATATTTTACGTCCGCTGAAAACGACACAACAGGAAATACGATTGACTCAACGGTGATATAACCGGTCGAATACGTGGTGTTGCTGCCGGCACTATTCGTCGCGGTCAGGCTGACCGTGTACGTTCCCTCATCTGTGTATTCATAGATCGGGCTCTGCGTGGTCGCGGTTCCGCCATCGCCAAACGTCCAGCTCCAGGATGTAGGGGTATAAGTCGAGATATCAGTGAACTGGACATACAAGGGGGTTGCCCCTGATGTCACGTTCGAGGTAAAACCGGCAACCGGTATCGCGTAGGTGACGGTAATGTACCCGATCTTGGTAACCGTGTTGCTGCCGTCGGTATTTGTCGCAGTGAGCGTAACCGTGTAGGTGCCCGCAGTCGCATACGTGTGTGATGGGTTCTGAAGCGCGGATGTACCACCGTCACCAAACGACCACGACCATGATGTGGGCGAATTCGTAGAGGAGTCCAGGAACTGGACGGTAAGCGGTGTTGTTCCGGTCGTCACTGTAGAGACGAATGACGCAACCGGTGTCGATACTGCGGCGCACGATGGGATGAACAACGCACCAAGAATGATGAGAAGTAGTCCTGCGATAACCGGTTTCACAAGAGTGCTCTGGCCAATCTGCCAGAAGCCACGTTTTTTATAAGAGGGGGTCTGCAATACTGCACCTTCAGTGAGACCCCTTCTCCCCATCATTATTTATGATCCGAGCATGAGGAAAGTGAAATACTCGCCATAAAACGGTAATAATTGAACTTTTGTGGATCTATTATCCTTCATGGACAATTGGCATATCCGGGACATGCCTTCTGTTATACCCGGGTATCGATAAAAAAAAAAAGAGGGTGACAGGATGTGGGATAGTATCCTGCCTGATCAAAGAGTAGACGATTCTGCGTTGCGGGTCCCGCAAACCGTCCCTCCCGTCAGGCATTCACGCAAACTGAACATACCGTGTCTCCCCTGCATGCATTCCGGCTTTTCTTGGGTGTTCCTTCCTGTAACGGCTTTGTTCAGTCGCGTGTTTTGCTGTCTATTAACGGATTCTGTGATTCTCCTTATCTGCGTACTCATCGTGACTTCTGAATTGTATCCTGCTCCGTGCCTGATAACGGGTTACCGGTATACAGATTGCCCGCAATGTAAGGCCGGAAACGTCGTGAACATGGATCTGCAATTACCAGTGCACGGCGACAACAACTGTTGTTACCCGGCTTGTACGTCGTTTCTGTTCTCATTCTTCTGGCCTGTTGGGGCAATCACCTCCATTTCCTGATGGCCGCCATACGGGGCAGTCATCCTTCATCACCATACTCACCGACCCTGTTATATTCAGAACATGACAGGAGTGATATAATGCCACGGGGCGGGGATAATTTGAACCCGCTGGTGTACATAATCCAGCAATGGCCAGATCTTAAAAAACGGGGGCCTGTATCCGGTTCGACGGTTCAAGCATCTAACCCGGAATCCCTGAGCTGAACATGAGGGGGGGTTAAAAGGTCACTCGCTCCGGTAGCAGAAGGGGTGTTGTTCATCTCCGGGCCATAAGGCACATGTCGGCTATCCGCGATAGTGACTTTTGGAGCGGGTCCGGCCATTTTACGATGCCGGTAATCGTGCACAGGAATGCAGAGACCGGCATCAATACGTCGCTAATGTAATTTTTAATTGTTCGTTTCATGCGATTCTTCTGACTTCTTGATCTTTACTCCCCACAATCCCGGTTTTTACGGGTTGGGGCAGTCTTCTCTTTTACTTTTTTTTGGAGTGTTTATCTTATAGAAGATTTTCTGGATATAGTATTTCAACAATACGGACATCTTGTTTTCCCTCCTCTTACTCAAGTACTCTTTGTTCATTCACTCATCAGTGCGTCAATCGGGTCCATGTTGGATGCCCGCCATGCCGGGTAGACCCCGGAGAGGATACAGACCACGAGACCAATCGCCATACCTATGGGAATATACATGAAACTCTCGGGGAGGCAGAAGTACTTCGTCGTACCGATCATGTAGCTCACCACCGAATACCCGATGATCAGACTCCCTACCCCACCTACACCCGCACCCAGGATCCCCAGAATGGCCGCTTCGTACAGGAACATCCTGCGCACTCCCCCTTTCTCGGTCCCGATGGAGAGAAGAATTCCGATCTCCTGGATCCGCTCATTCACCGACATCATCATCACATTGAAGATGCTCGTGGCAGCGACCAGAAGTGATATGCCGCCGATCGCAAGGATGAACGTGGTTATCGATGACGTGATGCCGGAAAGCCGGAAACTTGCATCCGAAATCCTCACCGCTGGAGTTTTCTTATCGGTGTTCAATTTGGTGTCAATAGCGGTTTCCACATCCGGGATAGTGTCAATATTCTTAACAATCACGTTCACTTGTTTATAGATATCCTTCCCGATCTTTATCCTGCTGCCAATCTTCAAATTGAAGTTGGTGGCGATGGTGGATCCCACCAGGGCATCATTTATACCTTCGATATTCGTTCCGTTCGATATCGGGAGGAACTTTGTGATGTCATCCGGATTGAGCCCGTAAACAGAACTCCTGCCAGGAGTGGATTGCAGGGTGAATTCGGTACTTGTAGAATATATCGGCACGATGTTACTCGTCGATCCCGCAGCCAGTTTGATCTTGGAGAGCTGCGTTTTTGTTATCCCTGTTGCTGATGACGACGATGATGACGAGGAACTGGATCCTGGCGGACCCATCCGGACAGCATCGGCACTTATGACGATGGTATCTGCTCCCGAAGAGAGCTGGTCTTTTACCTGGAGCTGCATGTTAGTCCCCAGCATCCCCATCGAAGAAATTGCCACGACACCTATCACAATGCCAATGGAGGCTAATAATGACCGCAGGAAATTCAGGCGGATACTCCTGACGGAGAGATCAAAGAATATATCTTTCATGCTGCTATCCTCCCATCTTCAAGGGTGATTGTCCGGTTCGCGTACTCTGCGATCTTCGGAACATGGGTCACGATAATGACCGTTTTTCCTTCGCTGTGAAGACCACAGAGAATATCCATGATCTGGTGTCCGGTCTTCCGGTCAAGATTACCGGGCGGTTCATCGCAGAGCAGGATCTTCGGGTCATTGGCCAGGGCACGGGCGATGGCCACGCGCTGCTGCTGGCCTCCGGAGAGCTGGGTGGGTCGGTGGGCACTCATGGCCTCATCAAATCCCACGGCTCTGAGCATGGCAGTGGCTTTTCCCGACTCGTCCCGTTTCTTGTACTTCAGGATAAGCGGGTATTCCACGTTTTCATACGCAGATAGCAGGGGAATTAAGTAGAATTTCTGGAAGATATACCCGATCGTATCCCTGCGCATGTGCGTCCGCTCAAGTGCCGTAAGACTGGCCATGTTCCTCCCCGAGATAGACAACTCTCCCGAGGTCGGGACTTCAAGGATACCAAGCTGGTTCATCATCGTCGACTTGCCGGAATCCGACGGTCCCATAATCGCGACAAATTCGTTCTCATCAATGTCGAGGGATATATGGTTGAGCGCCGTAAAGTCGCCACTTTCCAAGTGGTATACCTTGCTGACATCCGCAAACCGGATAAGTGGGGTAGTGATCATAGTTGATCCCCCTTTACTGTTTCTTGAATTTAGCAAGGAGCCATTTGCGTTTGATATACAGCACGATTCCTGCAACAATGAGGATTCCCGCTGCAATCACCGGGTAGAACGAACTGATACCACTGCTACCACTACCGGAGAAGAGGCTGGTGCAACCCATACTGCCGCTGGGCCCGCCCATATCTCCCTGGGGTGCTCCCATGCCGGTGCTTCCTGAAGTCTTCAATGCGGAACTGTTGCCGCTGGAGCCCGAAGCAGTGCCGAGGTTGATCTTCTTGGTGAGATTGTAATCATACCCCTCCGCATCTTTCCAGAGCATGACTAGGGGAACGGATGTGAGATCCTGGCTGGCGAATGTCACTTCAAAACTCCCGTAATCATCGGAGGCAAGGCTGCCGATCGCATATTCAGCGTACGTCCCCGTTGCCTGTGCCGGGGATCCAACCGGGACCGTGAGACCTTTTGCCGCGGTGATTCCGGTGTTTGTGATATCCCCGGTCAGGTCATAGTACGAACTTTTGGTAGTCAGAGCTACATTATTGACAACCGGTAATGCTGCAGTTTTATCGTTCCCGATATTGATGGGTAGGATCACATCTGTCGAATGATCTACATCCCCGCTCTGGTAACTGACATGGAAGGTCAGGTTAGTACTCTTTTCGGGTGTCCCCGTAAAGGGAACATCGACAGAACTTTGTGCATCGAGTGAAGTGATATATTTTTGTGACGGGCTGACTTTAATGCCATTGCCGTATGCGGTGACAAAAACGTTATCGATCTTTCCAGCACGGGGATTGGTAATACTCAGGTTGACTGTTTTTTCTATAGCAAGGGGAAATATATCGGGTGCATCTAATATACTCGCCGCGAGATCCGTTGAATCCACTGTAATAAGAATCGGGTAATGGAAAGTATCCCCCTCTTTCGTTTCTATCGTGAAAAGGGCAAAATGACTGCTGTCGGGTGGATCTGCAGAAACAAGGAACGAATACGTTATCGTTGAACCGGATGCGATATAGCTCATCGTATTCCAGGTATCTTTTTTGTCAATAGTAACCGTATCGCTGATGAGATTCGGATTAGAAAGTCCGACGGACTGGTTGCCGGAATTCGCCAGCGTTACGGAAATGGTACCCTGCTCATAAGGATAGAGCACGGCGGGATCCATGTTGACCGAGGATACATACAACATCGATGATGTAGTAGTGGCGGCACTTGCAACAGGTATTGCTGATACCATCAGCAACACCAGAATTATGCTGATTATAGCGATTTTTTTCTTCATGATTTCTCCATTGTTATCGACAAAGAACCGGGGCATTATGCACTTTTTTTGGCATCTGCCTTTGTGTTTTCTACCAATTTTTTTGTATTCAGGCACGTATGTCTTTGAGGGGGTATTGCCAGACTGTTTACAGTCAGATGACGTTACCATTTCTGTGTTTCATACAGACCTGCAGGTTTTTAAAATTTCATTCAATCGTTGGTTATGTGCGTGGTGGCGTACCGTTCACGACAGATGATGATCCTGAACGCGGGCCTCCCGGCACCTCACGGGGGTAAAATTGGCGGTTCTGGCCAGGCCACGGTTTCATGGCACTGATATTCCCGTTCAGGTGTGCGATCTTTTTCTGGCCGACATCGGACACGTTCAATGCATGGTGCATAATTGTGCCATTCTGCGGGGATCCCTGTCGGAATAGGGTCAAATTTGTAACCGGGAATTTGTGAGTCGGGTTCCCGCCAAAAGATCCGGGTGTCCTTCCGGTAAGGTTACTATGCACCGACAGGTTACGAGCCGGGTATACCTTTGTTCCGTTCCGCTCGATAGAGCCGGTTCCGGATTTCTGCTGTTGCCGATGAGTGGCATTTCCGGTTATTTCCTTTAGGGACTGACTGCAGGCATCAGACTATCTCCTGACTGAAGCAGTGTCATTCTGTGCCGCCTTCACGTCCGTGATAGTTACACCCTGCTGTTCGAGACAGGAGAGGTTCAATCGCGGCGTGGGGGAGTGCCCGTACCCGAATCCAGGGGTATTTGTGGTGTTTATTACAACCGGCGTCGGGTCGGCAGCGTGAGCCATTCCTACAAAGAGCGATACAACGCAAAATGCAGCAAGGCCATAATAATAGAGTGCAGGTGCTCTCATTCTTAATTTCCTCCAAATTGTACCCTTGACGGACACGAAGTTCCGGAAGTACTGTTTATGTAATGTGTGTTCGACATTTTGTATTATAAACAGGTCTAATAATCGTGTATTAATTACAAATTGTCGGGAAATACCCCAGACACATTTCGTTGGAATCCTGAACATTCCCATGAAATGATAACCACGATTTCCCTGTATTGCAAAAAAGCTCAGGCATTTCAGGTACTGACTGAACGAAAGATGAAAAAGAATTCATTGCTATCAGATGGATTCTACCGGAGTCTCATCATCGTACATGAACACCTCTTCGACATTTACCTTAAAATACCGCGAAATTTTAAAAGCGAGATCAAGGGACGGGACATATTTTCCCTTTTCAATCGCGAGAATGGTCTGCCGGTTTACCCCTATCGCGTGGGCAAGGCTGTCCTGCGTCAGATCATGCATTGCCCGGAATACCTTGATCTTATTCTTCATCTGAGTCATTCCCCATATTTCCGGGCGTAATATATCCGGAACGCGACGTACAGGAAGATCATCAGGCAGAGTAATCCCAGCTGCACAAAACCCATCATCCGGGGAGAGAGCAGGGTTACGATGTGTTGTCCCGGTGTTGGCCGGGAAAACGAGGGAAACTGCAGCATCTGTACGACCGCCCCGATGGAAAAATTACAGAAAACTATCCAGAATACCAGCATTGTCTGCTTCATTGCCTGTTCGGTTATCTTGATATCCCGTTCATCCTGAATGAGATCGGTCACCCTTGACCGCGCATAGAACAGAAGGGCAACTGCGGCTATGAACGCAACCATGATTAACAGAGGTGAATGCGATGTCTCATCCGAGTACCAGAAGATACCGACAAGGAGAAGGGCAATGCACCCGATGAGCAGATAGAAGGTATTCTTTTTCATGCGTATTCTTGTATATGTTATATGACATTTTGTCGTATAAATATGACTATTCCCGTTCATGTTCCAGAAATACCGGGTGTTTTACTACCGGATACTCTGCAATTGAAGGATTGTTATGCGAACCACGAGGATGAAAAAAACCAAAACCAGACAGTAATGGTTTTACTTACCGCGTTCTCATCTCGCCCCGTATTTCCTCGTACGGCGCCGGCAGTTCCAGCCGCCGGAAGAACTCGTCGGTAAAGATCAGGCTGTTGACTACGGCCCATTCGGCGCACCCGTGACCTAAGCATTTATAAGGGAAATATGGCTGGTTCCTGAGTGCGAGTGGGTTCGGGGCAAATTTTTGCCGGAGGGTTCTTTCAAATTTCCCACCGGTTGTTTCTTCGCCGGCACCCCAAATCCCCCTGTCCCCGAGGACCACCCATTCCCGCGTGTAGTGCATGAGGTGGTTGCGGATCTCTATGAGAATCCGCAGGTTAGCAAATGCCTGGTCGCCCTCATCGAAAGATGGCATTCCCGCGATGAAGAGGATCTTCTGGTATTTGTTTAAAAGCGGGGCACGGTCAAAGTTCTTCTCGTTCTTCCACTTCTCGCCAATCTGCTTCAGGAGTGCTTCATGTTTTTCATCAGCAAAATAGTAGGCATCGTCAGCGGCATCGGCATAGAGCTCATTGATGGTGGACTCAAGGAACGAGACTGAGGATAAGACCGAATTGAGGACAAAGATTTCGTGCCGTAACTGGAGTGCTGCGGGAATCTCTTTTGCCTCCCGGTATTCCTGCTCGATCGCAAATGCGAGCTGGCAGAGGAGTGCAGCCGACTGGATATACCGTACCGAGAAGCAGTCCCGAAACTGGATCGGTGATTCATCATCACTCGTTTCCAGCGATATTTTGTCCATTCTTACATTCCTTTTGCCCGCCAGGGTAAAAAAGGCGAGGGGGCAGGGAGTGAATGCGATCGTTCCTGATGATATTTTTTTTAAAAGAACGCTTATTAACGGGACCGGGTGTGCTCTGACCTTCTGACAACACAGCAAACCACCGGGGATAACATCATCACTTGTTAAAAATAGGATTTATAATAGACAAAATAATGTATTTATATTACAAAATGTTGGTTATAACATACAACTTGAGATCTTAAAGATTCATTGTATCAATGAAAACAGGAGATTTTCATTATGAACACGCTGAAAAGATATCTGGGGATTGTATCTATCATTACTATTCTGGCTCTCCTTATCGGAACGGCCAGCGCCGCGGACACGACAAGCACGTCGGTTCGTGGCAATGGTGCCTTCACCATGGGGACCGGACATCAGGGCCATGCAGGGAATACCACCCAAGAGCATCAGATGCTCCAGTCTTTCATCACGAAACTCGGGCAACAGGGTGTTAGCGTCATTGAGATTCAGGCCGATATTGCAAGCGGTAATATTCCTGCAGCAATACAGTGGCTTAAGTCCTATTATCTGGCTCACCCGGAACTGATGACCAAGGGACCACGGCAGCAGACAACAGGAAACATCACTCATCAGCAGAGAAATGCCGGGTATACGTCACATAACCAGACACTACAGGTACGGGGGCCTGCGGGTCACTCGTGGGCACAAAACCGGACACAGAATACTGGCAGTTCTCAATGAGCAGGAGAGAAACACCATATTTCTTGATTAATTCCTTAAAAACAGCGAGAGATGATTTACATGAAAAAAAGCATAAAAAACACAATTGCAATACTCATCGTATCGGCTTTACTGGTCGCAGGAGTGATGGGTGCAGGATGCACCCAGGATAACGGGAGTGCCTCCAGCCAGTCTCCGGGTGATCAGGCTACCCCGGCGATTACGCACCAGGTAGCTGCAGATGGTACCGGTCAGCACACACCATCCTATGGTACAGATTCAGCAGGTTCCACCCGCCAGCACTAAGGTGCAAATTTCTTTTCAAACACCACCCGTCTTACAGCTGCGGCAGCAACACTGGGTGTTTCCGAGCAGGATCTTCAGAACGCCCTGAACAGTTCAACAACCGGGCGACAGAATCTCACGGTTGCGGCACAGCAGCTCGGGGTAACCAGTGACCAGCTTGCCGCTGCTCTGGGGATTCCTGTCGGTGGCCTGGGCATGCGGGGGGGGTCGGAATGCAACCGCTGTACAGACGTCATTAACCTGAACGGATTCCCGACAGGTCGGGTGAACCACGACCTCACACACTTTTTTTATGCCGGTTTTTCTTGCCCTCATGTTGATAGCGGGGATTGCCATGCCGGTTGCGGCAGATGATTCAAACACAACAGCAACAACGGTTGCGACAACCGTACCTACGTCTATTCCTACAACGGATGTAACCACGGTAGCAACAACAGTACCAACATCGGTCCCTACTACAGTCATAACAACAATCGTAACAACAGCAGCTACAACGGTAGCGACATCAGTACCCACGTCAGTCGCGACAACCGTCATAACAACCGCAGTTACTACCGATGCAACAACCGTACCTACTTCTGAACCGGTGACTACTGACACGACCATGGCACCTTCAGCCCCTGTCGCAGGTTTCAGTGCTACCCCCACATCAGGAACAATCCCGTTAACCGTCCAGTTCACCGAGAAATCCACCGGCACTCCCCTCTCCTTGGAGTGGGACTTTGGTGACGGCGGTACCAGCACAGAACGAAACCCATCGTATACCTACACTATTCCCGGTACCTATACGGTCATATTAACGACGAAATATTCTGAATACAGTATCCCCTCCACAAAGACCGGTTACATTACCACAGATGCGGGCCCGGCTTCTTCGCAGGCTGCCCTCCCTCCTTTTACAGCCATCGGAGCGATCGGCATTTTTGTTTTAATATCCGCAGTTGCGTCTGGCCGGAAGAAGCATTGAACCGTCCTCTTTTTTAATTCACCAAATTTTTAATTCACCAGATGTATGAAACAAAAGCGAACCGGAATACATCAACAACGAGACCATGCCCCTTCAATCTAAACCCAAAAACCATCGATACCCTTAATATTCCTCTCACCAAATAGAGTCAAGCACTTTTAACTATTGTGCTGGCAGATGTAAGTCCGACGTGCGATATAACGCATGGCCTCAAACATGGCTTTGGGATTACAGAGAGTCAGTGAATAAACTGTACTTTTCTGGACTTACGTTTAGTCTATATGGAGGCTACACTATGGCACGAATGCATGCTCGAAGAAGAGGCAAGTCATGCTCAGTCCGCCCCTACCGCAAGGAAGTCCCCGCATGGTCCAACAAGGACGTTGCAGGGATCACAAAAATTATCCTTGAACTCCGGAAGGAAGGCGCGTCGAGCAGCAAGATTGGACTGGTACTCAGGGACAGCTACGGAGTTCCCGATATTAAACTTGCCACCGGCAAGCGTCTCGGGGATATCTTAAAAGAGAACAATGTCGCGACTGAGATCCCCGAAGATCTCCGGGACCTCATGACAAAGGCGCTCGGTCTGCGCAAGCACCTGAGTGAGAACAAGAAAGATCTGCACAACAAACGGCAGTTACAGCTGGTCGAATCCAAGGTTCGCCGTCTCGTGAAGTATTACACGGGAAGCAAGAAACTGCCCAAAGAGTTTGTGTACAAGCCGGAGACTGCAGAGATCCTGCTGTCCAGATAATCCATCTGCATAATTATCCACAACAACCATGTCGCTCGATACCGCAGCAGAAACCGTGGCCGAACAGATTCGGCGGCAGGAGTTCATCGAGGTGTTCGCGCACCACGATGCAGACGGCATAGCCGCCGCCTCAATCCTCTGCCATGCGATGCTGCGTTCAGGTATCCGCTTCCGGCTCCGCGTCCGACAGGAAATTACTGTTAAGGATGTAACCGGTGACGATTCCTACCTGCTCTGCGATCTCGGTGCAGGCATTAAGGATCTCCCCAACGATGCAATCGTGGTGGATCACCACCTCCCAGAATTCGAAGGCGAGTTCCATGCAAACCCGCGGCTTGCCAGTATTGACAGCGATCGCGAACTCTCGGCAGCAGGCACCGCATACATTGTCGCCCAGAAGATGGGGGACAACCGCGACCTTGCCGGGCTCGTAATTCCCGGCATACTCGGTGACGGACAGGAGATGACCGGTAAAAACCTCGAGATCTTCAACGAGGCGATAACAAACGGCATCGTCGTACCGGACCGGGGACTCACCCTGCCGGGCAGAGACATGACCGAACGGTTCTACACCGCGATCAGCCCCCACCTTGAAGGCGTGAGCGGGGCAGAAGAACTCGTCTCGACATTCCTCAACCAGTCCGCGGGCGTTGACGGTATCAAGCTCGACACCCTGCTCTCGCAGGTTGTGATCACGGCAGCATCCGGTACAACGCTCACTGGCCTGAATGCAATCTACGGCGATACGTATCACCTCCAGCGCGAAGTGATAGAGGATGCCCACGCACTCACCGCAGTCATCGATGCCTGCGGAAAAGCCGGGCGCGGCGATCTCGCTGCATCCCTCTGCCTCCGGTCGTCTCACGACATAGACCGGGCATGGGAGATTGCACGAAAGCACCGCGTCGGTGTGATCGATGCGATCCATACAGCCCACCCAGCAGAGGGTGCACCGGGCGTCTTTGAAGTCAAGGAAGTCACACTCGCAAGCGATGTTGCCGATGTGTTTGCCCGCGACCGTATAAACGCTCAGCCAGTGCTGGTCTACGCACGGGATGGTAAATCCTGCCGGATATCGGCACGCTGTCCCGCTGGAGTTGAACATGAACTCGGGCCCCTGCTCCAGACACTTGCACTCGCAAACGGTGGGTATGGCGGCGGACACAACCGGCGGGCAGGTGCGACAATCCCCTGCGATCAGATCGGTGCGTTCACGAAAGCATGGCACGAGGCAGTGGCATCATGATGCAGATCGAAGGCAGGATCACTACCCGGCACAGAAATGCAGGCGCAGTTGCATCGGCATTAGCCCCGGACAACATGCGCAACATGACAACCATCGCAGAGGGCGACAGGGTAATAACGGTGATCACCGGCACACAGTGCCGGTCGATCATTGCATCGGTGGATGATTATCTGATGAATCTGGCAATAGCGGAAGATGCAACAGACGTTTCCGCACTCTAACAACAATCACCAGGTGATGTAAGTATGGCAAAGAAGAAACAAGTTGGAAGAAGAGTAGAAGGCTGGAAAGCCAAGAGCTGGTACAGGGTGCACACCCCCGACAACCTCGGGAAAGTGTTCATAGGTGACACCATTGCAAACGATGCTGAGAGCGTTGTCGGCAGGATCATGACGTCAACGCTCGGCGAGATCACCAATGATTACGCCAAGCAGCACATGAAGATGAGCTTTAAGATCAATTCCGTAAGCGGCGACTCGGCATACACTGAGTTTGTTGGTCACGACGTAACGAGGGACTATCTCCGCTCGCTCGTCAAGCGCCGCAGCTCCCGCGTGGACTGTCATGTTCCGCTGGTCACCAATGACGGCAAGAAAGTACACCTGACCATCAGCTGCTATACGTTTGCCCGTGCCAACATCTCACAGGAGCACGCAATCCGCAAGATCATCACAGAAGCGGTCATTGCGCAGGCATCCGCGTGGGATTTAACCACGATGGTCAACGCGATTGTTTCCGGAGAGATCTCGCGGGACCTCTTCAAGACAGTCAAGATCATCTACCCGACCCGCAGGGTCGAGATCGTCAAGTCCAAGGTCCAGCCCATCGCTGCCCGGATTTCGACAGCTTAATTTTTTTTTTGTTTTTGTACAGGTTTGGCCAGACCGTGCAGGTTTGTATGGTAAGCAAAACAGTCAGGATCATTGACTGTTCCTGACCGGCTCATAATTGATTACGGGATTACTATTGCTCTTTTCATAATCGCTAACTGGTTTTAACTCATCACAAGCTTCCTCCCATGAGCATCCCCAATAACAACTATTATGCCCACAAAGTGCATGATATAATGTAGGACATTTCAGGAGCCATACCACGAATTTTATTTCAAGTCGAGAAATCCGGTCGAACCCGGCCCGCCTCTGGGAAGTAACCGGGAATGATGAAACCGTTATCACGGTGAACGGAAAACCCCGGGCTATTGTTCTTGCCGTTGGTGAAGATCTCGAAGAGACTCTGGCAACCATGCGGAGAGCACGCGCTTCAGCAGCACTTGAAAAGATCAGGATAACTTCCCGGGAAAAAGGACTGGATACCATGTCTGAGCAGGAAATTGAGGCAGAGATCAGTCTTTCACGTAAGAGGCGATAGACACGGAAGCATTGCATATCGTACTTGATACCACTGTGCTGGTATCAGGGTTGCTTTCGCCTCATGGGGCACCCGCCAGAATTCTCAACCTTGTGATCAATGGTAATATTGGTTTGGTAGTCGACGCACGGATATTCGATGAATATTCAGATGGGCTTCACAGGAAAATGTTTTCGTTTCCGGAGGACACGGTAAACGAGATCATTTCCTTTATTCGCAGGGAAGGCATGTTTGTCTCACCGGTTCCCGTAACCTGCACCATTCCGGATCCGGGCGATCTCCCGTTCAGCGAAGTGTCGCTTCACGCAAACATTCCGGTGGTGACCGGGAACATCCGTCATTTTAATGGATCGGGCGCTGTCGTCATAACACCCGTTCAATTTCTTGAGGAACGGATGTAGGAATAATAAGAGCATTTCTTGCAGGAGCACGCAATCCGCAAGATCATTACTCCTGTTCCGAACGTTAATAAAATTCCCAGCACCAACTGTATCTCATGACCTCCATCATCACCGATCCCTTCCGCCAGAAGCTCCTGCTTTCCGCAGTAGCTCACGGCGTGGTAATGGACGGTATTGACGGTTCGATTGTGAACGTGGCGCTCCCGACGATGGCCACGTACTTCGATACGGACACCGGGACAATCGCATGGGTCATCATCACCTACCTGCTCATGATGGCAGGACTCCTCCTCGTCTTCGGGAAACTTGCCGACCGGGGGTATGCAAAAAAACTGTTCCTCCTGGGTTTTGTGATCTTCACGCTCAGTTCGGCGGCCTGCGGGATCGCCCCCTCACTTGACCTCCTGCTCGCTGCACGCCTCGTGCAGGGACTCGGGGCTGCGATGATCGCTGCCATTGCCCCGCTGCTCTGCATCAGGTACCTCCCAAAAAATATGCTAGGAACGGCCCTTGGCGTGATTGCCGCGACCGCGTCCATCGGGTTTGCGGCCGGGCCGGCAATCGGCGGTATCCTCACCCAATACCTGTCGTGGCACTGGATCTTCCTCGTCAACATCCCGATCGGCATCATTGGGATCCTCTTTGCGGCAAGAGTGATCCCGGCCGATGAACCGGAAGAGAATACAGTGTCCTTTGATTACCCGGGCGCTGTCATGCTCTTTGGCGCCATGGTGTTCTGCACCTTTGTGCTGGAAGAGATTGCAGCCCGTGGGGTAACGGACCCGCTGATCCTCTCTTGTGGTGCGCTCTGCCTGCTCTGCTCGGGGCTGTTTGTCGTCCGGGAGCTTACAGCAAAAGTGCCGTTTCTCAATATACGGATCTTCTCGAAATGGCAGTTCACTGCGGTCCTCATCGCGTACCTGCTGGTCAATATCATCTTCATGGGCATCATCTACCTGCTCCCGTTCTATCTCACGATGGAGATGCACTTCGATCTGGCGACAAGCGGCCTGTATCTCCTGATTCCTCCGGCGGTGATTGCCTGCATCAGTATCCCGTTCGGGCAGTGGTCGGACCGGCACGGTCGCCGAACATTTGCTGTCGCAGCCTGCGGACTTTTCGTCCTCTTCAGCGCCATCTTTGCGGTCCTGTCTCCCGAATCCGGGATACTTCCCCTGCTTGCCGGCCTCATCCTGATGGGGGTGGCCTTCGGGATCGCAGCCGGGCCTGCCTCAAGCCGGATTATCGAGAGTGCCCCAAAAGGGGAGGAGGAGACCGGATCCTCGCTGATGGTGACTGCCATCTATTTCGGGGGAGTGCTGGGGACGGCGATCTATGCGATGCTCTTCACCTGTGCAACCGCGAATGCCGGAGGGATTGTTGCCTTCACTGCACTCGATTCCGCAACATTTCTGTCCGGGTTCCATATCACGATGGCAGCCGGCCTTGTGCTCTCGGTTATCCCGCTGGTGCTCTCGGCAATCGTGCCGGATGATAAGAAAGCCGCGTGACCTTCAGGACGCCACGACCGCGGGGCAAATCCCTGGATGAGTCCTCAACAATAGAAGGGTAAAGAATTCATCCGGTTTTTGCCCCAACGACCAAGAAACATAATTAATCCTCCCGTCCAACCATTCCTTACCAATGACCGCGAGCAGGATTCTTTTTATTGTTCTCGATGGAATCTCCGATCGCCCCTGCCCGGCGCTTGGGGATACCACCCCGCTCGCAGCAGCAAAAACCCCTGTTCTTGATAAACTTGCACAGGAAGGCTGCTGTGGCATTATGGATACCATCGCGCCGGGCATCCGCCCGGGTTCTGATACCGCACACCTCGCCCTCCTCGGGTATGATCCCTACAAGTACTACACTGGCCGGGGACCACTCGAGTGCGAAGGCTCGGGTATCCATATGGAGCCGGGCATGATCGGGTTTCGGTGCAATTACGCCACGATATCAAAAGAGGGAATTGTCATCGATCGCCGTGCCGGGCGCATCCATGATACCGCCGCCTTAAGTGCCGCCATACAGGACGGGGTTGATCTCTCGAAGTTTGGCGTGGAATTCATATTCCGCTCCGGTGCCGGGCATCGTGCCGCACTCGCCCTCAAAGGCGAGGGCATCGGCCACTGTGTCACCTCTAATGATCCCAAGAAAGAAGGAGTCAAACCGCTCACCGTCACAGCGATAAAAAAGACACCTACGCATGAAAAGACCGCCGTGGTCTGCAACGAGTTTGTCCGGCAATCCACCAAGATTCTCTTTGAGCATCCGATGAACAAGGACCGGCTCGCACAGAACCTCAGCCCGGCCAACGTGGTGCTGATGCGGGGTGCCGGGGAGATGGGCAAGTACGAACCGTTCCAGGAGAAATACGGCATTTCAGGATCGGTCATCTCCGCAGCAAGCCTCATCACCGGTATCGGCCGGGCTGTCGGCCTCCCGCATATCGAGGTCGCTGGTGCAACCGGCTCGCAGAACAGCAACATTGCCGGCAAAGTCGCGGCAGCACTTGGCGAGTTAAAGACCAAAGAGTTCGTGCTCATGAACATCAAGGGTGCAGATGAATCCGGCCATGACGGGCTTGCCGAACAGAAGCGGGATTTCATCCAGAAGATCGACCCGCTGCTCGAACCCCTGCTTGACCTCAAAGATACCATCATCATCATCTGCGGGGACCACTCGACACCGTGCACGATCAAGGACCACAGCGCCGACCCGGTGCCGGTCCTGATCCGGGGAGACGGTGTCAGGATGGACGACGTATTCCACTACGATGAATACCACTGTGCGAAAGGCGGGCTCAACCGGATCCGGGGAATTGACCTGTTACCGATTGCACTCGACCTGATCAACACATCCCACAAATTCGGAGCCTGAGGGTAGTAAAGCGAGGATGGATGAGAGAGCGAGCCGTAAAAAACTGGCATAAACACTGCCTGCTTCCTGATGGCACCGAGCTGCAGGAGCACAGCTTAAAGACCGACAGGGATATTGTGATCGGGGAATTCTGCCAGATCGATTACGGCCTGAGGGGTGCAGATGTCTATGTCGGCGAGTCCTCAAAGATCCGCGAGTATGTCTGGGCAAGCGGCGACGCACGGATCGGCAACCTCTGCGAGATCGGGAGCGATGTCATCGCAAAGCAGGGTGCGTACATCGGTGAAGGGGTGAAGATCAACGGCCGGCTGGTTGTTGCCGGGGCCCTTGATATCGGCGAGAAAGTCGAGATCAAGGAAGGTTTTGAAGCAACCGGTGCCATCGTGGTGCGAAACCCGATGCCGGTCTTCATGTTCATCCTCATCTATTTCATGAAGATGTTAAAGATCCAGAACGAGAAAGAACTCGACCGGATCATTGATAACCTCTTCTCAGATGATGAGGATAAGAGAGAGATCCCGCTCATGATCCCTGCCCGCTCGAAACTCAACATGAAGGTCTTTTCCGTCCCCTCCACCATGAAGATCGGGAAGTACTGCCGGCTCCACGGGAATATCCGGGCTGGTTCGATCGACGTCCAGCAGAACACGGTGATCTTCGGCAGCCTGCGGGCACGGAACCAGATCAGTGTGGTTGAAGGAGTCATGGTCCACGGCAACGTGGAGAGCGGCAGTACGGTCTATGTGAAAAAGGGCGCCCACATCCTGGGAAATGTGATCGCAAAAGCGATTGTGCTCCACGAGGATGCAAAAGTTGACGGAACAATCCAGGCACCGCACGGGATGCGGATCGAGAGGGGACCATGAACATAGCAGAAATTTTTGAACTCGAAGACCTCCGGTTCATCGAGCCGTCGTTTGCCGACATTACCGACACCAGGTTCAATGCCCAGCTTGCAGAACGGGATGCCCGGGATGGTCGTCTCCTGCTGGATGAAGCGGAAGAGCCGCTCGCCCTCGCGTTCAAGGGTGCTGACGGATGGATTGCCGGCACGTTTCTCTGCCGAAATCCTTCAGTTCCCCTCATCGACCTGTTCGAGAGCGTGAACGGCGAGATCTTCCAGGAGAACCGGGCAGTTTTTGCCGCGGCAGTGCGGGAATATTTCAGCACAATCCTGACCGCTGAAGTCCCCCCGGCAATCGAGGATCTCAATCCCGCCCGTAGAGGAATTTTAGGGATGCTGATCGAGAACATCTGGGGAAGCGGCAGTGGCGAGACCTGTGTTGACTGCTGCTGCGGCTCAGGTGTCGGCTCGCTGGTGCTCCGGGATCTTAATTATTCTCCGCTCTCCTATGACAACGATAGTTCACTCCTGTCGCGGGGGCTTTTTACCGGCCGTCTCCTGCCCGCAGAGATGATGTGCCTGAATGCGATGGTAGCTTCGCAGTACGTGGCACCCTCCCCCAAGGGCATCGGGATCATGATGGGCGAGATCAACAGTTTTTCAGAGGATATGTGGGAAGCGATCGTACGGGAACTCTTCACCGCCACCAAAGAGACGCTGATCACGGTGGGTACGGAACCCGAGGCCCGGCTCGTGGCCGCATGGGGTACGGAGATGGGGCGCACCGTTGAGGTCACCGAGAATCCCGCTGATCCCATCTATGATCTCTGGGTGTGTGAGGCGCACATTGCGTAAGGACTGATAAAAAAATTATTCAGGGAACTGGACGCGTTTTAACTGCTCGCTGACTGAATGACCGGTCTCGTGTGCACACTTTAACGGGGGTGTGCATGACCGGATTCCCCGGTTCTGGGAAAACATCTCATCCGGGTTGAGATTCTCCCCCGTAAGTATCCGGGTCAGGTTCTGGAGATCTTTTTTGACCCGATGTTCCTGCTCTCCAGGTTCCATAAGTATTACTGAATCGTTTAAGAGGATAAAGGATTTTGTGATTTAATCCGGCTATCTGTCTGACAACCCGACTTTCGCCCGGCAGTCACCTGAATTGCTGCATCCGCCCGTGGCCAGGACCGGAGATGGCGCCCCGGCGGGCCGATGGGGTATGAGGGGGCTCGATTCATGCGAGAGGGAAGTTGTTGGGGGGGGGGGAAGGGGAGATTCCCGGTACCCAACGCCATTACCGGGTCTCGATCGATACCTTGACCGGCGTCTCAACATCCCCGTCAACCCGGAAATACTCCCGGGGGGTGTATTTGAGCATATCCGCGATAAAAACGCCGGGGATCGTACTGATATTTGTGTTATAGAGCAGCATCGAATCATTGTAGAACTCCCTCCGCTGGGTGATCTGGGTCTCCATGGTGGAGAGCGATTTCTGGAGGCTTAAGACGTTTTCACTCGCTTCGAGTGCCGGGTAGTTCTCGGCAAGGGCAAAGACCGAGCCTAACGAAGCGTTGACCGCTTCGCTTCCCCGGGCCTTCTCGGGGAACCCCTGGGCCTGCATGGCGGAGGCCCGGATCTTTGTGATATCCTCGAGCACGCTCCGCTCGTAGCTGGCATACCCCCGGACAATCTCTACGAGATTTGGGATGAGATCGAGGCGTTTCTTTAAGAGGACATCGATGTTCGCCCACGCCTTGTCGGTGTTGTTGCGGAGCGATATGAGCCCGTTGTAGATCGCAATCACGATGAATGCTGCAACGAGGAGCAGCCCGATGACGACAAAACCGCCGCTGATCTCCAGGGCCGCCATGTTAGTCTCCCCCCGTGGACAGGATCACGTACAGGCAGATTGCGGAGATCGCAATACCCCCGAGGATCGGCCAGTACAGGTGCGAGAAGAGCTCGTTCATAAAGTCGCGTTCCGAAGAGTCGCTGATGTACATGGTCGAATCGCCAGTCCCCTGCCGGACCACCAGCGTCTCGGCCTCTTCCAGGCCGGTACGTCATCTGCGGGCATGGCCGTCCCGAGCACAAAGAGGGGGTCGTCCTGACTGATCACGTACTCGTTTACGAGGATCTTTTCATTCTTGTGAGCATGGAATGCTTCTTTTGTATCCGGAACCCGCGATTCAATAAATTTCAGGACCCGCGGGTCCATGGTTGCAGACTCCTTCAGGATCAGGCCCTGATCGCTGATGTATCCCTCGAAGGATGAGTGCGACGGGATCACGATCGTGGCGCCTTCCGGCAGGACCGGGATCGTCCCCGCCCCGTCATCAAGGAAGATCGGACTCTTCGACTCCCCCGTATAGATCCCCTCCCACCCCGAGTGCTTGCCGGACTTGTAATACGATCCGAAAACCCGCCAGAATGCACAGGGAACATTGCTGACCGGGCTGAGCTGTTGCCTACGGAGCTGTGCCTTGCCGGTAAGTGCCACAAGGCCCACCGAGGCCGAGCTGACTTTGGAGAGCGGGGTGTTCCGGATCTTCTGGGCAACTAGGTATTTCCAGAGCCCGGATGCCGTTACGAGCAGTCCGACACCGAAAAACAGTACGGATATGAGAAAAATATCGCCAGATTGTGACAGAGTAATATCGCTTGTCTGTATAATATGATGCGCAGGGTAATAATAGCAGACGTAAATGAGCGGGGGGAGGCTGGGAATAACCGCACTTTTTTTTTTTCAGTCATCGCCATCATTAAGCACATAGATTCTGATCACATACTGTGAATGCCATGAAGGAGCGGAAAAACAGTATACGGGAGATCCTGCGCCAGAAAAAAGATGCTATGCTACCGGAAGACCGGCTGGAAAAAAGCCGGATGATCTGCCGTTATCTCATGGAAATCATAGGGAACAAGGAGATCGTGATGGTCTATACATCGAAGGAAAAAGAGGTCAATACGGAGCCATTGATCCATGCACTGTTCGGGAATGGAAGCCCGGTCGTGGTCCCGATCATTGTAAAAGAAGACGCGAGTCTCCGGTTGTCGTACATACGGGATTTTTCCGCGCTTGTCCCGAGCACGTTTGGCGTTCCTGAACCCATCGGGAACGAAATTCCGGCAGCTGCGGAGGATATCGATACGATCATCCTCCCGATGCTCGGGTTTGACCGTATGGGGGGGAGGATCGGGTACGGTGCCGGCTATTATGACCGGTTCTTATCGAAAAACCGCACCCTGCGGAAGATCGGGATCGCATTTGCCTGCCAGGAAGTCGACAACCTGCCCCTTGATGAGAATGATATCCGGATGGATTCTGTCGTGATAGAGGACGGCATTGTTTACCCGGCCGGGCGGTAAGCAATGGAGATCAACGGCACCCGGATACTTGACACCTTTGCAGAGGCATTCCCGATCTGGCTCTCAAGGGTCATCATCACTGCAGCAACACGGGAATGGGCTTATAAGGCGGCGGTTGAAGCAACAGGATTTGCCACGTCCAAAATCGGGTGCCCCTGCGAGGCCGGAATCGAACGATACCTCACTCCGGAAGAGACACCGGATGGCAGGGCCGGGATCGCGATCCTGATCTGTGCAGAGAAGAAGAACATGCAATCGAATGTCGCAGCCAGAATCTCCCAGTGTATCCTGCCGGCACCGACCGCTTCTGCCTTTGACGGTCTTTTCGATGCGGCCTCCCGATTCCATACACGGATGCACTATTTCGGGGACCGGTATGAAGAGCGGTGTATGGTCGGCGGCAGGAGATGCTGGAAGATCCCGGTGATGGAAGGCGATTATGTGGGAGAGGAGCGTTTTGGGACAGTGAAGGGAATTGCCGGAGGTAACTTCCTTGTTATGGGAAAAGACCAGCAGCCTGCACTTGCCGGCGCGGAAGCTGCCATGGAAAAGCTCACCGGGATGCGAGGGGTCATCACCAGTTTTGCGGGTGGGATTGTTGGAAGTGGTTCTAAGGTAGGGTGCACCAACTATCGTTTCCCGATGCCGGCAAGCACCAGCCATCGCTGGTGTCCGGGCTTAAAGGATCGCATCCCCGATTCTCTGGTCCCTGATGGCGTGACTTGTGTGTATGAGATTGTGTTGAACGGCATCGATGTGCCTTCCATCCGGAATGCAATGCGGACCGGTATCGAGGCGGCAACGGAAACCGGGAACGTCATGTACATAGGGGCATCAAATTTTGACGGAAAACTCGGCCAGTACCGGTTATCCCTGCACGATCTTTTCCGGTAACCGATTGGCTGCCTTGCGCAATCGCCCGTAACCATAAGGGCACATTTTTTTTCACTCATCGCCAGTGCTATATCCAGAATACCCGATTTTTTCTATCAGGTATGGATTGATGTGCGAACTCCGGAATCCGGAGATGGTAGATCCGAAAATACATTCATACCCTGTGTGGAGATCCCGCATCATGTCCCGACAATTACTCATCACCCTGTCCGTGCTCGCACTGCTCTTCCTTGCAGGAATACCCACAGTATCCGCGGATTATTATACCGTGGCCCCGGTCATCCGCCAGGGGGTTACGATTTTTATCGGGGAGCAGGGCCTCAACATCACCGGCGCCCTCAATCTTGACAACACGTACCATACGCCAAATTATACCACTCTCGGCTGGTTGGCATCAGCTGCCCCGGTTGCAAGTACTCCTCCGCAAAAAATCCTCGATCTTACCGGTTACAATTCAGCCGTTTTTACTGCCACACCGCAGGTGTTTGTCGGGTGTACCGGATACTGGTACCCGGTCAACTCATCGACAGGGTTTGGAATAACCACCCCGGTGTTTACCGTTGCCGATCCAAATCTTGATGTCAACATATGGAATTTCCTAACGGAAACGGATGAATCGGGCCGTATTGTCGTACGGGGTGATCCGGTTGGGTTCCGCGTTAATACCAACATGTACTCTGCACTGGATCCGGCCCGGCGCGGGCCGGTCTACAATAACGAGAGTGACGGGTACATTGATATCAAAGCGAAAGATCAGCGCGGAGCAACCATGACCGGCCTCTACAACAATGAAACCGGAATCCATACGCTCCTGATACTGAATGTTACCGGCCAGCCATGGGCCTGGGGCAGCCCGGCCAATCCTTCGTCATCGTATAACTGGTCGACAGACGCACGCGATCCGCGGACCGGGGATTATATCTATCCACCTGGAACCTACAGTGCCTTGGCAGAGTCCGGGCTCAACAACATGAAAAGCAACTATAACTATGGGGGTGCGGATTATACAGGAAAAATAGTATCGCAGACAGAAACGATCACCCTCACTGGAGATACCATCCAGATCGAGGCAACCAAAGATACTGTCATTGCCGGCAAGTCGTTTTCTGTAACAATCGCCGGCAAGCCGCTGGCCAATTGCATGCTCTGGATACGGGGCACCGGCAGCATGAGCGGGGAGAGTGGTGACCAGCCTCCGCTTCTCAACCCGAACCAGCGGCCGGTCTATTACGATGACGAGGTAGCTGCCGGTACAGGAATTCATCCGATTGGTGACCACCTGTTTGAACACGGTAACGGTTCGACCGTCTTCTCGGATGTGGCCTCCGCCCCGTTCAACTGCACCCGTTATTATGCCACCGCACGCCTTTCAACCTCCGGTATCCGGACCGTTGAGTTCGTGACCCGCAGCCTTGAGACCAGGGCCCAGAAGTACACTATCCATGTTGAGAATGAGTTCCCCGCGAATTCTTCAAATTACAAGAGTGACGAGGTTGACATCAATGTCGAGAATAGCACCGTCACGATCGTTGCGGCCGGAGACTATAGGTTCTACCTTGGCGAGGAGATCAAGCTCTCCGGTACCAACACCAGGATCTACAAGACCTACCTGTTCCTTACAGGACCCAACATGAAGGATGCCGGTTCACAGATCCAGAACCGTGATCCCGGGAATTACACTGTCGTCAACAATGACGCGAGCACGTTCAAGGTGATTGATGTCAACGGTGACAACACCTGGTCCTTGAAGTGGGGGACCCTAGACTATACTCTTGATGCAGGTACCTACACCATCTATGCAGTAAGTCATCCCTACGACAAGTGCCATCTTGCAAACGCGGCATACGGCACGATCTCTGTCCTCATCAAGATTCCGTTCAAATCAGCAACTGCTGCCCAGTCAACTGTTGGTATGGGTAACAAAATTAACAATACCGGTACCTATGAAGGCGATCCGTCCGAGGTCCAGGTACGAAAAACATGCTGAAATGGGATTTCTCAAAATTACTTCTGGTTGAATCGATTATCTGCTTTTTCTTGGGCTCATCGTTGATTTTGTTTACCTCTGATATGGACAGCGGAGGACTTTTTATCTGGTTCGCGTTTTTTTCGATCCAGATATTTTATTACCGGTTGGCCCGTACCCCGGGATCCGGCTATAAAAAATACGAAGAACTACTGGATATTATCGCGATTATAAGTGTGAATTGCCTGACGATTGTTCAGTACCTGGTTCGTCGGACATATCCATCTCTTGTCATCGCGATTGTCGTGCTCTGTGTTATACATATTGTCTTTGGGAGAAGGATTTACAAAAAACATTTTCCGGAAGAGACCGGAGATCCCAGTGAAATCCCGGGGGCTGCTGATCAGCAGAGTGGATGAGTACCGCGGGGGCCGGTGAGTTTGGATTGGATATGTGCAAATCCAACCGGGAAAAAACACAAAGGAAGCATTCTTTTGCAGTACCAGATAATACAATTCCTTCATCGTTAAAAGGCCGGATCATGTTCGGGACACATAATTTAGGGATATTTCTCCTCGCTGGGATTGCACTCAACCTGATCCCCGGCCAGGATACGCTGTACATTATCGGCCGCAGCATTGCGCAGGGGAGGGTGGCCGGCATCGTGTCCGTGATCGCGAGCGGGATGCAGCCCGGAGTGGCGGGTGTGTAGCGGGTGCCCATAGGAGGGGCCCAGACGTGCACTCACCGGTGTTTTTTTGGAGTGGAAGCAATGGCGGAAAGGGCTACTCCTACGGAACCTGAAAGAAAGGACGGTTAAAAAAAATACATCGCGTTAAACATGTTGTCACGAAATATTCACAAAAAAATCTCTGGTCAAAATTCAGATGACAAAGAGGAACCGGGTTCTTTAACGATCTGCGATTAAAGCGTCCCCGGCATTTTTTGTCAGAAAACAAAGGGGGATGCAATCGTATGCAAATGTGTAAGGTAACAAGTTATATCCTGGTATGCTGCCTGATCCTTATCGGATTTTCTTTCCTGGCAGGATGCACCCAGAAGGAACCGGCAGCCGGCATGGTGAAAACAGACGCGGCCAGTGTAAAGACTGAAGCCGGGTATGTTTCAGGATTACAGCAGGACGGGCTCCGGGTGTTTACCGGGATACCGTTCGCGGCTCCCCCAACCGGAGACCTGCGGTGGAGACCGCCCGCACCGGTTAAACCCTGGGACTGCGTGAAGGAAACAACGGTGTATTCACCGGTCTGTCCCCAGCCGGCCGCTGCAGATCCCAGCCTCAATATGAGCGAGGACTGCCTGTACCTCAATGTCTGGACTCCCGCTCACAGTGCGGACGAGAAACTGCCGGTCATGGTCTTTTTCTATGGGGGGGCATTCGGAAAGATCGCCGGCGAGATGCCACTGTATAACGGCATAGCCCTTGCACAGAAAGGGGTCGTTGTTGTAACGACCAATTACCGGGTCGGCGCCCTTGGGTTCCTTGCCCATCCCCAGCTCGATGCCGAGTCCACGCATAACAGTTCGGGCAATTACGGGCTTCTCGACCAGGTTGCTGCCATGCAGTGGGTCCAGCGGAACATCGGGCAGTTCGGCGGCAACCCATCCCGGGTGACCATCTTCGGGCAATCGGCCGGGGGAGAGAGCATCCTTATCCATCTTATCAGCCCCCAGAGCAAGGGGCTCTACCAGCAGGCCATTGTCGAGAGCGGTACGTTCTGGACAACTGGTGCGGAAATTGATGCCCTCAATACCAAAGCCGATGCCAAACAGCTTGGGGAAATATACGCGCAGAGCCTCGGGTACTCCGGCCCAGGTGCGATTGCGCAGATGCGAAAACTAAGTTCACAGGAAATCGCGAATGCAACCCCCTGGCCAGCCGCCCCGTTCCAGATGGTGAACTCCCGACATTTCGAGCCAACGATTGACGGATGGCTCATCCCAGATTCCCCGGACACCCTGTTCCGTCTCCACCGGGAGAACCCGATCCCCCTCATCATCGGGAACAACGCTGATGACGGGACCACGCTTGCGGCCGACGCAAATATTACCGTTCCGGAATACAAAATATTCATCCAGAACCGGTTCGGGAAGGGTGCAGATGCGGTTCTCCTGAAGTATCCAGCCAATTCAACCGCAGAGGTCCAGCTCCGGCTTGAACAGATCATGACGGACGTTGACTTTACCGATGCGGCGAAGTTTGTTGCAGGATCGATGGCTGACCTGAACACGAGCACCTACCGGTACCAGTACTCCTATGTCCTGCCCGAGCAGCCCTATAGGGCATTCCACGGGAGCGAGACCATGTTGTTGTTCAAAGCCCCGATGCCACCAAATCCGGTGACGGACTCGGTCTCTGACAACCTCGTGGATCTCTGGACCCGGTTTGCAAAGACGGGGGATCCGAACGGTGGGATGAATGTTACCTGGCCGAAGTATACGAGGGAGCAGGGCCGGTATCTCGATATCGGTGCAGTCCCGAGCGTGAAGAGCGGGTAGTAAGCCCCACTTTTTTTTTTGCCGCTAACAACAACAAGCGGACCAGAAAAAACCGGGTTCCTGATGTGCGGGATTTTTTTAAAACATGTTTGTTCAGGTTTTACAAAGGGGCTGCTCAGGTTCGTGCCGGGTCCGTCCGGGAATTTTCCTGACAGGTCCCACATATTCTCGCATAAGCCCAGGGGCTGGCCGGGTCTCGCGTAACAGTCCAGCCTTGAGCCGGATCGCATGCCGTTTGATAATTGCCGGTACAGGAACGGGCACCGGAACGTGCATGTACCGGAGCGTTTGGGAGAGTGAGCGGTAATGGAATGGGATCAGTTACTCCGGAAGGCCAGGCCCCACCCATGCCCATTAAACCCGGGGGCTGGATGACTCACCTTTTTAATACGTGACAGCTCAACTGCGTTCCATGCAGAATCCGGCCTCACCACCAAAGTTCAAGCGTACCTGCCCCTCCTGCAACAGGACAGTCGAGCCCGGCTTTAAATTCTGTGAATCCTGTGGGACGCGGGTACCGGAATTGCCAACCTGCAGCAAATGCGGTAATCTGCTCATAGCTGAGGAACAGTATTGCAATTGGTGTGGAACCCCAGTTATCCAAGAGGAAGAACCGGATGATTCACCGGAACTCTCTGATGAAGAGAACACCGGGCCGGTTGATGATCAGACATCGGAACAAGCTGATGAGAAAATTCCGGAACCAGACACGGATGCATTACCGGAAGAGAATGATGAAGAAAACATCGTACCGGATGAGGATGGGACTCCGCACCATTATAAAAAGGAGATTCAGGAACCGGATACAGATGAATTATTGGAACAATTTGGGGCGGATATTGCGGAGGATGAGACTCTGGAATCCTACCATAAGCCAAAACCCCTGTCTCTGATAAACCATGAGGCCAAAAAGCCGGTCACGGTTCCTGCACCACGAGAGCGGGGATCATCAGAGACCGTCGATGACGCGCGGTTCTTTTCTCCGGGGAAACCGAAGGCACCGGCAAAACCACAGGTAAACAAGACAAGGATTATTGGAGGATACATTATCCTGATAGCCATTATTGCGGCCGTTTATTTCATCGGACTGCCGATGCTCACAGGGAACGGACGTGCGGCGGAGATCACACCCATACCGGAACCAACTATTGTCAGGACAATCTCGCCGACCCTGAATGAGACCCCCACCCCAGCGTCCCGTGCTCTCATTCCCCAGCCAACGCAGCTGATACCTTCGGGCCAGAAGTTCCCAGGTACAGAAAAGCCCAATTACTTCAAGGATCTTGGTAACTTTCGCAGGAAGTGCGGGGCATGACAGCATCAACAGTGCGGATATCAAGGTCACCCATCCAGACGGATCGGTGGCAACGGGTATTATCCTGCCCCTGAGAGGCGTAAACGAGATCATCCTCGATGGATCGGAACAGACCGACCGTGTGGAAATCATTGCACTGATGTCCGATGGCAAGACATACCGGGTCTATGATGATCTGGTCTCCTTTCTGAAGTAACAGGCTCCCCCGGGATTCTTCCTATCGTACGTTTAAATTTCCCTCAACACACAAAAGAGATCGTATCGCAGGGCAATACACGGGACCGGCAACAAAACCCGCTTAAATCCAAATATCAATGAATCGAGTGTTGCTTTAAAGGTTGATGATGATACCTGAATACGGTGGAGAAATTTATATAATTTCTTTTGTGAAAAACGGTTCAATTTTAGATTTGAGAGTGTTTAAGAGAGATTGGCTCATTTACGTCAAATTTGAATGGGTGATGATATATATTTATCCAATTTTTTCCAGATTGTCTTTCCTTAGCGCCCGTCCAGTGAGATCCCCTGCCACCACCCCTTAAAAGTTGTTCACACCCTGATGTCGGTACTTTTGGCAGCAGGGTATCCTGAATCAGGACTTCATCAATAATCGGAACCAGAAGGAAGGAAAGTTTTCCCGGTTCTGTTGAAACCCGGGGGCAGCCGGGGCCGGTGATCGCATGCCGTTTGGCAATTGCCTGTACACGACGGGCACCGGAACTTGCACTTGCCGGAGATTTTGGGAAAGGGAATGGTACCGTAATGGACTGGGGGATGCCGTAAACAGAAACCTAATCACCACTGCCACCTTATACTCAATTACAAAATCCGGGGAATGTATTATGTCAGAGAAAAAATCCGGAACTACCGATAAAAAAGCACCGTCCGAACGGGGAGAGGGCCTCAACCAGTCAGAGCGGAGCATCCTACAAAAATCAACCGAACGCCACGACAAGGCACTTAAAATACTCAGTAAAATTTAATTTTCCATCGTTTTTACATGCTCTTTCAGCCACCGCTCGATCTCATCGGGCTCATTTTTGTATGAAGCTACCTCCAGCATGACGTCGACAATGGTATCCTCATCCGCTGAAATGTAGTATCCCTGCTGGCCAAGAACATTTTCCGCAACGACAAGTGCAGTCCGCTTGTTCCCATCAATAAATGGATGTTGTGAACCAATAACATGAAGAATGGTTGCTGCCCTTCGGAAAATATTCTTGATCCTGTTGACACGGTAGACCATGAAATGGAGTGTGGATTCAGACAGGATACCATTGGCACCACCAAACTTCAGGATGATCTCATCGTTAATCTCGATGATCTTTTCAACGGTGAGATCGGACATGATATTTTTTTATCTATGCTCCGGTTCCATGCAAAGCTTTCGCTATTTTATTTCAGGAAGTCTGCTAGCGGGCTTTTGAGATGATCTCATACCCCCAACGTCAGCCTGCGTTTTTAGGACTCGGAGAAATGCACTTACCGGACCTTCTGGGAGAATGAGCGGTACTGGAAAGTGCTGAGCTTGGGCTCTATTATGGGGGGATGAAACTGCAACCGGATACAATCATTTATTGATGCCGGGGAAAAATAGGAAAACATGAGTACCCGATGCGAATCTACCTGGAGGTCGGCTGCCTCTGCAGGCCATTCGATGATCAGACCTCAAACCGGATCAGGATGGAGACCGAAGCAGTAATCGCAATTCTCAAACGATGCGCCAACGACTGGACTCTTATCGGGAGCGAGGTGATCGAATTTGAAATTGCCGGGATTTCCGATGAGGAGAGGCGCCGGAATGTCGGGAGTCTAATGCAGTTTTAACGTGAGCAGGTGAATCTCGATCGGGCACTCCTCAAATATCCACCCCCAATACGGCCCCGGTTTGCCATTCCGGAGAGTCCATTTCCGGAAGATGTGCAAAAAACCTTACACTTTTACACACATTTTCAAAAAAACCATTTTGCTTACGATTTACGCCAAACGGAGCGTTCTCCATCGAAATATAAAACGCTATTGTACGCTTTTGGAAGGCAAAACTCAAGGGGTCTGGATAGGTAGCCCGGTCAAAGGGAAAAGAACCCCCTTTTTGAGGCCCGGAACTCAGTACCCACTCGGCGGACACCGACGTGAATTTCGCGATACATTCCGGACCCCTGTTCATGCAATTCTTCCAGGAAATTTTGGGTGTGGTTTTTAGGCAAAGGCGAGAGAGATTTTTTCATTATGATGGGTTCGTATGAAATTGTTTGCTCTGTGGAAAACCTTGCTCCAAACAAATTGTGTGAACCTGTCAAGGTTCGCGAGAATGCTCTTACATGAGATTTCCTTCATCTGGATCTGATATATACGGGATTTCAGGTCAGCCCCGTATCTTCTTTTCAGGAAAGAGAATTTGGTTTTGACCAGGAA
>JBAZRZ010000011.1:0-42255 GCA_041662685.1 Methanoregula sp.
TTATAGAATACGACTGCTTTGGTCCTGATGTCCATTGTCGCTTTCACCCGCAAGCACCTGATTGGTGCTCTTGAAAGCGGACATAAATTATGTCACTATTTTAGGACAGAAATACTGGCACGCTACAATTACTCTTGATGTTAAGATTGGTAACGATAAAATTCCAGAGATCTGGCGCTATAAACTCCAATTTAATCTAGATAAAAAGAAAAATCCTCGAATTGCAAAAGAGGAAGTCTATTACAAAGGAATAAAAAAACTTACAAGGCTTGACGAAGAGGATAAAACAGACCCTGCAAGACTGACTCGAACATATTTAGAGAATATTCACATCAATAAAGAATATAGGGATATCGCAAATTTCTTCGAATCTGTTCATTACCTTCACATCGTTCCTCAACTCATTCGAGAACCGGATCGATCTATTGGTCATCGAAATGATCCATATGGTGGCGATTTTTTCGACCAAATTTTAGGAATGAATGAAAAAGAAAGAAAAATGTACCTAAAATACATTGAAAATGCCATGAATGCTGCGGTACCAAATCTTAAAAAAATTAAAATTTAATCCGATGAAAAGGGAAACCCGCATCTTCTTGGTAATTATAAACATTGGAGACCTCGCGGAGCATGGCAAAATGAGAAACAATTTTCTGACGGAACCCTCATACTTATTGGCCTCCTTTGGTCGCTAATAAATGGGAATGGTCCGCTCCTTCTTGAAGAACCAGAACTTTCACTACATCCAGAAGTGGTTCGACATATTCCGCAAATGTTCGCGAGCATTCAGAAAAATAACCCTCGACAAATTATCATAAGTACTCATTCTTCTGAGATTCTTCAAGATGAAGGAATTGGACTAGATGAAGTATTGCTTCTCATTCCATCAAATGAAGGAACAAAAGTAGAATCAGCAAACGAAGTCGAAAATGCTGCGGCAATGTTAAAGAAAGGACTAACTCTCGCGGATGTTGTTTTACCCCCAACCAGTCCGAAAAATGCAATTCAACTCACTCTCTTTGGGATTTGACTTGCATGCCGGATGAAAAACGTGGGATACACATCGGAGTTGAAGGTACTTTTGATCAAGCAATAGTCCAGAAAATCGTTAATTATCTGGGTTTTGAAGTTTTAGATAATCGACAACATCCAAAAAAGGAGATGCGTAAAAAAATCATAGGGTTTAATGTATCCGCAGAATCAGCACCTTGGATTGTTCTTGTGGATTTAGATACCGAAGAAGGCTATCCATGTGCCTCGAAACTTGTTCGAGAATGGTTACCAAATCCGGCAGATTTCATGTGTTTCCGGGTTGCGACAAGAGAAATTGAAGCGTGGCTTCTTGCTGATAGAGAAAGACTTGCGCAATTTCTGTGCATCCCTTTAACGGATATTCCATTAGATCCTGAAAGTATAGTATATCCAAAAGAATGTCTCATTAATCTTGCTCGACATTCGCGAGATACTTCAATTGTTACCGATCTTGTACCTCGTCGGGAAAGTGGACGGACCGAAGGTCCGGGTTACACAAATAGAATGATTAAATTTATTTCCCATAATCAACGAGGCTGGCGTCATGATATTGCAGCAACAAGCGCAGATAGTTTAAACAGGTTCATCCGTTGTTTAAACGAATTAAAAATAAAATCAAATATCGACAGAGTACCTCGAACAAGACGACCCTCCCGTATCAAGAGTGTTCGAAGGTAAATTTTTCAAAGGTCAAGCCCAGCTCATTTTTTTTATTCATTACCATCTCCCACAGTATTTATCACTCCCCGATCATCAGTATAATTGAATGAAGTCTACGGACCAGACCCGTATTCACGAAGCCCTCGCCGACGCCACCTTCAAGGCGTACCGCCAAGCTGTCATCCGCCTCCCCCCGGATGTCCTCCGGGTGATCGAGCAAGCCGCTGCCGCTGAGACAAACCCGGTAGCCCGCGGAGAGTTTGCCAATATTTTGCAAAACATCACTATGGCCGAAAAACTCGGCGTTCCGATGTGCCAGGATACCGGTGTCCCGGTAATATACTTGACAATCCCCCCGGATGTTCCGCTGACAAAGGAACTCTACGCAGCAGTAGTCGATGGTGTGAGAAGAGCAACGAAAGAAGTACCCCTCCGGCCGAATGTCGTGGACCCCCTCACCCGCCACAATACCAGTGACAATACCGACCACGGCATGCCGGCCATCCACGTCAAACCCAGAAATACATTCACCGTCACGGTCTTTCCCAAGGGTGCCGGGGCAGAGAATATGTCCCGGATCGGCATGCTCCTCCCCTCGCAGGTGGACCGGATTGAGAAGTTCGTAGTCGAGACGGTCTACCTCGCGGGCTTCCGGCCCTGCCCGCCCATCGTAATCGGTGTCGGTATCGGCGGGACCTTTGACGGGGCCGCCGCGATGGCGAAGGAAGCGCTCCTCCAGCCGCTCGACATCATGACGAATTACGAACGCGGGATTCTTGCGACCGTGAACCGGCTCGGGATCGGGCCCATGGGACTGGGCGGCGACTTCACGGCACTCGCGGTAAAGGTGAAGACGGCCGGGTGTCACACGGCATCGCTGCCGGTTGCGGTGAACATCCAGTGCTGGGCGAACCGGCACGCAACGGTTGAAGTGCCGCTATGAGTGCGAAGACTGCAAAGCCAGTCCAGCTGCGAACTCCCCTTAGCGAGGAAGTCCTCGCGCTCCGTGCGGGGGATCATGTCGAACTCTCGGGTCTCGTGTACACGGCCCGGGACGAGGCGCACCTCAGGATGCAGAAGGAAGGCATCCCGTTCGATCCCAAGGGTGCGGTCATCTACCATTGCGGTCCGGTGATCCAGGACAAGCGGGTGATCGCAGCCGGGCCCACGACCTCCGCCCGGATGAACGAGTTGTCGGGCTTCCTGATCGAGAAGGGAGTGCGGGCGCTCATCGGGAAAGGGGGCATGGGAACGCGCGTGCGGGACCAGCTGAAGAACAAGGGCGTGTTCCTCGCGTTCACCGGCGGGTGTGCAGCGCTGGCAGCGGATCGCATTACCCTGAAGGGTGTGTTCTTCGAAGATCTCGGCATGGCGGAAGCCGTCTGGGTGATCGAACTCAACCGGCTGCCGCTCGTGGTCGGCATCGACTCGCATGGCAACGATATCTTCGGCGAAGTCAGCAAGCATGCAGAAGCGGAATATGCCCGGTACCGGAAGTCATGACCGGGTTTTGTGGGACTGGCATAAAGAATAGGTTTTTTTCACTTCAGCGGTTACATTGTACGTTAGGATCTATCCCATGAAACTCGCCATTGACGAGACCCGGTGCAAGGGCTGCAACCTGTGTACAACGGTCTGCCCCTATAAAATTTTCAAGGAAGGAAAGAAGGCGAACCGCCGGGAGATTGTCGTGCCGGAACTGGACCGGCCGGAGCGGTGTACGAACTGCCGGCTCCAGCATCTCTACGGGCGCACGCTCTGCGGGGTATGCCAGCTCACCTGCCCGGACCAGGCGATCGACTGGATTGAAGAGAAACCGTACGAACTCAAGAAGGTGGCGATTGAATATTGACGCGAACTGAATTCTGGCAGGGAAATACTGCCTGTGCGGAAGGGGCACTGGCAGCGGGCTGTACATTTTTCGGGGGATACCCCATCACCCCGTCTACGGAAGTGGCCGAGATCATGGCCGCAAAGATGCCCAAAAAAGGCGGGGTTTTCATCCAGATGGAAGATGAGATTGCCAGTATGGCGTCCATCATCGGTGCGTCCTGGGCCGGAGCCCGGTCCATGACGGCAACGAGCGGCCCGGGCTTTTCCTTAATGATGGAGAACATCGGTTACGCGGTGATGACCGAGACGCCCTGCGTGGTCGTGAACGTCCAGCGGGGCGGTCCTTCCACCGGCCAGCCTACGATGGGAGCACAGGGGGACATGATGCAGGTGCGGTTCGGCTCCCATGGTGATATTGCCATCATCGCGCTCTGTCCCGCGAACGTGCAGGAGATGTACGAGCTTACGGCCCGAGCATTCAATCTCGCTGATAAATACCGGGTGCCGGTATTTCTCATGGCTGATGAGATCGTTGGTCATATGCGGGAAAAGATCATTATCTCGGATTCAATGCCAAACATTCCCCGGAAGGCTCTCGTGAAAGGTACCCTGCCGTTCAAAGCCGATGCCGATCTTGTACCGGGATTCCCGCAATTCGGTAAAGGCTACGGGGTCCATGTCACCGGTCTCACGCACGATGAGCGGGGTTACCCCAGTGCAACCAACCCCCAGCTCCATGAGGCGCTCGTAAGGAGGCTGGTGGACAAGATTGAATCCGCCCGCCATGCGATCGCCGATGTCGATATCATCAACCCGGATGCCGAGCAGGTCTTTATCGCGTACGGTGCACCGGTCCGCACGGTGCAGCAGGTGATGCACGACCATTCCGACAAAAATATCGGGTTCCTCCGGCTCCGGACTGTCTGGCCGTTCCCGGAGTACGCGCTTGCGGAGTTCAAACACGTGAAGCGTTTCCTCATGCCGGAGCTGAATCTCGGCCAGATGGCACGGGAAGTCGAGCGGCACGTCACGGTGCCTGTCATCAGCATCCAGAAACTGGGCGGGGAACTCCACACGCCTGCTGAACTGGTCGCTGCCCTGGAGGCGAACCGATGACGTTCGATGACTGGTACCGGCAGGACCGGCTCCCGCACATCTACTGTGCAGGCTGCGGCAACGGGACGATCATCAACTGCACGCTGGCAGCGATTGACCAGATGGAATGGAAGAAGGACGATACAGTCTTTGTCTCGGGTATCGGGTGCTCCTCGCGTGCACCCGGGTATATCGTGACGGACTCGCTCCACACTACGCACGGCCGTGCCCTTGCCTTTGCAACGGGTGTCAAGATGGCCAACAAGGACCTGCATGTGGTCGTCTTTACCGGCGATGGTGACCTTGCGGCAATCGGCGGGAACCATTTCATCCACGCCTGCCGGCGCAACATCGACTTAACGGTCGTCTGCATGAACAACCAGATCTATGGCATGACCGGGGGACAGGGCAGCCCGACGACACCCCGGGGATGTCTCTCCTCCACGACCCCGACCGGCAGTACAGAGATGCCGTTCGATCTCTGCGAACTGGCGATTGCCGCGGGTGCCAACTATGTTTCGCGCTGGACGTCGTACCATGTCAGGGAACTCGAAAAGGCGGTGAAGGTCGGGCTCGAAACACCGGGCTTCTCCTTTATCGAGGCGCTGGTGCAATGCCCGACCGCATTCGGGCGGCGCAACAAGTTCCGGCAGGTGGTGGATCATGTGGAGTACCTGCGGGCCCATTCGCTGCTCAAGGCCAAATACGACAGGCTGCTCGAAGAGGGCAAGCCCATTCCCGAGGATATATTTGTGGTCGGGGAACTCGCCCGGCGCAACCGGCCGGCCCTGGGGGTCAAACCATGAGGCACGAGGTGCGGTTCTCCGGGTTTGGCGGGCAGGGCATCATCCTCTCGGCCGTGATCCTCGGGCGGGCGGCTGTCATGTACGACAATAAGTTTGCCGTGCAGACGCAGGTCTACGGGCCCGAAGCCCGAGGCGGGGCATCGATGAGCCAGGTGATCATCGACGACGAGCAGATTCTCTTCCCCAAGGTGGCAATGCCCGGTATCTTTGTGATCATGTCGCAGGAAGGCTTTGAAAAATACGGGGCTGATGCGCCGAAGGATGCGGTGATGCTGGTAGATGCCACGCTCGTCCATTCCCGTCCAGCCTGTAAATATCTTGAGATCCCGGGCACCCGGGAAGCTAAACAGACACTGGGAAAAGATATCGTGGCCAATATCGTGATGCTGGGGGCGCTGGTCGCATCCACGCACGTGATCAGCGAAGCAGCGCTCGAGAAAGCGATTCTCGATTCCGTGCCGAAGGGCACCGAGGCGCTCAACATCAAGGCAATGAAACTCGGAATTGTTCTGGGAAAGGGAGCATAAGGCACATGAAGTTATGTGAGCATGAGGCAAAGCAGGTCATCAAAGAGTTCGGGATCCCCGTCCCGGCAGGATTCCTGATCCGTACCGCAGCAGAATTACCGGCACTGCTTGATGCGCTGGGCGACAAGATTGTCTTAAAGGCGCAGGTGGATGTCGGCGGCCGGGGCAAGGCCGGCGGTATTCTGATGGCAGATAAGAAGACCGCTGTCGCCACCGCAGAAGCCCTGTTCAAAAAGGAGATCAAGGGGCTCCCGGTCAAAGAGATCCTTGCCGAGCAGCGGCTCGATATCCAGCACGAATACTATCTCTCGATCACCGTTGACCGCTCCAGCAAGCAGCCGCTTATTCTCTTCACGGAAGAGGGTGGTGTGGATATCGAGATCACCGCAAAGGAAATGCCCGGTGCGATACGAAGAGTGATCGCTAACCCCCTCATGCGGGATCTCCCCCCATTCATGCTCCGCGAGCTCGCAGGAAAGGCGCCCAAGGAGATCATGCCCATCATCAACAAGCTCTACCGGGTCTTTTTGGAGAAGGATGCCCTGCTGGCCGAGATCAACCCGCTGGTCACCACCCCGCAGGGAGTCTTTGCCGCAGATGCAAAGATCATTGTTGACGACAATGCGCTCGGACGGCAGGGCATCACGGTCAACCGCGATCTCACCGAGCGCGAGCGCGAGGCGGAGAAGCACGGGTTCTCGTACGTGGAACTTAACGGCGCGATTGGCGTGATCGGCAACGGTGCCGGGCTCACGATGTCCACCCTTGACCTGATAGAGTTCTATGGCGGGAAAGCGGCAAACTTCCTTGACGTGGGCGGCGGTGCCGAGAGCGAGCGGGTGATGCACGCGGTGCGCCTCGTCGCTAGTGTTCCCACGGTCAGAGTCATCGTGGTGAACCTGCTGGGCGGGATCACCAAGTGCGATGAAGTGGCCAAGGGTATCATAGCGGCCGGGATCTCCCAGAAAGTGATCGTCCGGCTCGCCGGTACCAACGAGGCAGAAGGCCGGCGCCTGCTCACCGAGAAAGGCTACGAGATGCTCCCGACGATGGACTCCGTGGTCAAGAAAGCCGTCGAGGTGACCGCATGATCTACGGTGATAAGAAGACCGGGATTCTCGTACAGGGTGCGACCGGCAAACAGGGCGAGTTCCATATCGGGCTCATGAACACGTATGCCCGCGAAGTCGGCGGCCGGGGTGTTGTCGCGGGAGTCACTCCCGGTAAGGGCGGCCAGCAGGTACATGGCGTGCCTGTCTACAATACGGTAAAGGAAGCGATGGGCGAGCACGATATCGGAGCCAGCGTGATCTTTGTGCCGGCAGCAGCAGCAGCCGACGCGATCATGGAAGAGGCAAACGCTGGTATCGAGACGATCGTCTGCATCACCGAGCACATCCCCGTGCACGACGCGATGAAGGCAGTTGCGTATGCCCGGATGCAGGGGTCATCCGTTATCGGCCCCAACTGCCCCGGGCTGCTCTCTCCGGGCGAAGTGAAGATGGGGATCATGCCCGCGGGATTGTTCTCACGCGGAAATGTCGGCGTTATCTCCCGGAGCGGCACCCTCACGTATGAAGTCGTGGACGAGCTCACCAGGGCCGGAATCGGGCAGAGTTCCGTTGTCGGGATTGGCGGCGACCCGGTGATCGGCCAGACCTTTCTGGACGTGCTCAAAGAGTTCGGGAACGATCCGCAGACAAAAGCTGTGGTGCTGATCGGTGAAGTGGGCGGCAATCTCGAAGAGGAAGGGGCGAAATGCACCGACCTCCCGATCGTTGCCTATATCGCCGGCATCTCTGCACCGCCCGACAAGCGGATGGGGCACGCGGGTGCGATCGTGGAGAGTGGCGAAGGCGATGCCCGTTCCAAGATCGCCCGGCTGAAAAAGAACGGCGTGCCGGTTGCATCCCGCCCCTCGGAGATTCCGGATATGGTCCGGAAACTGTTCTGCGGGTGTTAAGGTTTTTATTTTTTTTTGGCTCATGATGACTTTAAGGGTACCCCCTCCCCCTCCGGGCAGTTGATGGATACTCCCTGTGAGTGAGGATCAGGAATGCTCCTCACGTAACCCATAAGAGGATCGTACTATCCTTAAAAACCCTGAAAAATGACCGTTCTCCTAATCTTTATTAATCCTGAATCAATGAAGTTATTATGCACCCCAAAAAGGAATTTTCCGATGTGATCTACAATGTCCTTACCCCTTCTGATCTCCATGAGATGATCGCGGATCTGATCGCACTGGAAAACAATCCTGACGTGGTCATCACCTATGCACAGGGGCATCTTTTCATTGGCCATAAAAAATTCATTAACGGATTATCGATATCAACGGATGGACTTGGCATGTGGGAGATCCGGGGAATGATGGTGGCAAAGGATAATTCATACCAGTACACCAGCGACGTGGTAAAAACGGAAAGAACTGAAACAGTCGCCCGGGCAATCGCAGCCCTGATGATCGATTGGAATGAGAGTGAATAAGCCAGATACCAGGGGTGACCTGCTGATTCAGGAATTCGCCCTTTTTTTTGGGAGTCACACCGTTCCTTTGTCTTTTTTAGTATCCCTGTTGCGGTGTGTTCCCGCGTTTGAATAGTTAAATCCTGCCCGTGCAGGCAAAGTCGACAAACCCACTGAGCGGGTCCGTCTTGAGCAACCGGGCCCTGACTTTCTCGCCAACCCTGAGGCCCTGCTGGCCCTGCATTACCCGGCCTTCCGCCGGGGGAGTTATGAGCCGGACATACGTTCCTTTATCCGATGCACCGGTGACCAGTGCATAAAACGATGAGCCGATCCTGTCCTGGAGCAGCACGGCAGGCGCGTCTTTGCGCATGAACCGTTCAACCTTCTTTGACTCTTTCTCCTTCTCGGTCAGCCATGCAGACTGGTCCGTGAGTTCTTCTGTTGTATAGGGGCTCTCTGCCTTGTCCAGAACGGTTTTTACCAGCTGCTGGATGATGAGATCGACATAGCCGCAGGTTCGGGGCGGTGCCGTGCGTGTAATCGGTGACTGCGAGAGTGAAGTGGCCTATGGGGGGCTCACCGGGATCGAGCGGAACATACTTGCCTGCACCCATCAGTTTTACGACCGTGAGTGACAGGTCAGGGAAACGGATCGGATCGGCTTCTTTCTGCCTGCTTAAAAATTCCGTGAGTGCCTTTGCATCCGGTTGGTCGGGCAGGATCTCTCCATAAATAGCGGCAGTCAGCACAATTTCGTCCCAGTGTTTCGGGATGCGGACTATGCGCTGGATCATCGGGATCCCCGCATTTCCGAGGAATGCCACCGTAGTACCATTGGCAGCTACCATGAACTCCTCGATCAGGTTCCGTGCCAGGTTCTTCTTCTGGACAATGAGATCTTTTACCGTACCGTTCTCAACAACAGGCTCGGCTTCTATGGTCTCGAGCTCAAGCGCACCCTGTTCAGCACGGGATTTTTTAACCGGAGTGCTGCCTCGTGCTGCAACCGCACCTGTGCCTCAAGTCCGCCAACATGACGGATGGTATCAGGAATTGGCCCTGATCCTTCCAGCCAGTCCCCGACTTCTTCATAGATGAGTTTGGCCTTGTTGGCAACGACCGCCCGGGAGAGGTTGCCGTGGCGGACGCTGCCATTGGCAAGCACCGTATACTCAATGATTACAGCCCGGCAGGAGCGATGAGATGCCTTTTGAGAGCCGGTCCGGCAGCATGGGGTAGGTGACGATTCCCGTATAGACTGAAGTACCGTTGTATGCTGCGTACTGGTCAGCCTGCGAGTGCGTGGGAACATAGTGATCCACATCGGCAATTGCAATCCTGACATGGATTTCATTATCCGGTCCCCGTTCGCAATACTCCATCTGGTCGGGATCCTGGGAGTCGTAGTTATCGATCGATGACCCCAGGAGGGTTCGGAGATCCTACCCGTTCTTTCCGCTGGCTTCTGAAGTATCCGGATTAATTGCATTTACTTCCCGGACAACCGCTTTGGGGAATTCGGGTTTGAAGCCGTACTTCTGCATGGCAAAAAAACTAATGGCCTTAAGGTCAACGGAGCGGCGGTATTTCATAAGAGGTTGATTGGGATTTGGTGGCGGGGATGATAAAATAGTGCGTGCGGGAGTTGAAACGAATCATGGTCTGGCATTATCATCTATCCACTCCCGATCAGTACAGGGAGAAGCTACAACACTTTCAACCTCATCATGAACGCAAAGATTCCTCCGCATGGCGTACGGTATCGTCTCGCCGTTACGCTCGTTCTCATCCTGGGCATGGTTATTGCCTTTTTCCAATCAGCGTCAACCCATCCCGGTCTTGTAGTGAACAATGCCAGCCAGTTGCACGCGTATTACCTGTACCATGTGACGTTTGTCACCCCCATATGTCCACGGTATTCCTGCGGCTTTTTTTATCCAATGCCGGTGTTGCCCTGTTCATCCTGCTCGTTCCGCTGTACTGGGTATGGATCTGGTGGCTGAACCCGGCGCTTCTTAAACCCGTAACCCGGCTCATGAGAGGGACTGTATTTCTTCTTATCCTCGCCATTGGCCATAATTCGTTCAGCTACGCCTATGTTACGTTCAGCACATACCCGTTCCCCGTCTTTTTTACGATGTATTCGCCGCATGGCTGGCTTGAGATGCTTGCCTTTACCCTGTCAGGCACCTTCTCGCTGGTATGCATTGACGCCTTGCGCGAGTACCTGTATGCACATCGCGAAGTGTCTGCACTGCATCCCGGGGAGATTGTCCTGTTTATTTTCAACAGGGTATGGCCGGTATTTCTGGCAGTTACTTTCCTTCTCGCCGTTGCCGCTGCCATTGCATGCTGGATTACGCCTCATATGGTCACGTCCTTATTGGAACAGGCACTGTTGTAGTTCATGCTATGAGGGGGAGACTCTCTTTTCCCGGACTTCTGGAAACATCCAACATAAAACAAGAATTGGCTTTGCCCGGCTCTTTTTTATATCCCCTGCGCTGATCATTCATTATGTCCCCACGACAATCCACGCCAAAAGACAAAAGCGATGTGAATGTTCCGGTCAAGACGGGACCCGGCCAGGATCGGGATCGCCAGCTGGAAGATGCCCGTCACCACCCGGCTACCAACCCACTACCGCACCCTGAACACAAACCCATCAAAAAGTCCGTTCTCTCCGAAAAACATACGCCCCATTCCCATCTCCATGGCGACGATCTGCCTGCCCATACGAACCCGCCAGGTCCTATCAAGCCGGCAAAGAAGATCACCCAGACCGGGGCAAAGAAGTAATTATTCATTATTTTCTTATTTTTAAGATAATTGTAATACCCCCGTTTGCAGATTAATCTGCATGGCACTCAAGGAAAAGATCCTGGATGTAATTGAAGGTCCCCACGCAGCAGCAGTACGGTTCATGGTGCTGGCGGGATTTACCGACATGACTTTTGTGGGAGCGACCATGAAGAATACCCACAAAGTTGCAGAACTTAAAAAAAATCCCCCCGCTGCCATCTCCATCTGGTCCGGTAAGGAATTTTCGGATCCTTATGTTGAGATCAAGGCAAAAGGGGAAGTACACGAGGATCTGGCAACAAAAACGAGATACTGGAACCAGATGTTCGAACAGCATTTCAAATCCGTTGACAATCCTAATTTTGTGGTCCTGAAATTCTCTGCTGAGGAGATCACGTATCACGAACCAAAAATGATGGGACAGGAAGTCTGGAAACGGTAACCCTTTTCTTCCCTCATCTTTGATCCTTTTTTATCGATCTCATCGACGGACGACCCCTTCACCGTTTTACTATCCTGTGTTACCAATACACTCCTCCTCTCCCTCCCCTTCTATACGATCGTTTATCCCGTAAGCGTGACAATCAATAAGAACAGCGAGCCATAACCATGTCAGCTACCCAGTTTGTCCCTCTCCCTCCAGAACTCCTCGCCCTTGCCTGCGAAACGGTGAACCGGCGTGTTGACCGGTTACCCTTCATGCAGGATGGGTGCTCTGTCACTTCAGACCTTATCGGTGTGACCCTGGAATGCCTCAACGCGGAGTTTTCAAAAACTCTTGCGATACATGCGAAACAAACCCCTGACAAACCGGCTCCGGAAGGACTCGACTCGTGTCTTGCACAGCGCCTGGACCTTACGGGGGATGTTCCCTGCGCTGCTGTGATAACCGAAATGCTCTGTCGTGCGGGAATCGCTGAGAGAACCGAGGGTGTCGACAGCAAATCGCACGCGCGGAGCCGGGCGGTCCGGCTGCTGTCCACATGGACCTGGCATAGTGCATCGGCACCGGTATCTTCTCACTCCCCGGCAGGTGAGGGAACCGGGAGCAGTACTCCCCCCTCACCGTGGATGAGTCTCTGCCCGATCTGCCGGACCGGTATCTTAAACCGGGTATTTGGAAAGCAGTTGTATGGCATTCCCCACACCGATTATTACGTTGAATGCACCCATTGCGGGGCAAAATTCATCCCGGAAAAAGATCTGTTCTGCCTTGTCTCGATAGCCACGATCCGCGATCCCGGCTGGAAACGCCACTTAAACAAGTCCTATTCCCCCGAATCATGGATGGGAATCGCACGCGCAAGTGGCACGGGCACAGCAAAGCGCGTAAGCATCCCCACCCCCCGTCGCATCTCTTCCCCGGTTCCCTTCAGTACCCCCGGTAGTTCCTCGTATGCTCCCCCGATCCGTACTGCTGCCGTATCGGTTGTGCTGAAAACGGGTACGCTTCTCCCAATGAAAGACGGGTCCCTGGGGGTTTCCGTCAATGACAAGATCCTGTATTTCAAGCCGGTAAAACTGATCTTTTCCGGGGGATTGAAAGAGGATATCTTTGAAAAAGAACAGAAATGCTTAAAAGATATCATAAGCACTCCTGTCTATTCCCCTCTTAAGGCAAAAACCGAAGAGAAGTATGCAAACTATCTTCCGCTTCGTCTTGGCCTCTTTCTCTGGGAAAGGAAGGAGAAGCATGATCCCGTTTACCGCGAATTCCTCAACCCGTGGGGCGATGAAAAATACGGGACATTCATGGTGGAAGATACTGATCTCTCCGGCCGGAAGGGAGTCTATCTTGTTGTTGTTGACGGGAAGGCCTGCCATGCCGGTTCCAGCCAGGAATCTTTTAAAAAGACCCTGACGTCTGAGTTCAACCGTATCACCGCGGGAGATTGCTACCTTGACCGGGATGGTACCCGTTGCCGGATCAATGCGCTGCTGTGCCAGCAGAAAAATAAAGCAACCGTGTACCTCCATGCTGTCGATAATGATGAAGAACGGGTACGAATTGTTGATGCCCTGATGAACCGCACCACGGTTCACACTCCTTAAAACAGATCCGTGAATTGCACGATACCGATCAGAGTATTTTTCATATGTAATGCAAACATTATAGTTAACTACTCTGGATACCGATCAAGGAGATTATAAATGAAGTGCCCTCACTGTGGGATGAATATACGCGATAATATAGTGGAGTGCGGCTATTGCGGCGGCCAGACATCACACAGCTCCGGGAAACCTTCCGCAGCAGGAGGCAGGACCGTACCCAAAGAGAGTCCTGCGAAAAAAGGGACAAAGCCCATAAAACCGCTGGATGAAAAGGCGGATACTGAAGACGGGGGCGGGCTCTCGCCATACCTTCAGCCGGGTGAACAGGTCCAGATTGGATCTCTCAACGTATCGGTAAAAAAATTCTTTTTCCATGCATATCTTACCGATAAGCGTATTTTTTTAATCGATACCCAGGAAAAGAAGCTCAAGGTAACTGCAAAGGATGTTGCACGGGATACTATTGCGGAGTGCACAACTGAATTTTCCGAGAATTCAGATCCTGTTCTTGTCCTGTCAATACGGTCCCCCGATGAGGAAATCAAGACGATGAAAATTGTCTTTGTCCAGAATGGCATGGACCGGGCAACCGAGATCGATGAGTGGATCTCCATCCTGCAGGATGAGAGACCTCATAAGAAATCTTCAAAGAAAAAGGCTGAAGAACCCATCCCTGATGATGAAGAACCGGAATTTGCTGAACCCGTAGAAAAACCCGCACAGAGAGAGGGGCTGCATCCAACCAGAAAACCGGCCAAGGATCATGAGAAGCAACCCCCGGTAAAGCGACTTCTCTCCACCTACAAAGTGCATGAGGAAGAAGAATCCCCCCGGCGTTCACCCATCCGGCAGCAGGAATCGGCGAAAAAATCAATCTCGATTAGAAGCTATGATCGGGAGATTCCCTCAACGCAGAACGAGGATATAAAACCGCCGAGAAAACCGGAAGTGCAGTCGGCAATGAAAGTTGCCATGAAGAGTGCAATGCAGCCGCTCCGGCAGCCCTCTTCTTCCCATCCGGTAAGGAAAGTTACGGTAGAACCCATGTACCGTCAGCCGGTTTCGGAACCGGAACATGCCCCCTTTGTTGAAATTCTGCCGGATGAACCTTTAGAAGTTGAGGAAAAACCTGCACGCGAAGAAGCCGGTAACCCCCAGTTCTGTCATAACTGCGGCAAGAAACACCCCCATAATGCAAACTTCTGCCCCGGATGCGGAACTAAATTATCCGCTCACAAATCCGGGCACGCGGCATCCACCACCACCTCATCTGCTCAGGGTGCATCGCATGCACCGCCAGCCCAGCAGAGGAACGTGCCAAAAATCATGATATCTGCTTCCGATGAGGATGACGAGGACGGCAACGAGACTGCACCAGCGCCGGTAAAACCCCCGATAAAAAAGGCCCCCCCAAACAGTGAGATGACCATTCTCCACAAATTCCTGAGACGATAAAAAAGTTCGATGAATAACCCATTGAACTCTTCTTGTTTTCATCCGTCCTTTCCTCAGAGTTCTTTCCTCAGATCTTATACGCTCATTTTCCCGGGTGATTCTGCAGAAAAAACCCTTGATCGTTTCCTGCGTAAACTCCCGGTCCTTTTTATTCATACCGGTGATTTCCCTCTCTGCTGGTGGATCCTCCCCTCAAACAAAAAATCGCATGATTTGAATTTCCTTCCGGTGGTAATACGATATAAAATGTATTTTTTCTATTACTCCCAATCATTTTTAGGTATCAGAAGAAAACGGTTATATCACTGCCAATCCCTTTTTATTATTACGAACTCTCACGAGGAACGGGAATGAAGAGAAATATCCAGATTGAAGCTTTAGACCAGATCCCCCTTGAAAAGCAGCGGATTGAACTTGTTGAACGCAAATGCCTCGGTCACCCCGACAGCCTTGCTGACGGTATTGCCGAATCTATCAGCCAGGCACTCTGCAAGACATACCTCGATGAATTCGGGGTAGTACTTCACCACAATACCGACCAGGGAGAAGTTGTTGCCGGAGAATCCCGCCCGAAATTTGGCGGCGGCAGGATGATCCGGCCGATCTATGTGCTGCTTGACGGCCGTGCAACCAAGCAGTTCAACGGCGTCACGATTCCCGCTGATTCCGTGGCTGTCGAAGCTGCACATACCTATCTTCATAAAATTCTCCCCGAACTCAATCTCAACCGCGATCTGATGGTTGACTGCCGTCTCGGAACCGGTTCTACCGATCTCCGGGATGTCTTCAAGCCTTCACAGGGCAAATCCCCCCGGTCAAACGACACGTCATTCGGTGTCGGTCATGCACCCTTCTCCGAAGTTGAAACCATCATAAAAAGCGCAGCAGAATATATCGATGTAAAACTCCGGAAAAAATATCCTGCAATCGGACAGGATATCAAGATCATGGGTCTGCGTGACAGTAACACGATCACCCTTACGATCGCCTGCGCGATTGTCGATAAATACTGCGCAAACATAAAGGAGTACCAGGAATACATGGTCCTTCTCAACGAAGAGATTGTAAAGGTAGCAAAGAAGACGACCAAGCGCAAGGTTGTAGTCCACGTCAACACTGCTGACAACATCAAGAAGGAGAGCGTCTTCTTAACGGTAACCGGTACGTCTGCCGAGATGGGCGATGACGGTTCTGTCGGTCGCGGCAACCGCTGCAATGGCCTCATCACCCCTAACCGCCCGATGAGCATGGAGGCGACCAGCGGTAAGAACCCGATCAACCACATCGGCAAGATCTACAACCTCCTCTCAACCCAGATTGCCCAGGAATGTGTCCTGAAGGTGGATGGGATTGACGAGATGTACGTCAGGCTCCTCTCGCAGATCGGTCAGCCGATCGATCAGCCGCTCGTTGCAAGCGTGCAGGTGCTGCCACAATGCGGAATTAAATTAAAGGACATCAACAGCGAGATTCTCTCGATTGTGGATGAAAAACTTGCAACGGTCACCCAGGTCACCGAGAAAGTCATCCGTGGTGAACTCAAGACGTTCTGATCTCATACAGGAAAGATTGTGAAAGCAATACCCTCCGGAAAAACAAAAAAAGCCGCAAAAAAAACCGGGAACCCCACCCCTTTTTCTGATATTGTGCGTCTTGCAATTCCCAATAAGAGCAGGATTGCAGCGCCGATCATGGATCTTGTGGAAAAGAGCGGGCTACACCTCGCAGAGGTTGGGGAACGGAGACTTATTACCCGTACCCTTGACCCCCATGTCGAGATCATGTTCGCCCGCCCGGTCGATATTCCGGAGTACGTGGCAACGGGAGCTGCAGATCTCGGTATCATCGGACATGATATGGTCATCGAGCGGGAATCCGATGTGGAAGAGCTGCTCGATCTCCAGTTCGGCAAGGCAAAACTGGTGCTCGCAGTGCACGAGGATTCCAAGTTCACTTCGGCAAAACAACTCGCAGGAATGAAGATTGCCACTGAATTTCCGGTCATCACCCGCACCTACTTCGGACAGCAGAAGATTAAAGTCAATGTCGTGCTGGTGGGCGGGGCCTGTGAAGCAACCCCACAGCTTGGGATCGCTGATGCGATCATCGATCTCTCGAGTTCGGGAACGACATTAAAGACCAACCGGCTCAGGGTCATCGATGAAGTGCTCCAGACGTCAACGTTCCTGATCGCAAACAAGGAATCGCTCCGGACCAAGAAAGAGAAGATCGACGAGATTCATCTTGCACTCGAGAGCGTGATCCGGGCCCGCGGACAATGTTACCTGATGATGAACGTGAAGCGTACCTCGCTTGACGCCGTGAAAAATGTGCTGCCCGGGCTTTCGGGTCCGACGGTGATGGAAGTTGCATCGAATGAAAATCTTGGGGCTGTGCATGCCGTGGTGAACGAGGAACGTGTCTATTCTCTCATCAACGCACTTCGGAGAGCCGGTGCAAAAGATATCCTTGTGATGGCCATTCAACGGATGATCCACTGATCTTTTATGAAAATTTTTCCCGCTGTTGACATTCTCGGGGGTACGTGTGTCCAGCTGGTGCAGGGCAAACGAGAGAGTGCGATTGCGTACGGCGATCCGCTTGCCTGTGCCACCCGCTGGCTGGATGAAGGTGCCGATGCGCTCCATGTGGTGAATCTCGACGGGGCATTCGGGAGTTCAAAAAAAAATGCCGACCTGATTGCCGAACTGATCAAAAAGACCGGCGTCGAGATCGAGCTGGGGGGCGGGATCCGATCGGTGGAAGATGCCGCTCACTGGCTTGATACCGGTGTATCACGGATTATCATGTCAACGCTCGCCACCCAGAAACCCGAGTGTATCCGCATCCTTACCGATCAGTATGGCAGCGAGCGGGTGATGGCGGGTGTGGATGCCAAAGGCAACCAGATCGCTGTGCACGGCTGGCAGGAAACCGCCGGCAACTACCTTGACTGGACCACCCGGTTCGAGGAACTGGGTGCCGGTTCCCTGCTCTATACCAACGTGGATGTGGAAGGCCTGCAGCAGGGAGTCCGGTTCGAGCCGGTAAAGCGACTGATCGATCACACCCGCCTGCCGGTGGTGGTTGCCGGTGGTGTATCCGCACGTGCAGATGTCGCAGGACTGCGGGAGATCGGGGCGTTCGGTGCGGTGCTCGGATCTGCCCTGTACAGGGGGAAGATTGCGCTCAAAGAAGCACTGGAGGAGAGCCAATGAGAGTTGTGGAAGTAAAGCGGGAAACAAAAGAGACAAAGATTGCCATCAGGCTTAATCCTGATGGCACCGGGAAGATCGCCGTGGACAGTTGCGTTTTGTTCTTTGATCATATGCTCAACGCGATGGCGAGACACGGAGGATTCGATCTCACCTGCACTGCCAAAGGGGATCTTGGTGTGGACTGCCACCACACGATCGAAGATATCGGGATCGTGCTTGGCGATGCTTTGAAGCAGGTGATGGGTGACGGAAAAGGGATAAAACGTTTCGCTCATGCAATCATCCCTATGGACGAATCCCTCTCTACGGTCGTACTCGACTGCGGGGGCAGGGGATACCTTGTCTTTACCGGCACGTTTGGCAGCAGGACAATTAACAATATCCCCGTAGATCTCTTCGAGCATTTCTTCTATAGTGTGTGCAACCGGGCCGGTATCACAGCGCATATCGCATTCTCCGGAAAGAACGATCATCACCAGTGCGAAGCGGTATTCAAGGCATTCGGTATAGCGCTTGGGGAGGCGCTGTCCATGAGCGGGGATAAGAAGGCGGTAAGAAGTACGAAGGGGACGTTTTGATCTGTTCGGAAGATCCATTCCCATGACGATCGGGCACGCAATCAACGGGATCTGGCACAAAAGAAAATTATGGAGTCCTGTAGCTTCTCCCTGTCGTCTCCGGAAAACCAGACAAAATTATTCAAGTGAGTGGACCTTTTTTTTTCATTTTGAACCATACTAAATTTGATAATCTCGCACGATAATGATATGATATGCCTGAGTTAATCAAGCGTAAGTGCTGTGACCCGGACGCATACCTGGACGAGCAGGATTTAAAAGACATAGCCGAGGCAAAAGAGGATGTTTTGCAGGGGCGTGTCTACACAACCAAAGAGTTGCGGGCCAAACTTGGGATCCAATGAAGTATTCTTTTCTCTTGACGGATCGCTCCCGTAAAGATTTGGAAAAATTACCCCCTCTCACCGTTCAAAACGAATTGTTGATAAAATTGAATCGTTATCTGATGACCCGCACCGCACGGCAGAACGATGCGAAGGATATCCGTATTACCATCAACGTATCGGATCCAACCGCGCTATTCTTGAAATCGATGATGCCGAATTGCGGATCACCGTTGTCAAAATAGGCCTGAGAAAAAAAGTATATGATCGTTGATCTGTTCGCACTCTATTCCCTTGGATGAATCAATAGCTACCGTAGTACTCAACTGCGGGGGCAGGGGATATCTTGTCTTTACCGGCACATTTGGCAGCAGGACAATTAACAATATTCCTGCAGATATCTTCGAACATTTCTTCTACAGCCTCTGTAACCGGGCCGGCATTACCACTCATATCGCTTTTACCGGTAAAAACGATATCATCACCAGTGCGAGGCGACGTTCAAGGCATTCGGGATTGCGCTCGGTGAGGCGCTGTCCATGAGCGGGGACAAGAAGGCGGTAAGAAGTACGAAGGAGAAGTTCTGAAAGAATTCTTTTTGTAAAAATATCCTTTTTACAAAAACGGGCTCTGTCGAAATCTCTTTTTTCCCATTGCCTGTTTATTCTCAGCGGCAACTATGAGGGGGACCCCCTCTCTCCCCCAGAGGGGGAGGCAGCCCAAGGGGAGCATCCCTTTGACCCCCCTCATTTTCGAGTTTTTCATAAATAATACGAAATGTTATTGCACTATTGGGAATACCCGAACGACAGGGGAGGAAGCATGAAGATTATGGTCCTATTTTTAATCATTCAGGAGCCTCCCCACCCCCTTCGGGGGTCGCTCGACAGCCTCGTCGGGGCCTCGTGGGCAGATCGGTTTATGGGATAATGTGCTCCTGAACCGCCGCGGGGGCGTCCCTTTTAGATGCCAGCGGCGTTCATCACAAAGGTAAAAAAGAGCCATCTCCGGCTATATCCGAATAATACGATTTTTAGAAGGAAACGTTACTGATAAAAATACTAAAAGAATACAACTGAATCTGCGAGAAAAAAAGAGTTGATCTAGGACTTTGCTGCCAGGTCAACGTCTTCTTTCTTGATCGTCTTTCGTCCAGCGTGCTCGGCAAGCTTGTTGGCTTCCTTGGTGAGCGTGGCGATGTACTTCTCAGCCCTGACAACAAGTGCCTCTGCTGCATCGCTTCCCACGCGTTCGGCTCCGTTCTTCTTTGCAATCCTTACAACTGCTGCGATTGGTAAATCTGCCATGTTTCTTACCTCTAAAAGAAATCCAATGGATATATTAAAAACTTTCCGGGCAAATGGCCCCAATAATGCTTCAATATGATTTTAAGGGGCATCCCATTTAGTAAGGGGAAATCGGGTTTCAGAATTTCGCAGAATATTTTTTATTTCGGTTTAAATAGTTTTTTTGGCAAAAAAGAGTTAAAAAAAGGTTTTAAATTATTCCAACAAAGATGCTGCGAGCAATAGCGCATTGGCATAATCTGGTAAGGCGCGCGAACTATCCACGAAAATTCTGCTGATATTTACAACGGGCGCGCCATGTCCAGTTCCGCCTCCCAGGAAGACGAGTGTTCTGAAGATCAGGTTGCCGGAAATACCATCTGGTGCGATGATCAACCCGCAGGTTTCAACCGCATCCTCAATCAGGATCTCGCAGTGGGTGGCATCACAGAGCCGGGCAAGCAGTTCTGCATCGGCCATGCTCGCGTCCACCTGCGGGTGCCTTCCGATATCGCCCAGCCGGCCGCCCGAAAGGATGCCGATTTTTTCCGGCAGGCCGAATTTCTGTGCAATGATCCGGCCTTTTTTAATCAGTTCGAGTTTATCGGCAACCGTCCACCCTTCATCTACGCCAACCGGGGCGAGCAGGAATTTTTTTCCGCGTACTGTTTCCAAAAGGGCAATGCGCTCAAGATGAGCGACACCCGCTGCCCACTTCAATGCTTTTAAGGTGGCGTTGGCAGGCAGGGTGCCCCGCACAGCCGCGTCAATACGGCCTGCCATCAGGTCATCGACCAGTGCCTGTCCAGGGTTTGCATGTTCGGAAACATGCACCCCCTTTACGGCAGAACTTTTATCAACAATCCCCTGGCTGCAATAACAGACCGATTCAAACTCTCCACTTACACGGTTTGCACTCTGTATGACCGTCTCGGGTGCTCCGGCGATCCCGATCCCGATGCGCTTTACCGGCCCTGACATCCCACATCCTCTTTAGACAGATGCATAATCCCGTTATTGATAAAATCAAAGACCTGCGTATTCTCGCCCTCGTACCGGATCCGCAGTTCGCGTGTTGCATTTACCGTACCGATCTCGTGTGCTGTCATTCCCACACTCTCAAAGAGCTGGATGAGTTCCTGCACATGGACCTTGTTTGCTGTCAGGATAAAGCCCATGCCGGGGTACATCCGGACCCACTGCTCAAACGTCAGGTTATTTGCCGACAGGTTCGGCTTTGGAATCAGGCCAAGATCGATCTCGGCGCCCTTTCCGCTCACTTCGAGCAGCATTCCCAGTGTTCCGATGATACCGGGATTGCTGATGTCCTTGCCTGCGGTTACCAGGCGCCTTGTGCCGATCAGCTGCATCAGGGAGATCTGGGCCCGGACCTCCGTAGCGGATTTCATGGTGACTGAGTCCCAGTTAAGCGCACAGGATGGGTGGACCCGGCCCGAGATATCGATAGCCGCAACGACACTGTCACCCACATGGGCGGTGTGGCTGTAAATGATCGAATCCAAGCGGGCGGATCCGAGAATCGAGACATCGATGACACTGTACGGGGCGTCAGGATGCAGGTGTCCGCCAACAATGGGGACGCCGAACTGTGCAGAGGCATCGTGCATCCCCTTTACCACCTGCTCCTGCACGGTGGTCTTGGCGATTGAGAAAATATCAACCATCGCAATCGGGTGACCGCCCATTGCGGCAATATCGTGGATATTGACCAGTACCGAGCAGTATCCTGCCCAGTAGGGATCGGCTTCCATGAGTTGGCTCCAGATACCGTCTGCGGCAAGCAGCAGCGCTTCTCCATTGTGCTCGATCACCGCAGCATCCTCACCAAATGAGGCAACAACGTGCGGGGCATCGATCTTTAATGCCCTGACCATCTCACCGATGGTATGTTTGCGCCGGACACCTTCATATTCCCGGACTACTTTTGCAATCGTCTCTGTTGAGCAGTTGTGGGTCACGGCATCACCTGAAATCAACTAAAAAATTATTGCTTAGATCCTCATTTCGCTTCATCAGAGATAATTTATTTGTTCTAGCTCCGACAGCAAAAACTGCGCTGATGGCAGAGTGATTTTATTTGATATGCAGTCAACGTGTCTGTATGGACTGGGCAGAGAAATACCGCCCCGCACATCTCCAGGATATCGTTGGCAATTCGACGGCAGTCCGGCAGATTGCGGAGTGGGCAAAGAACTGGACGAGGAAGTCGAAGCCTCTCCTGATCTACGGTAAGCCCGGCATCGGTAAGACGTCAAGTGCGTACGCGCTGGCACATGACATGAACTGGGAGTCAATCGAACTCAATGCGAGTGACACGCGGACGGCCGGTGTCATTGAACGGATCGCAGGTGCAGGAAGCCAGACTGCAAGCCTGATGGGTTCCTCGCGAAAGTTGATCGTGCTCGATGAAGCCGACAACCTGCAGGGGACCGCAGATCGCGGGGGTGCCAAAGCGATCATCGATTGTATAAAACAGGCACAGCAGCCGATCATCCTGATCGCCAACGATTTATACGGTCTTTCTCCTGAACTACGGGCCCGGTGCGAACCGGTCCAGTTCAAGGCGGTTCCCGCGCGGTCCATTGCACCACGGCTCAAATATCTCTGCTCTGCCGAGAAGATCACCTGCAGCGAATCAGCGATTCACGCAATCGCCGAGAGTGCTGAGGGGGATATCCGGTCAGCGGTCAACATGCTGTATGCCACAGCGATTGGGCGGGACACTATTGACGATGCGCAGGTGCATACTTCCCAGAAAGATGAACGGGTATCGATATTCTCGCTGATCTCTGCTCTGTTTGGCAGCACATCCGATGAGGAACTACTGCGCCTCTCCTATGATGTTGACGACACCCCCGAGACGATAGAACAGTGGGTGGAAGGAAACATTGACCAGATCTCTGACCCCGCCGCTGTCGCTTCGGCATACCAGCACCTGTCGCGGGCAGATGAGTATCTCGGTAATACGTACCGCAGGCAGTACCATACCCTCTGGCGTTATGCAACCGCAGTGATGGTGCTGGGGGTTGCCGATGCTGCCGGTGGAAAAGGTATCCATGCAAGGATTATGCCCCCCGAGCGATGGCAGAAGATGTCGACTGCAAAAAAGCAGAAATCGATCAGGATTGCCCTGCTCAACAAGATTGCTGGTACTATGCATATCCCGCAGAGAACCCTGCGCGAAGAGTACCTGAACACCATCTCACTGCTGGTGGAATACGACCCGACGGGATATACCCGCGATATGGCGCTGGATGCAGATCAGCTCAATTTCTTCCTAAATGACCGGGCCCGGTCATCAGAGATCGTAAAGGCGCTCGAAAAAGAAGAGAAGGAAAAGATAAAAGTGCAGGAAAAGGCCAAAGAACCGCAGAAAAAAGAACCGTTGAACAAGGCGAAAAAGGAACAATTACCCGTATTTGAACCTCATCCGGAAGAAAAACCACTCCGGGAACTAGAACCCGTCAAAGAACCAGGACCGGCCAAAGAACCGGAACCGGTAGAGAAAAAAACCCCGGCCCGAACTCAATCCACCCTGTTTGACGGGTTCTGATGAACATAATACCGGTGGAGGAGCACTCCGCAGTCGATGATCTTCCCGCCATTTTCATAGGATTCGAATCCGAGATGGTACACGATCAGATCCGCATCGATTCGCCGCGCCAGTTCGATGAGAGGCGGGATCATCTCTATCGCAGGGCGAATTGCGTAAATGATCTCTGCACCCGTGTACAGGGACATATCGGGTAAAAAAATATCATCTTGTGAAAAGGGAAGTGCGCGGGAAATATCGAGCGCTTTTACATCAGTACAGCGAACAAGAACGCCGGCATTTCTGACGATCTGAGCGGCCTCCTCATTCCTGCCAATCCCGATTTCAATGGCGCGGGTATAGTGCGAGGCGATAAAATTTCCCATGCACTTCTCAATATGTTTATAGTCACCCATTCCAACAGAATATAGCGATGCATGTCAATATTTTTTGGGATGCCCAGTCACCCGCCGGGCTCCAGATGCCCGTTTCACGGAAAATCTCTGCGGTGCTTGGTGTGCCCACAACTGTTTCTGATAACCATGTGCGCATGATGGGCTATGTGACTGAGCGCAGGCAGATCGATGCGGTGGCTCTTCTTGACAGTATCCAGACCTACAAACTCCGCCATGAGATTGAGGATCCTATCCTGCTAGTAGTTCATCAGGATCTGTTCAAAAACGGCAGCAGTTTTGTCTTCGGGCTTGCCCGGGAATCTATGGGTGTGGCTGTGGTCTCATCGGCCCGTCTGGGAAATGAATATTACGGGCTTTCTGGCAGTGACGATGACCCGATAGACCGGATTGTCAAGGAGGGTGCACATGAGATCGGGCACTTGCTGGGTCTCGGGCACTGTTCCAACCGGGAATGCGTGATGTTCAAACCCGATACTCTTGATGAGCTCGACCGTAAAAAGAAACAGCTCTGTCCTGTCTGTTACGAACAGATGGCTGCACACAGGGATTCCTCAAAATAATATCTTGTCCGTTGAGCCCCAGGCAATCCTCTTTCACGTCAACAGGTGAGCGGGTACAATTGAGAATATTTTTCCAGCTGCCTCTTTTTATGATCGATAGTATGGATCTACCCCAATAAAACATTGAAGAGCCCGGTTTTTGTTCCTTAATAACCCGCCAGTATCACCGGCCGCCACGCGTGCACAGGTGTCGCAGACAAAAAAAACGCAGGTTATCCTGGTAACTCAGCTTGAAGGGACAATCTCGATCTCCATCTCGCTGATCTTCTGGTACACCTTTTTCGTCTGGATGATTGGCCAGAGTTCGTAGAGGAGTCCCGTGACCGGTTCCCACATGGCAACCCACCCTATGATCAGGAGAGCGTCGGCAACTATTTGTGCGGCCAGGTCATGGCTTATCGTAGAAATCATCTGACGGGCGAAAAGGGTGATGGCCAGGAAAGAAAGACCGATCAGCATCGTACTTCTGCCATACCGGAAATGCGAGCGGAATTTGCGGTCTGCACCCATCATGCGGAATTTGAAATGATATTGGATAGCGGGTTTGATCTTATGGGCCTGCTCGCTCTCTGCGAGTTCCTTTGGTACGTAGATTACCATTTTGAACTTCGTATTTGCGGGGAAGTCCTTGACCGTATCGATAGTGTAGTGTTCTGCGGCAGTATCGAGTTCCTTTTCGTGGAATGGGGCAGGATCAAACGAGTTGAAGAGCTGCATGACCGACGAGAGTTTGATTTCGATCAAGATCTTGTCATCCACTTTTTTGTAGAGTGATTCGATATCGGCCATATGCACGTACCTGTGATTTGATGGTGCCTGGGAGCCAATAAACCTGCCTTAACCACCCGGTTTATTTCACGAAGTGAATGCAGCGGTTTAAAAAAAACCAAACGGTTTATGAAAAAAAGATTTGTCGTCTCAACAGCGGCAGGTAGTACGGGAATTAAACCGATCCTGCCCGCTAAAAATTATTCTTTTTCCTTTACGTACAGGATTCCGTCGGGCTCCTTGTAACCGGTCTTGATCACAATGGTATTGGATATCCGGTTAAAGACCCGCAGTTTTGTAGTGGGCATCGCAAGCCATCCGATGAGGCAGTCCAGTGGCAGGAGGAATGCCTTTCCAATGCTTTCGATAGCTGCAGTGCCATAGTGGATCTTTGTCCCGTCACGGTTGACCACTTTTAAGTTCATCACCATCTTGCCGATAGACTGTCCCCGGAACCCCTCCATCACGGTCCAGTACAAAAAGAAGAAGACGGTCTCAAAACCTATTGCAAAGATCTCCCAGTGCCTGTAATCCCAGAGCAGCGGAAGTCTCCAGAATGGTTCAAAGAGGCCGCGAACGATGTTTAAGAAGAGGATAACGAGGATGATATCTACGAGCCAGGCCCAGAGCCGGGTGCTCCACTTTGCAAGATGAAGTGTTCTTTCAGGAACCGGGCTGATGCATACCGGTTCCGATGCTATATTCTCATCAGACATTTCACTGTCTTATTTGCAATATGAATGCATGAAGGTTACTCTTTTTTTTGTCCGGCTGAATCAGGCCCCCTCACAGAGAAGAAACTATTTCTACCCCCGGAGAAGAATCAGATTAAGGAATAGTTTCGGAGTGAATGGGCACTTATGACCGATGCAGTCATCACGGAGTATGCAGGAACCCGCAGAAATGATACGATATCCCGCTTTTACCAGTACGGCAATGGCGGTGTGCGGGTACTTGACGGGAGAAAGAACATAAAAAGGCTCTACCGCTTTGATCCATCCTCGGATATAATGACCGAACACGATCCCGCCAGATCAGACCGGATCCTGCGGCGTTTCGTCTTTGACCGGATGGGGATGCTTGAAGAGACCTTCTCCTTCGGAAGCCGTCCACGGACCTTCCGCTACGAGCAGGGCTGCCAGCTGATTGTCGTCCGTGAAGGGGGTGAGCACGGACAGGTCGGGAAGACTTTCACGTTCGAGGCGAACGGGATTGCTGAAACCGCGTGGGGGCGTAATGGCGAGATCGAGCGGGTTTTTATCTTCGAACCCGGGAACGATACGATAACGGAACGGACGGGCGGGTGGTTTGGGGATGTTGAACGGACCATTATGTTCAAGGGTATCAATGCCTCGCTCTTCCGTGAGCCTGAAGCATTCCTGCAGTTCCTGGTCTTTACCGAATGGAGCGCATCTGACCGGGAAGAGGTGATACAGGAACAGGTAACGAAGATCCGGGGCAGGGGAACCGCAGCATCCGGCCGGAGTCCCTATGCTTTCACGGGCATGCGACATACTTCTGCAGATACGGGTATGACTGGAGGGCAGGAACCCGCCTCGCGCGTTCTGGCACTGCGGCAGGATGCACGACCGGCCCGGGCTTCTCCTGGCAGTCTGGCGGATGCAGGCATAGATTTCATCTCTGACTGTGATACCACAGGGCATGATATCCCGCGTGGGCGTGTCCCCTCGTCCCGGCAGAGCAGCGAGATCTCCTTTGAGGAACGCTGGCATCCGGAACAGGATGAAGAGCAACGGTTTTCAGCCGGGAAAAGTGCTGATATCTCCGTTGGCGAACGTTTCGAGAAGGTACGGAGTGAACGGGAGAAACTCTCAAAGGGGCGGAGTACCGAGATCCCTTACAGTGAACGCAGGGCTGGCAGGGATCGCTGAATTTTTTTTGTAACAAATGGAAAGGAAGATTGCAAGACTGAACCGGCATAGAAGCCCTGCTGCCTTGGTTATATGGGCGCTGGTTTGAGCGGGCGCCCTGTCTTTTTAACGATGCAGTAAAAAAGGAGAAATTTGCTCAATGTTATGGATCGCAGCGGAGTTTTCCCGCCTTTCCGATATTTTCGAGATCATGTTCATCGATCATGATTGTAACGAGATTCTTGTCCAGTCTCAGCGTTGAGCAGAGCGTATCGGTGCATTCGCGAACGATCCTGCGTTTCTGATCGGTTGATGCACCTTTCTTCATCTTGAGAACTACTATTGGCATGTGTACCCCTCTGTTTTGGAAGTGTTGGAGCCGGGAGTATTTAGGGTCGAGGGGAAAAAGTAATCTTTCCCCAGGTTTCTTTTAAAACCCAAAAATCCCCTGTAAATACCCGGGAGTGTATTCAGGCTGAACGGAGTTTTTCCCCAAACCATGGGATAAGATCCTTTTTCCGGGACATCATATTCGCCAGATGAACGGGTTGGTCCTTGAGGCCCAGCCGTGTCAGGAGTCCGCTTTCAGCAGAGGCAAAGAGCTCGCTTCCTTTCTCCATGACACGGGTAATCCCAGGTAGATGTCAGTACCCTGCTGTATGCGCAACCGTGCGAGTTCCTGCTGGATCTCTTCTGCATGTGCCTGCGGGTATACAAACGAGGTTACCATGACCTGGGAAATAATCACCTTTTTTCCGAAGAGCTCGTAGCGTTTTGTGTCCCGCACCAGCAGATCTTCCATCGTTGCCCCCTCAAGATTCATCCCGCGCTCCAGCAGTTGTGTTCCGAAGGATACCGGGTCAAGACCGGTGATCCCTGCAAGGTATGTCACCATTTTGTGATCTTCAGGAGTGGTTGTGGACATTTTTAAGATCAGGGTGTCGGAAAGGATACCGGCGAGAAGGATACCGGCGAGAAGGATACCGGCAAGTGCCGGTGTAGGGGTGATGCCACTGTCAGCGTATTTTTTTGTGATGATCGTTGAGGTGGAACCGACCGGGTCATTGAGGAACCTGACCGGCTTTAATGTCGAGATGACCCCGAGACGGTGGTGGTCGATGATCTCGCTGATCTCTGCGGTATCGATACCCTCCACAGCCTGGGCAAATTCGTTGTGGTCGAGGAGAATGACCGGTTTATCCACATCGTCAAGGAGCGTAGTCCTTGTAACGATGCCCCGGAGCGTCCCGTCTTTTTCCACCACGCACGCGGAACGGAACTTGGATGAATATATGATCTGTTTTGCGTGTGCGAGCGTATCATCGAGTGAGAGGCGGGGGATGTCGGTCTCCATCACCATGCCTGCCGGGAGAGAGAGGTTGATCATTGTGCCTACGCCAAACGCATCGAGATCGGTTGCCAGCACCTAAACGCCCTTTTCCCGTGCATCCTTTCGGACCTGTTCCCTCACCGGGGCCTTGTCAGCGATGATGAGTGCCGCAATGCCCGAGGCGATCAGCGTCCGCTGCATTGGCTCGTTGTCTCCTGTCACAACAATGTCGGTATTCGTTAGTTTCTTTAAGACGGTGGTGGGTGCATCGATTGCAATGGATACCCGGCCTTCGAGCGTTTCTGCGGCCCTCACGATAACGCGTGCGTTCAGGATCCGGGCAAGGGTATTGAGAGGAAGGGGTGTGATAGCGAGTTCGCCGATTTTTCGCCGCTGGACATAGGCCTGTGCGAGCCCGTGCTCACCCACGATTCCTAAAAGTTTTCCCTCTTCATCGGTGATAGGCACATTCCTTATATCGTGGGTATCCATGAGAGCGGCGACATCAACCGTCGGCACATCCTGTGTAACGCTGATACGATGGATCGCAAGGTCAGAGACCCGGGGTTCTATGCTGTCGATAAGGACCGGGGGTTTGATACCGAGCGTCTCAAGCGCGAAACAGGTCTCTGCATTCAGCTCCCCACCACGGGCAGGTATATACCGCCCCGGTTCAGCGAGGTTTAAAAACGCTGCATATCCCGTCACGCTCGCGATAGAGTCCGTATCCGGCTGCCGGTGACCGATGATTATTACTTTTTTTACCCTTTTTTGCCCCCGCCTTTCACTAGTATTACGGGACGGTGAATAATTAATGTCGCTCAAGTAACCGATTGAAAAAAGACCCGACTGCACAATTCTGTGGATTTTTAAAAGCCTGCAAATAGTATGATTTCCCATTGGTCGAAGTCCTGTTTTGCAAAAGAGAATTCTTCATAACGTTCTTCCTTCCCGCATTACTTTCATGCCCCAACCCTCATCCTGATAAGCTCCTGTGCCGATTCGTACAGCACACGAATGAAGAACATCATTATCAAAGGTGCCCGCCAGCACAATCTTAAGAATGTCAGCGTGGAGATCCCCCGCGACAAGCTCGTTGTTATTACAGGAGTATCCGGTTCCGGAAAATCAACGCTCGCATTCGACACTCTCTACGCGGAAGGACAACGGCGCTATGTTGAGTCGCTCTCCACGTACGCCCGCCAGTTCCTCGGCATGATGCACAAGCCGGATGTGGACAGCATCGAAGGGCTGTCCCCTGCGATCTCGATCGAGCAGAAGACCACGAGCAAGAATCCCCGCAGCACGGTGGGAACCACCACTGAGATCTACGATTATCTCCGCCTGCTGTTCGCCCGTATCGGGACCCCCTACTGTCCCGAGCATAACATTCCGATTGCCTCCCAGACACCCGACCGGATCGCTGACCAGATCGCCGCAGAACACCCGGGTCAGGTTACGATACTGTCCCCCGTAGTCCGGCAGAAGAAGGGCACGTACCAGCAGCTCTTAAAAGATCTCAACAAGGAGGGCTACGCACGGGTACGGGTGAACGGGACGATCATCCGGACCGATGAGGAGATCAGCCTCGACCGGTACAAGAAGCAGGATATCGAGATCGTGATCGACCGGCTCGCATCAACCGATCGCTCCCGTCTCGTTGAAGCGATTGAGAATGCACTCAAGAAATCCGAAGGACTTGTGCTTGTCACAGGAGAGGATGAAAAGGAGTCTACCTACTCTTCACTCATGGCCTGCCCGGTCTGCGGGCTTGCCTTTGAAGAGCTCCAGCCCCGTATGTTCTCGTTCAACAGCCCGTTCGGGGCCTGTGAGGACTGTCATGGTCTTGGCGTGAAGATGGAGTTCGACCCGGACTTAATCATCCCGGACAAGACCCGCTGCATTGCGGACGGTGCCGTTGCCCCGTACCGCAACCCGATGGACGGGTTCCGGGGGCAGTATCTCGCAACGGTGGCACAGCACTTCGGGTTCGATGTCTTAACCCCGATCAAGGATCTCACCGAAACGCAGTACAATGCCCTGATGTTCGGTTCGCAGGAGCGGATGCATTTTGCCATGAGCATGAAGAACGGGGACGCCCAGTGGTCTCATAACGGGGAGTGGGAAGGACTCCTCCCCCAGACCGCCCGGCTGTATTTGCAGACCCAGTCAGAGTGGCGGAAACGGGAGCTGGAAGACTATATGCGGATCTTTGACTGCCCGGCGTGCAAAGGCCAGCGGCTCAAGGATAAAGTACGTGCGGTCCGGATACAGGGGAAGTCCATCATCGATGTCACGGATCTTTCCATCAGCAACAGCATCGCGTTCTTCAATGAGCTCAAACTTACGGAAAAACAGACGGAGATAGCCCGCCAGATCATCAAGGAGATCCGTTCCCGTATTGAATTTTTGGAAAAGGTCGGGCTAGGATACCTCACCCTCTCCCGTAATGCCGGCACCCTGTCCGGAGGGGAAGCCCAGCGTATCCGGCTCGCCACCCAGATCGGTTCGAACCTGATGGGCGTGCTCTACGTGCTCGATGAACCTTCCATCGGCCTGCACCAGCGGGACAACCGGAAACTGATCGAGACCCTGCGGACTCTCCGCGATCTCGGCAACACCGTCATTGTGGTGGAGCATGATGAGGATATGATCCGTTCGGCGGATCACCTGATCGACATGGGGCCCGGGGCAGGTCTTCACGGGGGTGCAGTTGTTGCGGAAGGAACGCCCCCGCAGATCCAGAAGAACAAGAAGTCCTTAACCGGCCAGTACCTTGCCGGCACGAAAAAGATCGATATTCCGGCAAGCCGCCGTAAGTCCGACAAATTCATCACCGTCAAAGGCTGCCGCGAGAACAACTTAAAGAAGATCGATGCGAAGTTCCCGATTGGTCTCTTAACGGTCGTCACCGGTGTCTCCGGGAGCGGGAAATCGACGCTCGTGTACGAGACGCTCTATAAGGGCATGATGCAGATCCTCAACGAGTCGCGGGATCAGCCGGGACTCCACGACAAGATTGTTTTCGATGCCGAGATCGACAAGGTAATTGTCATCGACCAGTCCCCCATCGGCAAAAACCCCCGGTCCAACCCGGCCACTTACACCAAAGTCTTTGACGAGATCCGGACGGTCTTTGCTGAGACGAAAGAAGCAAAAATGCGGGGCTACAAACCCGGCAGGTTCTCATTCAATATCCGGGGCGGGCGGTGCGAGGCCTGCGAGGGTGACGGGCTGATCCGGATCGAGATGAACTTCCTGCCCGATGTCTATATCGAGTGCGAGGAGTGCAAGGGCTCCCGGTACAACCGCGAGACCCTTGAGGTGAAGTACAAGGGGAAATCAATTGCGGATGTTCTGGATATGAGCGTGGAAGAAGCCCTCGCCCTGTTTACCAATATCCCCTCCATCCTGACCAAACTCGAAACCCTCTCCCGCGTGGGGCTTGATTACATCAAGCTCGGACAGAGTTCCACCACGCTCTCCGGTGGCGAGGCCCAGCGGATCAAGCTCACCCGCGAGCTTGCCAAGCGGGCGACCGGAAAGACGCTCTACCTGCTCGACGAACCCACCACCGGGCTCCACTTCGATGACACGAAGAAACTGATCAAGGTGCTCGGCGATCTGGTGGAGAAGGGCAACACGGTCGTGGTGATCGAGCACAACCTTGACGTGATCAAGTCTGCCGATCATATCATCGATATCGGGCCTGATGGCGGTGACGGTGGCGGGAAGATCGTGGCAACGGGAACCCCGGAGCAGGTCGCCAAGGTCAAAGGCAGTTATACCGGGGAGTTCTTAAAACCCATGCTCAAGTCCGTATGATCGATCTCACCCATCTTCCTCACGCCCCCGGCTGCTATCTTTTTTCTGACGAAGCCGGCACCATCATCTACGTGGGCAAAGCAAAAGATCTCAAAAAACGGGTGACAAGTTACTTCCAGAAGACCGATCACGACGCCAAGACCGCAAAACTGGTCGAACGGATCGCCTCACTTGATTTTCTGGTGACCACAACTGAAACTGAAGCGCTTCTTTTAGAAAATAACCTGATAAAAAAGCACCAGCCGAAATACAATATCGACTTAAAGGATGCGAAACGGTTTGCCTATATCGAGATCAGCAGCGATTCGTTTCCCCGCATCGGGATTGCCCGGAAGAGAACCAAAGGAGCTGCCTATTACGGTCCGTTTGTGTCGTCGGGAGAGCGTGACGCTGTTCTTCGTGTGATCAAACGCACGTTCACCCTCCGCTCGTGCAGGAAACTTCCTAAACGTGCATGCCTCCGGTATCATATGCAGTCATGCAGTGCTCCCTGCATTGGTGCAATCAGCCAGGAAGAGTACCGCATTCAGGTAGAAATGGCTGCCTCCCTGCTCAAAGGAAAGGGGGGTGAACTCGTAAAACAACTCCGTGATGAGATGGCCGCGTGCTCCGCTTCCCAGGAATACGAGAAAGCGCTCTCCCTGCGTAATCAGATAGGCGCAGTCGAGCGCCTGTCGGAACGGCAATCTGTCGAGCGGCCAAAAGAGAGCGATCAGGACGTAATTGCATACACGGTTGCCGATGGAACGGTCTCGCTGATAATTTTTGCCGTCAGGAAAGGCTCGCTTACCCAAAAACAGGAATATTCCTTTGAAGCGGTTGAAGATTTCTTTGAGGAATTCCTTGTCCAGTATTATGCGGATCACCCGCCTCCTACTGAACTCATCCTTTCCCATGAAGTCGATACCGTACTTAACGAGTATCTCACTGAACGCAGGGGCAGCGCAGTGCAGATCACCGTCCCGAAGATCGGCGAGAAGAAGAAGCTGCTCGATCTGGTGTACATCAACATCGGGCTCAGTTTCCGGCGCGGGGCGTTAAAGACCGGAGATCTCCAGGCCGTCCTTGAGCTACCCGACACCCCGCATGTGATCGAATGTTTCGATATCTCCCATCTGTCAGGTACCTCCATGGTCGGTTCGATGGTGCAGTTCCGTGACGGAACTACCGACAAGAAAAATTATCGCAGGTTTAAGATACGGACCGTGGAAGGGATCGATGATTTTGCATCCATCGCCGAAGTGGTAAAAAGACGTTACCAGAGACTCACCATCGAAAATGCAGAGATGCCCGATCTCATCGTCATTGATGGTGGCAAAGGACAACTCTCTGCTGCCCAGGCAGTGCTCATGGGTCTCGAACGGAAAATTCCGGTGATTGCGTTTGCCAAGCGGGAAGAAGAGGTGTACCTTCCCGAAGAGATGCTCCCCCGTCACCTTGATCCGAAAGGAATGGCTTTACGGTACCTGCAGGAGATCCGCGATGAGGCTCACCGGTTTGCCGTGGCGTACCACCGGCTGCTGCGGGGTAAAAATATGAAGGGCGAAAAATAAATAAGTCAACGATGGCTTATGCGACTTTATTCTCCGGGTGTGGATGCCGACCTGTGCAATCTCCGTCAATTACCAATAAGTCCCGTTGACCTGCCCCCCGATTTCTCTTACCCCTGCATTTTTCCCTATCCGTTCCTTCCGGAATCATTGAATAATACTACCCATATCCGTTCCGGGGACTTTTTTTTAAGATCCTACGGGGAAATAAACGATTACCCGCTCTTTTTAAATCCATCCCGTATCAATGCACAAAAATGCACAAAAATTTTCTATAAATAGGAGAAAGGTAAACACCCTCAGTAGTATTGTGAATATCAACCCCTTCATGGGGCTATCTATCAATAAAAAAAGGGAGGACCGCACCTTGATGCAGATTTTTAAGACCCGGAAGGACTCCGAACCCCCTGTCACCGATAAGACAGAGGTAATTGAGGCCGGCTGCTGGATACAATTGTTCAACCCTACTGAAGAAGAACTGTTCGCAGTTACCCAGAAATGCACTATTCCTCCGGATTTTTTAAAGGCGGCCCTTGATGATGAAGAACGCCCCCGTATTGATTATGACGAGGGAGTAGCACTCATCGTGATGGATATTCCGGTTACCAATGCCAATGCAGAGATCAATAACTTAACCACTCACCCGCTGGGTGTCATCATGACCAATGATCACATCATCACGGTGTGCAGCCGGCAGACCCAGATCCTTGATGACTTTATTGCCGGAAAGGTGCGTCACTTCAGCACGATCAAAAAAACCCGGTTCCTGTTCCAGATCTTTTACCGGAATGCATCCAACTATCTCCACCATCTCCGCCAGATCGAGAAATCGATATCACGTATTGAAGTCAATCTCCACCGCTCCATGAAGAACGAGGAACTTTTCCAGATGATGGAACTCGAAAAGAGCCTGATCTACTTCTCAACTTCCTTAAAGAGCAACGAAGCGGTTCTCGAACGGATCCTCCGGACAAAACCGTTAAAGATGTATGAAGAGGATGCAGAGCTGCTCGAAGACGTCATCATCGAGAACAAGCAGGCAATGGAGATGTCCCAGATCTATTCCCACATCTTAAACAGCATGACAGAGACCTTTGCCACCATCGTCTCGAACAATCTCAACATCGTGATGAAATTCCTTGCATCGGTGACGATCATCCTCGCCGTGCCTACCATGATCGCCAGTTTTTTTGGCATGAACGTAGGGGGATTTCCCCTGTCGATGACGAATCCATTTGCCTTTTGGCTCGTTTTCGGGATCTCCTGTATGATCTCACTCTGTCTTGGCATATGGATGTGGAAGAAGAAGATGTTCTGATCTTTTTCTTTGAAACGGGCTCGGCCATTTTCCTATGCCCGTATGCTTGTGGCAACAGGAATCGTATTTTTTTAACACCCCCCTGTTCAATCCGGGTTTTTTTAAAGGCTGGGAGTGTGACGTCCCCACCAGATCTCAAAACGCCATCCGATGTTAAGGTCCAGTGAATCGTGTTTCCCCTCAACAAATATTGTTATTCCATTGCGGACAATATCTGGTGCAACAAAGGGATATAGTATGGAAAAAGCAGACACACCAAAACCTTCTGCACATGGCGGAAAAGCTCTTGCCGAACAGGGTATTATTGAGCATTTCTTCGAATGGGGGCTCTGGAGTGTGCGTTTCGTTGTAATTCTCGGTGTAATTTTTAGCGCACTCGCCGCAATTGTCCTGTTCCTTGCCGGCTCGATCGAGATAATCGACGTTCTTGTCGGATTCGTCAAGGACTCCGACTCGGTCGACAAAGTGGAAATCCTGATCGGGATCATTGGGGCTGTGGACTTTTACCTGATTGGTCTCGTCCTCCTGATCTTCAGTTTCGGTATTTATGAACTCTTTATCTCTGAAATTGATATTGCACGGGCTGATAGTGGGTTCGGGAGCATATTAGATATCGAAAATCTCGACGATCTCAAGAACAAGATCCTCAAAGTCATCATCATGGTACTGATTGTGACATTCTTCCAACGGATTCTTTCCATGGACTTTACCAAAATATTACCCACATCCCTCGATATGCTGGCCATGGCAGTGTCGATATGCCTGATCTGCATCGGGGTGTACTTCCTCGGAAAGCACGGACACTGAATTTTAATCCCTGATACTTTTTTAAAGATCCCCTTATTACCTAGGAGGGGATATTTTCCTGCATGGATATCGAACTGCGGGATCGTTTCATTGCCTTATGGCAGAACTATTTTTCCGGTGCAAAACTGCCGATCACATTCGGGTTCAGCAAAGACGCCGGGACGGTGCAGAACATTCCACCTCCAAATGGCTGGCGATGTATTATCTGCCAGATTGGCCGGGTCAGGAACGGGACTTCTCTTGCGCTGGATGCACAGTCCGTTACCTGTCGCGGGGGTCTTATTTATTCAGGAGATTCAACGGAACGGCCACCGGGTTTCCGCAACTTCCTCTCGCATGGCATCCCGGGTGGTGTGGAAGGAGAGCGGTACAAGCAGACTCCTGAACTGGTTGATGAATGGCAGAAGACCATAGAATCCCTCCCGTCGGCAGGAAAGAGGATCGTCTTTATCCGCTGGGATCACCTGGCTGCCAGTGACACTCCCGAAGTGTTGTGCTTCTTTGCCCGTCCCGAAGTGCTATCCGGGCTCTTCACCCTTGCGAATTTCGACCAGACCGATCCGAACGGCGTGATCTGCCCAATGGGTGCAGGGTGCAGTTCCATCATACATTACCCGTGGCTGGAACAGCAGAAGGAAAATCCCCGGGTTGTGCTGGGCATGTTCGATCCTTCCGCCAGGCCCTGCGTACAGCCCGATATGCTGACGATGGCCATCCCGATGAAGAAATTTGTTCGTATGATTGGATTCATGGAGGAGAGCTTCCTGATCACGAAAACCTGGGATGTGGTGAAAAAGAAGATCGGGCGGAGTGCCACCCTCCACCAGAAAGTATGAAACATTATTCCCAGCATTTCGGTCTGGTGCAATATCCCCGCCCGCATTTTTCATAATATTGCTGGTGAGAATCTTCAGCTTTCCAGAATTGCCGGGCAGGGACAATCCCGGTGGCGATAGTTTTCCCCCGGTATTTTTCGGAAGCGGCGAGCCGGGCTTTTGACGCCTCATCCTGATTTTTCTGTTCCGGGGAATGGTAAAAGATTGCCGACCGGTAACTTGTGCCGATATCCGGCCCCTGCCGGTTCACCTGCGTTGGATCGTGAATGCTCCAGAACGTGTCCAGCAGTTTTTCGTAGCTCACTACGGCAGGATCAAAGATGATTCCCACCGCTGTTTCAATCACTCCCTTAATCGGGCGGAAGGCCGCTTCGATTCCCCAGAAGCAGCCGGCAGCAAAGGTGGCTCTCCCCGGTTCAGTCCCTTCATCCATGCAAAGGGATGATCGGTAAAGTTGATGGACGTTGCGGTGCGGGCAATACGGTTTTACTGCTCTTTGTTGTCATCCACCGGGCAGGTCTGCATGGTCCGGAACACCCCGACAACGATCGATGCAACGGCAAAGAGTGAGATGCCGGTGATCGCATAGATCACGTAATTGAAGTTCTGCTGGACTATGGGGATGCTGCCAAAGAAATACCCGGCAAGGGTAAAGAAGAGGATCCAGAGGGCAGCTCCTATCACGTTGTAGGTAAGGAACCAGCGGTATCTCATCTTACCTACACCGGCAAGGAACGGGGCAAACGTCCGTATGAAGGGAATGAACCGGGCGATCACAATCGTAATGCCCCCGTAGCGGGTAAAACATTCCTGCGTCTTTTCCAGGTGTTCCCAGCGGACAAGCGAGTAGTTCTTTTCCAGCACTTTCATGCCGGTAGTATTTCCGATCCAGTAATGGACGGTATCCCCGATCACGGCAGCGGCAAAGAGTGTGATGAGCAGGATTTCGATATTGAGATACCCGCTTCCTGCCATCGCCCCGGCAACAAAGAGGAGCGAGTCTCCGGGAAGGTAGGGCAATACTACGAGCCCGGTCTCACAAAAGATGATCACAAAGAGGATCAGGTACGTCCACATGCCGTAGGTGTCGATGATGCCCGGGAGGTACTTGTCGAAGTGAAGGAAGAGGTCGATGAGAGAGAAAATGGGATCCATTTCCGATTCTATTGGCGGTGCAATTTCATAAACACAACGGCGTGCTTATGATGCCCCGTATGAGGCAGATGGGGGAAAATGATGGGATATGCATTCCTAAAACGCAAGCGTGCTGATTTAAAAAGAGGAGGTTAGCCGGGCAGGGATTTTTTTCCTGCACTGGCTGACCGGTATCCGGTTCTTAACAGAAACCCGATGACCAGTACCGATGCAGTGGCGATCACGATCGTTATCCACTGGTTAAGGGACAACGGAACGGTGCCGAATACCGCCCCGCCGTACTGGATGATCAGGATCTGGGCAAAGACGACTGCCCCCATCACGACAAAAAATGTCGGGTTGCCCTTGAAAAATGCCGGCATCTTCCCGTGAAGCGCCCGGCAGTTGATGCCGTTCCAGACCGCAGCGATGATGAATGCTGCAAAAAAGACGGTATTGATCTCCGCTGCGGTCATCTCTCCCAGAATCCCGTGGCAATCTGGAGCATGCCCCCGATGATGAAGAACGAGCCGGTCACCGCAACCGAGATCCACATGAACGGCGTGATGATCTTCGCATCATTGGCGATAGGCCGGTGTTTCATGAGCGCCGCATGCGGGGCTTCCGAGCAGAGGGCAAAGGCGGCAAGCGTGTCCATGATGATGTTGATCCAGAGGATCTGGATGATGGTGAACGGTTCCGGGTAGCCCATGACTGAAGCGAGAAAGACGAGGATACAGGCAGAAAGTTAATGGTGAGCTAGAAGAGTAAGAACCGCTGGATGTTCTCGTAGAGCGAGCAGCCCCATAAGACTGCATTGGTGATCGAACCGAACGAATCGTCAAGCAGGATGATATCGCTGGCTTCCCGGGCAGCTTCGGTTCCGGCGATCCCCATGGCAAGGCCCACGTCTGCATGTTTGAGTGCAGGAGCATCATTGGTCCCGTCACCGGTCACGGCTACAACCGCACCGGTCTTCTGGAGTGCGGTGACGAGCAGGAGTTTGTCCATGGGTTCTGCCCAGGCCATCACGTCGAGTCTCTGTGCAGCCGTGACCTGCTGATCCAGGGAGAGTGACCGGAACTCCGAACCGGTGACGACCGTGCCCTTTTGCAGAATTCCTGCGTCCCGGGCAATGGCCCGTGCGGTTGCCGGGTTGTCCCCGGTTACCATGCGGATCTTTATTCCTGCACTCTGGCAGCGGGCAACGGATGCGGCGATATCATCCCGGAGGGGATCGCGTATCCCGACATACCCGTCCCAGGTAAGGCCGGTTTCGCTCTCATCGCCATTCGTGATCTCCTTGTGGGCAAAGGCAAGGGTCCGCATGGCCTGCGATGCGAGTTCGCTCACGCCAGAGAGATCGGGTGTTGCCGTGCAGAGCCCGCTGATGATCTCCGGTGCACCTTTGACAAGCAGGTATGATCTTCCTTTAAGATGGATAACGGTGGACATCCGTTTGCGGTTTCCGTCAAAGAGATATTGTTTTGTCACCGTGGCCTCGTCCCGCAGCTGCTGGTAGTCGAGCGAATTCTCACGGAGCCAGCGGTTAAGGGCACCTTCGGTTGAATTGCCGATCACCATCACCTTTCCCTCGCGATCCTCAAGATGTGCGGTACCATTGACGGCTGCATTCAGGGTGATCCATTCCGCTGGTGAACCCGGAAGATCCCCGTATCTGACCGGGTTTCCGGCGGATGATGCAACCACTTCCATCTGGTTTTTTGTAAGGGTGCCCGTCTTATCGGTGCAGACGGTTGTTGCCGAGCCGATGGTCTCGCAGGCAATCAGTCCCGGACAAGACAGTTGGCCCGGGTCATCTTGCGCATGGCGAGTGAAAGAGAGAGGGCAACGCTCATCGGGAGACCTTCGGGGACTGCGGCGACAACGATGACTGCGGCGAGCATAATGTAGTGCAGGAGATTGTTGGCAGTCCCGATGTTGAGCCCGGTGATTTCTCCGAACGTCACGCCCCGGATCAACAGGGTGCCAAAGATGAGTATGGCCATCGCGTACCCGAACGTGCTGATGATGCCGGCCAGTGCCTCGAGTTTCTGTTCGAGAGGTGTCTGGGTGGCGTGATCGATGCCAAGGGATGCTGCGATCATGCGCCCTTTTCCAGCGGTCACAAATGAACCTTTTAAGACCGGGGTCTTGGAGTAAAAAAAATAGATGCTGTAGAGAGTAGGCTCTTCCGGACTATAATCCCGTTTATGGAAGTACTCTTCCGTCAGATCGGCTGCGAGCCATCTCTATCCGGAGCCTACTTTCCCCCGTCTGCTGGTTGGGGAGAGGCAGGCTAAAAAAAAAAACAGATGGTGGTATCGATGATCGGTTTTTGTGAACCGTCTGATAAGTAGCCGGTTATAAACACCCGGTCTTTCCCGTCAAAGGATCCGGTGATGGTATGGGTAGCCCCGTACCGGATAGGGGTTGTTGCCAGCCGTGAACCCACTGACTGGGTGGTTACCCTTCCGTTGCTGTCCGTTACCGTGATCTCCAGTTCCACGAGTTTATCCGTCCGGGGACTTCCCGGGTAGGTGACGAGAATGTGCGATGAATCGGGCTGCGTTACGGTGACTGCCGCTGTTCCGTCAGCCGGTGAGCCGGCGGACAGCTCTGGGTACAGCCGCATGCCAGGATGAGTAAGAGCACGGCAAAAAAACAGGGGATCTGTATTCCTTTCCCGTGAGTGAAGAATCCGTTATTCATAAGGAATCATTTTTAGTTCCTGGTTTTATTAAGATTGCTTTATGAGGGTGTATCCGGGAAAGAGTGTCCGGAGGCAGGACTGCCGGTAAGCCGCGATACCCCCACCCGGATGTGCAGATGAGGGACATGCCGGACCAGCGGAGGGGAGTAACGTGAACGACCGTGGCTGGCAACTGCTGTACCAGGACCACACACTATTTCGCATGACTTATTAATCATCAGGCTCTGATGTGAAATCTATGAAAAGAATATCCAGCATGCTCATCCTTCTTGCCGCACTTTTACTCATCCTCGCCACCAGCGGATGTACCTCCTCGCATCCGGCTGCACCAACGGATGCAACCGTGAGTCCCACTCTCTCGACCGTCACGCCGGCTGCAACTGAACCCGCGGAGATGAAGACCATCGGTATCATCGGCGGGGTGAGCTGGGCTTCATCCATAGAATATTGCCGGATCATGAACGAGAAAGTATAGAATGAGCTTGGCGGGGACCATTCTGCAAAGATTCTCATGTACTCGATCGAGTTCGGGGAGTTCTCCAAGCAGGAACGGCTGGCCGATGCCGGGAACTGGGACCCCCTGAATGCGACGATGCTCGATGCTGCACGGAGGCAGGCCAGCGGTGCGGATTTCATTGTCATTGCTTCGAACACGCTGAACTCCCGGTCAGATGATATCGAGGCAAAGGTCGGTATCCCCGTTCTCCGCATCTACGATGCAACCGGAGCGAAAGTGAACAAGAGCGGCCTTAAAAAAGTGGCATTGCTCGGGACGAAATATACGATGGAGGAACCCGTCTACCGCGACGCACTGGCCAATAAATACGGGATCCAGGTGGTTACGCCCAATGCAACTGAACGGGATTATATCAACAAGGTCATCTTCGATGAACTCTGCAGGAATGATATCAGGAACGAGTTGCGGGCAGAATATGTCCGGGTTATCAACCGGCTCGTGGATGAGGAGGGTGCGCAGGGAGTCATCCTGGGGTGCACCGAGATCCCGCTGCTGATCCACCAGAGCGATGTGAAGATCCCGGTCTTTGATACGACCCGGATCCATTCAGAAGCTGCCGTGGATTACGCGCTGAACCGGACATAAATTTTTTCGCGGGAAATTTTCCCGGATGAAATCGTTTTTTTTAGTTCTGTTGAAACAAGCATGAACTGAGGGGTTCACACCCATACAATGAAAATCGGTGCTCTGTAGAAAACCTTGCTCCAAACAAATCGTATGAACCTGTCAAGGTTCGCGAGAATGCTCTTACATGAGATTTCCTTCATCTGGATCTGATATATACGGGATTTCAGGTCAGCCCCGTATCTTCTTTTCAGGATAGAGAATTTGGTTTTGACCAGGAAACGTTTACGATACCGGACGAAATCCAAATTGTCGGTCATCTCCTTTCGATATTTCCCCCAGACATTGTTGGTACCC
>JBAZRZ010000012.1:0-41785 GCA_041662685.1 Methanoregula sp.
TTATAAGTAAAATACATTTAACGAAAAATCGTATGTATATGAGTATTTTGTTGTGCCAAAAACATCATTGCACGATACTTGAAAGACACCTCAAGAAAGATTGTATACGGCCTGGGTAAAAAAAAAACGCCGATATATTTTTAAAAGGATAGCGCATATGACCACATTATCATGTACGTAATCATCCGGTGCCCCTCCTGCAGTACCGTTGCGTACGTGGATCATTTCCAGAAATGGAAACTATGTCCCCAGTGCGGGCATGCGCATGAAGTCGTAAAAGCCCCCTCATACCTTGAGGTACATGATTTCCACGAGGCTGAACATATCGTAAAACAGATGCAAAAGCACCTGCACGCAACAAAGAAAAAGGATTTTTCACCGGAAGAAACCGCCGATCTTCGCCACCACTATGCAGAAGCCCTGCGTAACCGGGTCCCGGGCCATCACGCACACTAGCGCAATTATTCTTTTTTATTAAGGCCCTGCTGACAGGAACAAAGGCTGGCAGGAAAAATGGTTAAACAGATTATACGTCATGGATCGTTCCCCGCACATACGAAGTCCCGACTCCGATGATGCACAGGCAGGTGAAGATCAAAAATGAGATGGTCACACTGGTCATCAGTGCCGGAAAGACTGCGGGGGTGATCGTAACCGTCCCGATGAAAATCGAGAAACAGAACATGGCGATCGCCATAGAGAGCACCTGACCGAGTGAGCGCATGGTAGCAACCATGCCGGATGCAATCCCCAGGTACCGCTTGTCCACAGAACTCATGATCGCATTCGTGTTGGGCGAAGAGAATAGGGCGTACCCAAAGCCGAGCACCATTAAGGCAATCACAATAGCATAAAGCGGCGTTGTCGGCGTTAAGAATATAAAAAACGAGAGCCCGATCGTAGTAAATACCATGCCGGCGGTAGCAACGATGCGGGGCTCGATGCGGTCGGACATCTTCCCGGCAATGGGAGAGAAAAGTGTCTGGACGATCGGTTGGGCAACAAGGATAAAACCGGCAGTTTCTGCAGAGAATCCCTGGATATACTGGAGGTATAATGACAGGAGAATCGTAACGGCAAACGTTGCACCGTAGTTGATCATGGCAGCGATGTTGGAGAAGACAAAGGTGCGGTTGTTGGAGAAGATCCTGAGATCAAAGAGGGGGCTGGCACACCACCGTTCCCACCAGACAAACACTCCGCCAAGGCATAGTGCGACAAACAGCCATGCCAGACCACGTGGGTCCGGTAGCAGGAGCATCCCGAAAATCCCGCTAAGGAGCATAACGCTGTACACCATTGCCCCGGTGAGATCAAACCATTCACCCGCTGCATCCGCCCATTCATGCTTCACCCCCTGCAGGGTTAAGGCAATGGTGATCAGTCCAAGGGGTACGTTGATGAAAAAAATTGCCGGCCAGCCGAAGCGATCCGTAAGAATCCCGCCAAGGAACGGACCCAGGGAGAGACCGGCATAGACCGTTGCTATGACAATGCCCAGCGCCCATCCCCGCTCGCCCGGGCCATACACCTGCGTTACGATAGCAACGGATGTAGCAAAGAGCATGGCCCCACCGATGCCCTGGATGAACCGCGCGGCAATCAGGATGCCAACCGTGGGCGCGAGGGCAGAGGCAAGGGACGCAATTGAGAAGATCAGGACACCGAGCAAAAAGATTTTTTTGCGACCGTAAATGTCAGCGAGCCGGCCGAACGGGACGATGAAGAGGGCTGCTGATACAATATAAGCTGAAGTGATCCACCCGAGAGTGACAGCATCAGCAGAGAACTGGGCTGCCATTGCCGGCAGTGCGACCGTGATGGAAGATCCGGTATAGGGGACAAGAAAGGATGCGAGCGATGCGACAAGTAAAATGATCTTTTTTTCCCGTTCATCTACCATGAGTATCAGATTTTTGTTGTTAAAGGGATTAAGGATAGTGTAACGTGCCGGAACCGGGTGGAATGGGGGTACAGTTTCCCCGGTTTCAGGACTTTGCAATACTTCAAGATGTACGCAGGTGGCACTACTATGGAGGATGTTGTGTGATGGAGCCGTATGATATTACCGTGATTGGTGCAGGACCCGCCGGGCTTTTCTGTGCAATTCATGCAAGCGCACCCGGCAGCAGGGTTCTGCTTCTGGAAAAGATGGGCGAGCCGGGGAAAAAACTCCATCTCTCAGGTACCGGCCAATGTAATATCACCCATACTGGGGAGGTGCGGGATTTCCTCACCCATTATGGCGACCACGGGAAATTATTAAAACCAGCTCTTTTTTTATTTACGAACAAAGCGCTCCTTAAATTTTTTGAGGACCGCGGGCTTTCGATGCAGACCGAAGAGAATGGCAAGGTCTTCCCGAAAACCCGGCTGTCGGCCGATGTGCTGGCAGTCCTCCTGGAGGAATGCAAAACGAGGGGGATCAAAATACACTGCGGTGAACCGGTGACCGGCATCACCCGCCAGACAGGAGGATTTGAAATCGTGACTCCCCGTGCAACCTATCACTCCATAGTAGTCGTGATCACAACCGGGGGCGCTTCTTATCCAAAGACGGGTTCGACAGGAGACGGGTACCGGTTGAGCGAATCGCTGGGACAAACGGTCAGTGAAACTGCACCTGCTCTCACCCCCCTGCTGATCCGAAACTTCCCATTTGCCGCACTTGCCGGCATCTCGTTTGAGGATATGTCGTTTACGGTCTGGCGAGCCGGAAAAAAAGTGGGAGACTATAAGGGAGATATTCTCTTTACCCACCTGGGTGTATCCGGCCCGGGCATTCTTGATGCATCGCGGTACATCGAGCCGGATGACCTGATCAAGCTCTCGTTTGTGGGAACAATGAAGCGCGAGGAGTTCACGGCAGATCTCGCCCGGCGCGTGCAGGAGAACCGGACCTGGAATGTCAGCACGATACTTGCGGGGTACCCGATCCCGGAGCGGCTCAACCGGAAACTTTTGAAAATGTCAGACATTCCTGACGATCTCAAGTGTAATCATTTTTCCACGGAACAGCGAACGCGGCTGGTCACGAACTGCACAGAATTTCCCATGATCGTTACCGCACCGGGCGGTTATGCGGTTGCCATGTGTACGCGGGGCGGTGTGGCACTTGATGATGTGAACATGAAGACCCTGGAATCGAAAATTGTTCCCAACCTGTATTTTGCCGGTGAGGTGCTGGATATCGATGGAGATACCGGGGGATATAATTTACAGGCTGCGTTCTCGACCGGGTACCTTGCGGCGGAAGGGATCCGGAAGCGGCTTGCTGATAAGAGCCGGGCGTCGGGTGAATGATCCCGACCCCCAAACAGGAGTTATCTGGGCTCAAAATAAGGCTTTCAAAAATATTTGTGCCGGAATTCCGTAAATATTGCACACTATGGAGGCCGGGACACCCTTCCCGGAAGTGGCTCTCCGACGGAGAAACGGGTTGGGGTGAATGCAGGCCTCCCAGGGTCCGTGACCGGGATCTTATGTTTCACTCCCGCTGATCCGACACACTGACTCGTATCCCATGCATCCGGAAGACCCGTACTATTCCGGGCTCTTATAAGCTTCCTTTAGCCAATCCGGAGATCCTGTTTTTTTTTTCAGAAAATGAACCAGTGTCCACGCATTTTTAAAAATCATTGAAATTGGCGTATTTTTTGAAAAACGGCAATTATATCAGGAATCGACCCTGCAATTTGGCCGCATTTAAATCGCATCGTTTTTTTTGCCATAGGTAAGACCCTGCCGATGAAAAGAACCCCTGTTTTGGGGGTTATATCCGGAAATTCTCTCGTCTGAGTCCGTAGTGAATTTGGTGATGAGCGGTTGACGCAGGCAGTGCTGGAGAAGGCGTTTGCCGGAAAACGTTGAGGGCACAGGTTCGGGAGTAAATCGTCAAATTTCCCTCAACGTTACAGGAGGCCCCACTCGATCACGCGAAAACGCTACGGTCCTGGCAAATTAACCGTAAAGAGAAAAAAACAGAAATTCTGTCCGGCCTGAATTTAAAAAAAAATTATTCCGGCTTTCCTCTGCCCGGACCAAGGGTGATACCGGCTTTCTTGATAAGGTAATAACTCGCAGCCAGACCTACTACAATAACACCAATTCCCATCAATTCAAACCCGTACTGGAAATCAATTACTTTAGGAGGATCCAACAGGATTACTTTCCTCGCCACCGCAATAAGGGCAAGCAGAATAACGATCTCTACGTGGATGGTATTTTCTATGAAATATGCCTTGATGGTATCTAACAGTTCGACACCAATCAGCACCAGCAAAAAACCCCCCAGCACCACAATTACTTCGCTGAATTGGAGATAATAAGGGGAGTCGGGATCAAAGAGGAACCCATACAGGATAAAAATAAGACCAATCAGTGAAGCAACCTGCACCACCATCAGCAGGACCATGAGCACTGCATAGATCAGTTTTTCGAATTTATTGACAATTCCAATCATCGGTGATCACAATTCCACTGGTATCAGATCCGGGTTCTCCGGATTATATAACTTCACTACATCACCGATCACGATCACCGCAGGAGGTTTCACACCCGCTTTTTTGGCAGCATCGGCAATAGTAGAGAGCGAGCCGATAGTCACACGACGGTCTTTGCGCAGGCCGCGTTCGATGATCGCAACGGGAGTATCCTCAGATTTGCCGTTCTGCATGAGCACACCGGCAATCTTACCAAGATTTGCAACCCCCATCAGGATCACAATCGTGCCCCGGCTCTGTGAAAGGAGTTTCCAGTCAAGGGCCTGCTCGGCTTTGGTCGGATCTTCGTTGCCGGTAAGAATGGTCACCTGCGAAGCATACTTCCGGTGCGTGAGGGGAATTCCCACAGATGCGGGAACGGCCAAAGCACTGGAGATCCCCGGCACCATCTCAACATCGATACCGGCATTACGCACGGTCTCGAGTTCCTCGCCACCACGACCGAACAGGAAAGGATCGCCACCTTTCAGCCGGACTACCGTTTTTCCTGCTTTTGCCCGGTCCACGACAAGAGCTTCGATCTCGTCCTGTTCCAGCATGTGCTTTCCGCCATACTTTCCGCAGTCAATCTTCTCGGCCCGGGCGGGCAGGGATGCAAGAATCTCCTCGCCGGGTAGCTGGTCGAACAGCACCACATCCGCTTTATCAATCACTGCCCGGCCCCGCTGCGTGAGCAGGCCTTCCCCACCGGGGCCGGAACCCACCAGATACACTTTACCGTTCATTGTTTATCCCCAGTTGTTTGCAGGCATCATCGATCAAATCCTGTGCTCGGTCTTTGAGCAATCGGCCCTGCTCGCGTGCTTCCTCGTTCGTTTTTACATCCGTCTCAATCCGTTCGGTACGCGTGCCGTCAAGGGAGAGTACTTCTGCGATCAGGTGACCGGCCCGGCTATAGATCCCAAGCGGCGTGTAACATCCCCCACCCAGTTGTTCCATCACCGCCCGTTCTATCAGCACATCATTACGCGTCTGCGGGTGATCGAGCGCGGATAGCACTTCCATTAACAAGGGATCTGATCGGCTTACCACGGCGATAGTACCCTGGTTCGGGGACGGGACAAATTTTTCCGGCGGGAAGCGCTCACCGGGAATCCGTATACCCAGCCGGGTAAGTCCTGCCTCTGCCAGAATGATCGCATCGTATTCCCCATCACTCATTTTCCGTATACGGGTATCCACATTTCCCCGGAGATCCTTAATCTGGAGATCCGGATCGTGCCGGAGCAGCTGGGCACGCCTCCGGGTGCTCGACGTCCCAATCACCTTTACATTTCCGAGCGGGCCGTTGTGGGCTATATAATCGGCGGGGGAATCACGCTTAAGTACTGCGGCAGTGAAAAGACCGTGGGGACGGTACGCGGGGATATCTTTCATGCTGTGCACCGCACAATCGATCTCCCCGGTAAGGATTGCATCATCCAGCGCCCGGACAAAGACGCCCTGCCCACCAATTGCATGAAGTGGGACCTGGGTGGTGGTATCCCCCTGCGTGGTGATGATAATCTTCTCTGAGGGGATACCGAGCACAGAGAGTTTTTTCATGACCGTCTCGGTCTGTGCAAGTGCCAGCTTGCTGCCCCGGGTTCCTATCTTTATCGACATTGTGTGTACGCCTGTGAAAGATTGGTGAGATCCTGATCGTTGTGCGCTGTTGAAATAAAGTTGGTCTCAAACTGGGAGGGGGGGAGGAAGATACCGACCGAAAGCATCCGTTTCCAGAACCGACCGAAATGATCGGTGTTGCATTCCTTGACCTCACGGTAATTTTTCGGGGGGGTGCTGCGGAAGAAATATTTGAACATTGAGCCGAGCCGGACAAACGAACCCTTGTCATTACTCTTTAACGACTCTTCAAACGCACGCGTCTTTGCATCCAGCTTATCATAGAGCATGCGATTATCATGGAGATAATTGAGCGTAGCGATACCGGCCGAAAGCGAGAGCGGGTTTCCGGAAAATGTTCCTGCCTGATACACCGGGCCCTGCGGGGCAATGAGCTGCATGATATCCCGCCGTCCGCCAAATGCCCCTATGGGAAGTCCGCCTCCGATAATTTTACCCAGCGTGGTGAGATCCGGCTGTATGCCATACATCACCTGCGCCCCGCCAATGCCAAGGCGGTAGCCGGTGATCACTTCATCGAAAATCAGGAGCACATCGTGTGCCTTGGTGATCTCCCGGACATCCTTGAGATAATTATTTTCCGGCAGGATCGGCCCGATGTTGCCGAGCACCGGCTCTATAATGAGTGCCGCGACATCGGTATTGGCGGTGAGCAGGGATTCAAGACCTTCGGGATCATTATAGGCAACCTGCCGGGTGTGCTTCACGAGATCGGTAAGCACACCGGCTGAATCCGGAACTCCCATCGTAGTTGCACCCGACCCTGCCTTGATGAGCACGGCGTCATGGGCTCCGTGGAACCCGCCTTCGATCTTTACGATATCCTGTTTGCCGGTAAAGCCCCGTGCGAGCCGGATGGCGGCCATCGTTGCTTCCGAACCGCTCGATACAAACCGGACCATGTCCATGTCCGGGTGATCGTCGGTGATCATCTTCGCAAATTCGGGTTCAAGCGGGGAAGGTGTGCCGTACAGCCACCCGTAATCCAGCTGCGCTTCCACGGCCTGCCGGACCTGGGGGGCTGCATGCCCAAAAAGGAGCGGACCGTATGCCATGCAGCAGTCGAGCAGAGTATCCCCGTCAACCGTTGTCAGGTGCGAACCGCTCGCGTGGGCAGTATAAAACGGATAGGGTTTGATTGCCCGTACCGGGCTGCTGACGCCTCCGGGCATCAGGGTCTTTGCGATAGCGAACAAGTCGCTGCTGTTACTGTTTTTCATCGAGCCACCCGGCAACATCTGCTGCAAAATACGTAACGATGAGGTCTGCTCCTGCACGCTTGATGCAAGTCAGGCTTTCAAGCACCGTCTCTTTTTCCTTAAGCCAGCCGCGCTCGGCTGCGCTTTTGATCATCGAGTATTCACCGCTGACCTGGTAGGCAGCGACCGGCAGGCCGAGCTGGGCCACATCAGCAAGGATGTCAAGATAGAATCCCGCAGGTTTTACCATGAGGATATCTGCACCCTCATCCGCATCCATCTGGGATTCAAGGATCGCTTCCCGGCTGTTGCCGCAATGGATCTGGTAGGTACTACGGTCGCCAAACGAGAACCCGGAACCCGCCGCTTCCCGGAACGGGCCGTAAAGTGCAGAGGCAAACTTGGTCGAGTAGGACATGATCAACACCTCTTCAAACCCTGCATCGTCAAGCGCAACACGTAAGGAGCCGACCATCCCGTCAAGCATACAGGACGGAGCAATAATATCCGCCCCACTCTCCGCATGGCTGACTGCTATCCGGTTCATCAGTTCAAGGGAAGGATCGTTTAAGAGATCAAGGCCATTCCGGCCCTCCCCGACAATCCCACAATGGCCGTGATCGGTATATTCGCAGGCACAGACATCGGTGATCACAACTATCCCCGGCACCTCGGCTTTGATCCTGCGGACGGCCTGCTGCACGACACCTTCGGCATCGAAAGCAGAGCACGCTTCCGGATCTTTTTCTTTGGGAATACCAAAGAGCAGCACGGCACGTATCCCGCGTTTCCAGAGGTCTACGGCAACCACCGCAATCCCGTCTATAGGGTAGTTGAACTGGCCGGGCATCGCGTCAATCGGCCGGGGGGAACTGATCGTTTCATTCACAAAAAGGGGAGCGATGAGATCGTTTTTTGTCAGGGTGCACTCACGCAGGAGCGGCTGGATATGCCGTGTCCGCGCTCTTCTCATCCGTCGCTGGGGAAACATTGGGTACCGGGGCCTCTTTACTTTTTTTGTCAGGTTACAGTTTGAAAACCAATGGTATTTATGGTTACTTTATGCCCCTTATGCATCACCGGTCACTTCTGCGCTGCGGTATGACTCTTGAGAGCGCAGGCAAGGCGGAGCGCACTGTTGACCATGTTGTGCAGGTCTTCCTGCGTGTACGTGTTGTTCTCGATCAATGCCCAATCCTTTGTGGTGTCTTCGTCGTTATCGCCTACCCATGATGCGATGGCAACTTCAGGTGTGTGAAAACCCAGCCACGAGACAAAATTTAAGAGATTACCGGCAACGTGCTGGATACCATCTACATGTCCGATGATGATGAGGGATGCAACCTTATTGGTGATCATGCGGTTGCCAAACCACGAGTACTGGTTCTCGATACAGTTCATCCGCTCTACAAATTTCTGGATAAGGGCTGAATGGTTATTCCAACGAATAGGGGTGGCAAGGATCAGGATATCGCAGGAGAGGACCGCATCGTAGACCTCCTGCATCTGGTCATTGTCATACTTCAGCGAGCTCTGGCAGGGATAGGTGCAGTAATCCGGGTTCTCGGAATAGTTTCCCTCACAATCATGGATAACAAGGTCCTTGAGTCGCAGGAATTTTGTATCGCATCCATAACCCTTATACAGATCGAGTGCCCGCAGGAGAAGGCGTTCCGACTTGCTCATCCCCGGTTGCTGCCGGCTCGAACCCGAAAATCCCAGCACTTTGATCTGCCGGCAGGTATTCCGGTCCGGGACGATATTGAGGCCAAACTTCCTTCCGACAAGGGGCGCAGGCATGAATTAATAATCCACGGTCCTGATTATCTATCTATGGGTCTGTTCTCCTGCATGATTCCCCTGGGGACTCGCTGGTCGATGGACAGAGGATGTGTGCGATGAACGAGGATCAAAAACCAATTATTCAGGAAAATAAAAAGAAGTGTATCTGCGAACCCTGCCCGTCATACACTGAGTGCATGCGGGCGGATGATGAACTACTGTTCTGTGTGACGGGAAAAAGCGCGGGCTGTATCTTTGAGAAGAAGGGATGCATCTGCCCAACCTGCCCGGTAACAACGATTCTTGGCTTAAAGAAAGCCTATTATTGTATCAAAGGTTCTTGAAACGGAACAGGGATGATAACCCGCAGATAAAAATCGGCCGGGCGAAAGCAAACGTATATCCCTGTTTTTTTTTTTATCCTTGTCAAAGAGATTTATAACAATGCAGATATCCCCTTCAATTTTTGTTTCCCTGGTAATCTGTGCTGCAATTGTTTGTGCCGGATGTACACAGCCCGCCTCGCAGGTGACTATCGTTCCGGGTACCGGAACAGCACCAGTTATTGATCCTGCACAGCGAGGTCTCACACAATCAGATCTACCGCAGGGATTTACCCTGTCGGAGAGCAGGACACAAAACCCGTCCGATATGGGCAAACTAGCCCTGGATCTCGGCTGGCAGAGTGGATATAGTGTAAGGTACATCCTCCCCTCACAAGGGGGAAACGGATCCTATGAGATCATTCATTCAGTTGCCATCTACCCATCAGGAAAAATTCCCGATGTGATTCTTTGTTCAGATCGACAAGCCCGCTCTGACAGTGATTTTGCCTATACCGATTTCGTCGTTAATGGGCTGGGTGAAGATAACCGGGCATTTTCCGGAACGGTAACGGAACAACATCTTACAAAAACAAAAGAGAGTAATCCCATCATTGCCGGTCCGGATAACCAGCAGGTACAGACCCGAGTAAAAACCAACTTTTCAGAGATCATATTCTCAAAAGGAGACACGTTTGAAGTCGTAAAGATGACCGGTCATTCACCTGATACAGCATTATTGCTCAATTTAAGCCAGAAGGCGTACTCAAAGATTCCCTGATCGTTGATGAAAAATGAGGGAAAATATCAATTCTTTTTTTTTCACTATCAGTTTCATCATCATTTTTTCTATCGGAAAGTCTAACAGAAAGTCATCAGCATACGATACATACGGGAGACAGTCATGGAATTCAAAGATATTGTCATGCAGAGATATGCAACCAAAGAATTTGACGGGAGGATGATCGATGATTCGATGCTCTATGCGCTGCTGGATATGATCCGCTACGCACCGTCAGCATTCAATCTCCAGCCCTGGAAGATCAAGATCGTCTCTGCGAGCCGGATTAAAAAGAATCTCCGTCCCCATTCCAATGACCCGCCCCAGATTACCTCATGTTCCCACCTGCTCGTATTCTGTGCAAACACCGAACTTGAGCAGCTGGTAGAACGGGTGAGTAAGGGACTTAATGGGTCAGGGATGCCGACAGAGTCCATCTTGCAGTACACGAAAATGATGAAAGGGCATATCCGTTCGATGAGCCCCGAACAGCGGCTCGCGTTTGCCCGGGAACAGTGCTATATCGCGCTTTGCAATGCGGTGAATGGGGCGAAGTCCCTGGGTATTGACTCATGTCCGATGGGAGGCTTTGATCCTGCCGGCTATGCTGAAGTCCTGTTCCTTCCCGAAGAATATATCCCGGTTGTCATCTGTGCTATCGGTTATGCGGCCGATAAGCCCCTGCCCAAATGGCGTCTGCCCCGGGAAGAAGTGTTCTTTTAATTTTTTTGTTTTTTTTTGAGATCTTTTTTTTTTCCGGACGCTCCAGGAGCATATTCAAAATCCCCCTGTCGCTATGGTATCCCCCGGAGCGATAGTGACGCAAGGGGGTAAGTGAAAAAATCTTCAGGTTAAATGGGTGTCAAGGGAGTGTTTCTTGATTAATTTCCCTCATATATCCCATTGCAATAAACGTCGCCGCCCCCGACGGGGCGCCCCCCCGGCGATTTAATGACCAAAAAAAAAGACACCCGTGCCCCCCTGTACCTGAAGAGAGGCCATGAAGCGGGGAAAATCACAAACAAAATTTTCAGGGTCCGGGTGTGAACACCCGTTCAGGTTCGTTTGTCCGGAGTATTTTTGCAATTCCGATACCATACTCCATGTCAGGAATGCCAGTCGGTGCCCGTATTTTCAACCCAACAGGTCCAATAAAAAAACGTTTCACCAGATATTCATTCTTTACAGAAGAGTTCGACTTCAGCAGCAAGCCGGTACATCATCTCCTGGAACTTTACGGGCAGGAACGACGATGACGCGACACTCTCTTCTATAGTCATCCTTCGCGTTCCGGCTACCAGGTTGTCTGCATGGCAGACAATCTTCTCTTCTATTGTCGTTGGTATACAATCCCGTGGCATTAAACCAAGGGCTGAACACTCGTCAGCAGTCAGCCCGGCTCCGGTATGACATTCGACAATGCGAGCTAGTTTTTCCGGAAAACCTTTTGCCCGCAGGAGATTGGCACCCGCCTGGGCATGTGCAATCGAGTGGGTGCTTCCCCGCCCGATATCGTGCAGGAGTGCCCCTTCTTCAACAAGGGAAAAATCAACCGAGGAATTGCGTTGTGCATATTCACACGCACAGTCCCTCACTACCCCACAATGGGCAATTACTTTTTCGCTGCATCCGGCTTCGCGCAGCAGTTGTTCGCATTTTTTACGGAGCTTATCAGGCATGACCGAGCGACTTTTTAATTGAGCCGATGCGCTGCTGTAAGGATTTTAGCAGCATCTCATTGTCAAAATGTCCCATCGGCTTTCCACAGGCCGGGCATTTGAATTCACTGTTCATTGCAAGGGGAAAGGTAAAGATGAGGTGGCAATCCTTGCAGATGAAAAAGTCATTCTCTTCTTCGTATTTCTCGCGCCGGGAGAGCTTTTCGAGCACGAGCGCCATATCCTCGTGGAGTGCATCGTAGATATGATCCGGGCGCAGTTGCCAGAGGTACGTAAGCCAGCCGGTCTCATTGTTTTTGATACGGTGATATTCAGCCAGCCGCTTCTCGTATAAGGTATAGAGCGTGTGTCGCACGGTGTTTAAGTTGATACCCGTACTTGCGGCAAGGCCTTCATCGCTGTGCTCGCCTTCTTTCGGGAACCGTTCAAGAAGGTTGAGCCCATCATCACCAACCATGCGGTGGAGATATGCCCTTACTGCCGGATCACTCAGCACGTCGTTTGCAGGAACCATCACCGTATGTATTGTTTAACGGTGCTAATATGTTTATCCAGCAGGGCACCTGCAGCTTCGCGTGTTTCACCCCATCCGTATACACTGACGAGCGCCTGGCCGGCTTCAAACGACGACCCCGGGGGGGGGATATCTGCAATATAGGTTTTTAAGTCTTTGAGATCGGCGTGTATGGTACAATTGCGGTCCGCAAACAGGATGCTGCGTACGGCAACCTGTTTTTTCGCGGGGGATGCCTGAGGGAGGATGCCCGCGCATGCGTCAACATGGTACTGGAAGAGGTTGCACCCCAGCGCCCGCTCAACCGTATCAACCGTTCCCTGGAACCGGGGATTTATCTCGATGGTATGAGGCATTTCATCGTCAACAACAAAATCGATCCCTAATGTTCCGACACACCCGCTCGCGGCAGCAATCTGCTCTGCCAACTGCATCATCTGGCCGGAAAGCGGGTGATTGAACGGGGTAATGGACCCGCAGAATCCAAACGAGGATTCACCTTTTCCCTGGAGTATCTGCTCGTTTGTCGCGATCGCACGAGCCCGTTTCCCGTCCGCAACGCAGCAGACGCTTGCCGGAATCCCGGCTACCATCTCCTGCCGTAGATACGCAACATCCGGGTAGAGCTGCTCCCAGGCTCGCTGTTCAACAGCAGTGCTGACAACGGCATTCCGCCAGCCTCCGGCTCCGCACCGGGGTTTGATCATGGCAGGAAACTCTCCTTCAGAAAGAATGCGGGGAACGGTGACCTTATTTTCTTCAAAGAAATGCTGGATATCCAGTTTATCTAAAAAGCGTGCCACGCGTTCTCGTGGGGTACCGCGGAGCGGAATGGAACTGGGCAATTCTTCAGCACCGGATGTGACGACCAGCATATCGAAAGCATATCGCCGGCTCATCTGGTCCAATGCATCCGGCAGATTGGCAAGATCCTCAAATTTTATCCGGTCTTTTGTGTACCAGGAAAGGTCCTGGTCGCAGAAATGGTCTACCGCGCAGACTTCATAGCCTGCATGGAATGCGGATTGGGCTACATGGCGCGTGGAAAACCCCGCAACCAGTACCCGGCCCTTCACCGTTCCACCGTCTGCTTCCCCACGCGGGTCGGGATGATACTGATCTGTGCGCCGGGAAATTCGCAGGCAAACTCTTTGCCTAAGAAAAGGTTGTCGAGAAAGAGGGCAAGACTCGATATCTCGGAGTGGGGCTGGCCGGTGACGGCAACGTTGTAATCCGCAAGCCCGTAGATATCTCCGGGCACTTTTTCAGCACCTACAATGACGAGGATCTTGTTGTGGGGCCGTATTTCATCGATCACGTCGGGAAGGTTGAGACCGTACATAGTAAGGTGGGCAACAACGCCACCCTGTGCCTTCCAGTCCTTGATACAGGAACGCCACTTCACGTTATCCTCGCAAAAGAACTCGCCACCCCAGCGTTCCACCACATCGTTGATGCTCTCTACTACTCCTTTATCGGCAGCGGCAAGATACATGCCTCTGGCACCCAGTGCCCGGGCGGTGAGGCCGACATGTGTGGTTACCCGCTGGTCGCGATCAGGGCGGTGGCCGATCCGGAGGATGGCGACTTCGTGTGTTGTCATGGTAAACATTTCTTCTCCTTGATCACGCCGTCTTCAAAAATGAACGGGAGATTGTCTGAATATTTTACCTGGGTTTTTATGAGAGACTCGCCAAAACTGAGCACCCGCACGGTATCGTTCTTCCGCTCGACCAGGAGTGCCTGCTGGAGCCGGGCAAGTGAGGACTCTATGGTGGGTGCATCCAGTCCGCTTGCGGCAACAATTTTTTCTGTTGGTACCGCAGGTTCGCGGGCAATGATGTGGTAGATCATCCAGTCGAGGTCCTCATCTTTCACCTTTATTCATTCCCTATAATGGAGAATAAGGATTGTGCCCGTTTATTTAAGATTAGGTTGCCGGTACGGGATGTTTTATGTGTCGGCATCCAATGACTGTTCATGAGTGAAAATGGAGCGGATATCCCGTATTCCCGGCTCATTGCCGTGGCAGATCGCCTGCTGGAAGATGCCGATGATGATATGTCCTATCTGGCCCGGGGTATTGAAGCGCTCGATCAATCGATACACGACGAACTTTTAGTATCAGATCAGCTGAATGCGTACCAGGTTTTTTATTATTTTTTCCGCACCGAACCCGATCTGCTGGTACAGGAACTCCTGAACCTTAAACCTGCATCTTCACTTATCCGCGGTCTGAAGATCGAAGAGACCGATCTCCTGGAGATGTTCTTTGGCATCCATGATGCAAAGCCGGTCATTGTTATCAGCGATGGAGATAAGACGATTGCGACGTTCTCGGGAAAATCTGCATATGAGCAGGGCCGGATGTTCCTTCAAAAACCGGAATTCCTGTAACCGTATCCTGCGTATATTCTGGTTACCGGGTGCTTACTGATCTTTTTTGTGAAGTTCAACTGAATACGATTTTTTTTTTGAAAATCAGGTTACATTACGGGGAAGTCTAATCGTGAATCCGGTTAAAAACGGTCCGACTATTGATATAACGGAGATAATTGATGCGTTTTAATAAGGAAAATTGTTTAATAAAACTGCTCTGTTGAAACCCCTAAAAAAAAACAAACTGTCGCTCTTGGGGGCTCTTTGCACATCGTACTTCCACCCCCGTCGATCGGGCATCCCCCAATAGTGCGATTAGGTTTTGGAAAGTTGATGAAAAACCCAGACCAATAGGGGTGTCTGGGGGAGAGAGGGGGTCACCCTCCTAGTCACTGCAAAGAATAAATGAATAACCCGAAAAAGAGGATTTCAACAAAGCCCCAGTTACTTAAAAATCCCCTATGATAAATTAAAAAAATATGATATGATTATGCCGCACCGGCAGCATCATAGAGCTGACAGACATAGCGGGAGATGAACAGAGTCCAGGGGGCAATGAGGCAGATGTAGAGGAGGACTCCAAGGAGCGGGATCATCATCAGGATGGTAACAATGATTCCAAAGATAATCCCTACGACACCAAGGACGACGATTGCGATGATGTAGGGGACCCAGCCGAGTTTGCCGATTGTTGCGAGGATTGCACCAAAGTTGAATGCTTCTCCAATGCTTCATATCCTGGCGAACCGGACAACACCGATAATCTCAAAGACCGCGATGAGGATACCAAGCACCAGCATGATAAGCAACCCTATTGCCATCGCGCCAAACGCTGCCATCATTGCTGTTGTATCTCCGGACATCATTGCGCAGATGCACCAATGACTATAACCCAGACAATAAGGAGGGGGATTGCGTAAATGAGGGCGACTATCAGGTACGTGATACCATCAATAAAGAGTGTTCCCCAGTCTTCGACTTCGGGAGTGGGTTTTTCACCCCTAGAACTTTCATTGAATATCCCATGAGAGGGAGTCCAAGAAGGAGTGTTGCAATAATAAGCATTACCCACTTGTTCCACTTGCCAACAACCGCTTCCTTTGCATATTCAAAGGATTCTCCAACCATACGTCCGTAATCCATAATACGTAAACCTCTTGAATGGTGATTCATTAATCATCCATGACCTCATCAGCCACAAACGATTTAAATAAGCTATGACAACTTCGCAAAATATAAATTTTTCGCGGATTATACCAGAATTTTCGTAACAGAGAAGAAAGGAGTCCCGGTCTCAAATAAAAATTATAATATCAGAACGTTTATGTTCTCCGAGCTATTCCAAATGATTTAAATGTTAAAGAAAACGAGATATACTCTCAATTTTAGGTGAAATAAATGGATAAAGCAACATTTGGTCTTGACGAGAACGTGGCATCAGCCGCATGTTATGTACTTGGATGGTTAACAGGAATTATCTTCCTCCTCATGGAAAAGGATAACAAAACAGTAAGATTCCATGCAATGCAGTCAATTCTTACCTTCCTTCCCCTTACCATTATCAGTGTAGTCATTGGTATGATTCAATTCATTGGCATAATCTCACTGCTGATCTGGCTCGTCATGGTAATCCTCTGGCTGGTACTGATCATCAAAACCTTCCAGGGAGAGAAATTCATGGTCCCTGTTGTTGGCGAGATGGCCGAAAAACAGATCAACTAATTTATCTTTTTTTTATCTCTTCAACCCGTTCAAGTAAATCCCTATTCTGTTGCAGAAGGCTCGTGTAAAAATTATCAGGATTGATACCGGTACAACAAGGTGTATACAGGAAAGACCGGGAAATGTATGGTACACCTCATAATCCTGAAAAACAGGCAAATTTGATTTTATTTAAACGTGCAATGACTGCCATGGGAAAGATCCACTCTTACCCGGATCTGATTTACCGCATACCGATTCATGAGAAATTTTTCACGGCCTGCATTTTACAAAAAAACCGCACCGCGTGAACTTGGAAAAACAAGGACACAAAAAGTACCTTAAGGTTCATGCTATCTCGGTAAAAGTGACCCGCCTCTTAGTGTACCTCAACGGGAATCATCATACCCGGTGATCCTTACCCTTCGTTTCTGGATCTGCTGACAAAAACCGGCGTGATTTAAAAAAGTATTATTCGTGTTATAAAAAAATATCAATGCCGGAAATATCGTATCCCGGTAAATACCATCGCCATTTGTAACCGGTTCGCAGCTTCAATAACTTCCTTATCCCGGATAGATCCGCCCGGCTGAACAAGAGCAGTTGCCCCGGCCTTTGCTGCAACTTCAAGAGTGTCGGGGAAGGGAAGGAAAGCATCCGAAGCAACGGCAGATCCTTTCAGCGAACTACACGCTTTTTCGATTGCGATCTTTGCTGAGTCAACCCGGCTCATCTGACCAGCGCCAATCCCCAATGTTTGATTCTGGTTGGCAAAGATGATCGTGTTACTCTTTGTGTGTTTGCAGACTTTCCAGGCCAGCTTGAGAGCTTTCATCTCATCGGGTGTTGGATCCCTGTCCGTAATAACTTCCCAGTGTTCTTTGTATTCGGGTGTCCGCTGGACAAGCACTCCGCCATCAATGTTACGTATTTCATCTGCCGGAGACGGATTGGGAAGAACGAGCACTCGCATCGTCTCTTTCCGGCTCATGACAGAGAGCGATTCGGGTGAAAAGGATGGTGCCACAACCACTTCGACAAAGGTTTTACAGATCTCTTCTGCCAGTACCCGATCCACTTCCCGGTTTAATGAAATAACGGATCCATAGGAAGAGACTGGATCAACATCCCGCGCTGATATATATGCCTCCAGCAGATGTGCCCCGACCGCCACACCACAGGGATTGTTGTGTTTGACAATAACTGCTGCCGGTTCTTCACACTCCCTTAAAAGACCAGTCCCGGCATTCACATCGAGATAATTATTATAAGACATCTGTTTGCCCTGTACCGGCTCCGTGCCTGCAATGCCACTGGTTCCATAAACCGCAGCCTGCTGGTGAGGATTTTCACCATATCTCAGGCTCCTGCCTCCATTGAACTGGAGAGAAAGGGTAACAGGAAATTCCGAGTCAAGACGATTGAGATAATTACTGATCGCTGCATCGTAGGCAGCAGTCCGGGCAAATGCTTTTTTTGCAAGAATCAGACGATCATCAGAACTTATACCGTTTCCCTGGATGGATTTGGTGATTGATGGATAATCCGCCGGATCTACCACAACGGCAACGTCACGATAATTCTTTGCAGCCGCCCGTATCATGGCTGGACCGCCCACATCGATATATTCAATGAGGGCTTCGAGCCCCATTTTTTGTGCAGACATCTTTTCGAACGGATAAAGATTGACTACCAGAAGATCGATACGGTTGATGCCATGTTTTACCATGACGGCATCGTCAATCTGTCTTCGCCCGAGGAGACCCCCGTGAACTTTCGGGTGCAGTGTCTTAACCCGCCCATCCATCATCTCAGGAAAGCCGGTATAACTCGATACTTCCGTAAATTTCAACCCGGCCTCTGCCAGCGTTTTTCCGGTACCACCCGAACTCATAATGCTATATTTTTGTCTGATAAGATCCCGCGCGAGTTCGACGATACCTGTCTTATCCCAGACGGAAAGCAGTGCCCACTTCATGGTCTAGTGTATGCAGGACAGAAAAGAAAAAGGTATGCAGATTTGTTGGAATCCGGATACAAACCGATTATTGAAAAACAGCTCCCGTGAAAAGATCCTGATAGTATTCTCGCAAAAATAATGGCTGTTATAAATCCTAAAATAACTTCAAATCTCAATCCGGGCATGCACCAGGCCCGATAAAAATTATTGTCTTTGTTTTGCCCCTCAATTACCAAATGGATGCCATTGCTGGTGTTGCGGTTTTTGAATGATACGAGTGTATATATAGAACTACAATACAACAGATATTAGAAAAACGTAAAGGATGCACTATGAATGATGCAGAACGCAGTGGTGAGAAAATCGGCGATGAATATACCGGTACTTCGGATACTACCCCTTTGAGCACCCCGGCGGATTCAACCGCTCTGGATGAGCAGAAGAAGGCTTTCTCCGAACTCAATGAGCGGTACTTACGTCTAGCTGCGGATTTTGAAAATTTCAAAAAACGCACAGCACGTGACCGGGAAACGATTACGAATCTTGCAAATGAACGATTCGCAGTCGATATTATTGAAGTCCTCGACAACTTTGAACGGGCAATTAAAACAGATGACGCTCACCTGCGCGAGGGTATTGTGCAGATCCAGCACCTGCTCTATTCACAATTACAACGCCACGGCATCACACCATTGGATGCTCTCAAAAAACCATTCAACCCCGCAGAACATGAAGCAATTGCGCATGTGCCTTCCGAAGAGAAGGAAGGAATTGTTGTCGATGAAGTGGCACGGGGGTATCGTATGCATGAAAAAATAATCCGGTACGCAAAAGTTGCAGTATCCAAAGGAAAGTAAGTAAAAGGAGGTAAAAATATGGCCAATGATAAAGTTCTGGGAATCGATCTGGGAACCACATATTCCTGTATGTCGATTATGGAAGCGGGAAAACCCATTGTGATCCCGAATGCTGAAGGCGGACGAACAACAGCTTCTGTTGTGGCTTTCACAAAAGAAGGCGAGCGGTTAGTAGGCAGTCTTGCAAAACGCCAGGCAGTCACGAACCCGATGCGGACCATCCAGTCCATCAAGCGTAAGATGGGAAGCAGCGAAAAGATCAAAATTGATGATAAGAATTACACTCCGCAGGAAATCTCATCGATGATCATGCAGAAATTAAAAATTGATGCAGAAGCCTATCTCGGTGAAAAGATTACAAAAGCAGTGGTCACTGTCCCGGCATATTTCAATGATGCCCAGCGTCAGGCAACCAAAGATGCCGGCAAGATTGCCGGATTAGAAGTCCTGCGTATCATCAACGAGCCAACCGCGAGCGCTCTCGCGTATGGTATTGACAAGGAACAGGACGCAACGGTCCTGGTCTACGATCTTGGTGGCGGCACGTTCGATGTCTCCATCCTCACGCTTGGAGATGGAGTCTTTGAAGTGAAATCCACCGCGGGTAACAATCATCTCGGTGGCGATGATTTTGACCAGCGGGTCACCGATTACCTGGTTGAGGAGTTTAAGAAGAAAGAAGCAATCGACCTGCGCCCGGATCCCTATGCCATGCAGCGGTTGCGCGACGCATCGGAAAATGCCAAGATCGAACTCTCGCAGCGCCAGAGTACCAACATCAACCTGCCCTATATCACGCAGGACAAGAGTGGCCCGAAGTTCTTAAACATCGATCTCACCAAGGCAAAACTCGAACAGCTCATCGGCGATCTGGTTGAATCCACCGTTGGCCCGGTCAAACAGGCACTCAGCGATGCCAAACTTGAGGCAAAAGATATCGATCACGTCCTGCTCGTTGGCGGTTCAACCCGTGTCCCGCTCGTTCAGGATACCGTGAAAAAACTTCTCGGGAAAGAACCCGACAAGGGACTCAACCCGGATGAATGTGTGGCACTCGGTGCAGGCATTCAGGGAGCAGTCTTAACCGGGGAGACAAAAGATATTGTACTCCTGGATGTCACCCCGCTCACTCTGGGTATAGAGACCCTTGGGGGCATTGCTACCAAACTCATCGAACGCAATACAACCATACCAACAAGGAAAAGCCAGATCTTCTCAACGGCAGCCGATGGCCAGACCAGCGTCGAGATCCATGTAGTCCAGGGCGAACGTGCGCTGGCAAAAGACAACTTCACTCTGGGAAAATTCCAGCTGACCGGAATTCCCCCGGCTCCACGCGGAATTCCCCAGATTGAAGTCACGTTCGATATCGATTCGAACGGTATCATCCATGTGTCAGCCAAGGATCTTGGCACCGGCAACCAGCAGAACATCTCCATCAAAGGTGACAAGAAACTCACGGATGAAGACATCAAGAAGATGATGGATGCCGCCAAGACATTTGAGAACGAGGACAAACAGAAGCGCGATGAGATCGAGCTGCACAACCAGGCAGACACCGCAGTCTTCACTTCCGAGAAGATGCTTAAAGAGAGTGGTGACAAACTCGAACCTGAAGACAAGCAAAAGGTTGAAGAATGTGCCGCGACAGTGAAAAAAGCACTGGCTGATGATAATCTCGATGAGATCAAAAAATCCATGGAAGCACTCACCGAAGCCGTATATGCTGTGACCACCAAGATCTATCAGAAGGTTCAGGCAGACCAGGCTGCACAACAGCAGTCTGCTGATGCCGGTACTCCGCACAACCCGGATACCAAGGACGATGACAATGTCGTCAATGCCGATTACAAGGTAAAAGAAGAGTGAATTAAAATATGGGCGCTGGAGATTATTACGACGTGCTCGGCATACCCCGTAATGCCGATGAGAAAGAAGTAAAGAAAGCATACCGCAACCTCGCCCGTAAATATCACCCGGATGTGTGCAAAGATAAAGGGGCAGAAGAGAAGTTCAAACAGATAAATGAGGCCTACAGTGTCCTTTCCGATGAACAGAAGAAAGGCCAGTATGATAATATGGGCCATGATACGTTCACCAACGCATCAAAAGGCTCCTATACCGGAGGTGGACATAGCAGCGGAGGATTCTCTTCCGACTTCTCCGGTTTTGGGGACATCTTCGATTTCTTTGGAGGAGGGCAGCGAAGGTCCGGCCCCCAACCGGGTGCAGATCTTCTTATGCGCATCCAGATCCGGCTTGAGGATGCTGTTTCGGGCATAGATCGCGAGATTGAAGTGATGCATACCGAACCCTGCGCTACCTGCAGTGGATCCGGAAGTGAGACAAAACGCCTCAATACCTGTCCCCACTGTGGAGGGACCGGGCAGATGCGACAGACTGCCCAGTCCGCGTTTGGCCAGTTTGTCCGCATGACTCCCTGCACCCAGTGTGGGGGAAAAGGTAAAATCCCTGAGAAGGTCTGCAAAGACTGCCGGGGCTCCGGTCATACCCGCGTAAAGAGGAAAATGTCTGTACATATCCCCGCCGGGATAGACAATGGTATGCGGCTTCGTATGGAGGGATATGGGGAAGCCGGTGATTACGGCGCTGCAAACGGCGACCTGTTCATCGAAGTATATGTCCAGACACATGACCGGTTTGTGAGAACCGGCGATAATCTGGAGACGGTCATTGAGATAACTCCTGCGCAGGCGGTCCTGGGTACATCGATTGAGATTGAGACTATGGACAAACGTCATATCGATCTCAAAGTACCTGCCGGAATACAGTATAATACTGCATTAAAGATCGGTGGCGAAGGAGTGAAGCGCCGCGGGCATCCCGGAGATCTGCTCGTTCGAATAAAAATTGTTACTCCCAAATCCCTGAGCGGAGAACAAAAAGAACTCTACCAGAAACTTGCCGATCTGGAAGGCAGTTCTAACGCTGGCGGGGGATTTTTCTCAGGTATCATGGGAAAGAAAAAAGGGAAAAAGTGAGAATATTTTTCACCTTTTCCTTTTTTAATTTTTTACGCACGTATTTTTAGTTCTTGCATGTAATGGGATAGGGATGAAGCTGCTCTTTGAGCTTTCTGGAGAAAATCCAACACTACCTTTTGCAGAACTTGCCTGTGTCGGCACTATTCTTGAAAGGCGCCTGCAGGTTGCGGTTGCCGAATGCCCTCACCCGGAAGAAGCACAACGACTTGCCATGACCCAGGTGGTGCTTGAATATCTTGGGGAATGCGAACCCGGTATTCCCGCATTCAAAAATTTACTCAAAGAACTGGCTATTACAACAACCCGCCCATTTGCCGGAAGGGCAAAGAAAATTCATGGGGGTTGCAAGGAGCATAATCCCTCATCACAGCAGAAATTCGAACGGTTAATCGGGGATATGATATCGGGCCCGGTGTCTTTGAACAATCCCGAGACTGAATACCGCGCGATCCTCTCTGAAGACAAATGTTACTTTGGTAAAGTTCTCTTCTCAATCAACCGTTCCGGGTATGATGCAAGAAATCCCGGGAAACGTGACTTTTTTCATCCGGGTGTGATGATGCCAAGAATGGCGCGGACGCTGGCAAATATCGCAGGTGTCCAGGCAGGAGATCGGGTTCTCGATCCGTTCTGCGGTACGGGCGGTATTCTTATTGAAGCAGAGTTGCTGGGAGCAACGGCGATTGGCAGTGATTTCGATCCATTGATGGTGCAGGGTAGCCGGCAAAATATTTCACACGCTTCACTGATGCTTGCGGATGCAACTCAGTTGCCGTTTCAGGATCATTCGATCGATTCAGTTGTCACTGATCTTCCCTATGGGCAGTCTGTCTGTATTAAAAAGGCAGATACCATGGATAATCTCTACGCCGATGCACTGGATCAGATTGCCCGCGTCTTAAAAAAAGGGAGGCGTGCTGTTGTGGTAACTCACAAGGATATTTCCCGTATTGCCCGGCAGCACATGACGGTACATCAGCAGCACGAACAGCGCGTGCATAAAAGTCTCACACGACGCGTTCTTGTACTTGGCCACTAACTCACCCCCATTTTAAAGAATTATTTATGACGCTCCGCGCCATATATGATATCGGTTGTTATGTACGCAAAAAAAATAATGTGCACGGGATTTCTCGTTCTCCTTCTCTTTGTTCTTTGCACCCTGCCGGTGTTCGCATGTTCTTCTGACGCTACTAACTGGTACGCACAGGGAAACATGCTTATGAAAAATGAAAATTACACCCAGGCAACCAATGCGTATGAAGAAGCAATCACTCTTGCCCCGGAGTATTATGAAGCCTGGAATGGCAAAGCCGATGGGTTAAACCGGGCACAACGATTCAGTGAAGCCCTCGCTGCATCGGACAAGACACTGGCTTTAAGTCCACGATATGTGCAGGGATGGATCAACCGTGGATATATCCTCTATAACCTGGGCAGGACTGATGGTGAACTGAAAGCTTATGAAACAGCCATATCCATCGATCCTTCAAACCCTGAGGCTTGGTTCAACAAAGGCTATTCCCTTGCCGGTATGAAACGATATGACGAAGCCATCACGGTCTTTGATAAAGTCAAGTCACTCAACCCCAACTATCCAAATCTTGCCGCCAACCGGCGGATCGCAGAACAGAGTCGTGATGCAGCTACGCCATGGTATGTAAAAAACGCCCTCACTATGGGAATTATCGCACTTTTTGCTGTTGGTGCAATAGCATGGTTCATTTCCATAAGGAAAGAACACTAATATTTTTCTTCCTTTTATCTTTTTCCTATAACAATTAAAAAAAATTATTGAAACTTTCATTTTCAACTCCCATAATGTCATTTTCCTTAAATACGGGGAAAAACGCGAGGGTTACAAAGGATTTCAACTGACCTGAAACAGATACGGACTGGATTTTATACCATAAAAAAAAGGATCCAGGGACTAAAAAACCGGATTACCGGGATTTGTCGTAACAGATCTGTGCCTCGTCAGGCTTGCCGATAGCTTCCAGTATCCCGCCAATATCATTCCAGACCTCTTTTCTGGAGGCATCCAGCTCCAGAGCCTGCTTGAATATGGTCAGGGCATCCTGGTATTTTTCCAGCTCTTTTAATGAGCGCCCCTTGTGAATCCATGCATCCACAAATTCCGGCTGGATAGCGATCATATCGCTGTAGGCTTCTACCGCCTCATCATACCGCCCAAGTGCATCAAGCGCACTGCCTTTCGTGAAGTGGGCAATAGAAAATGTTGGATCGATTGCGATCGCCCGATCGTATGAGTCAAGGGCAGATTTATCCTTATTCTGACCTGCCAGTGACATACCGTGACGAGTCCAACCAATAACATTTTCGGGATCGAGTACAAGTCCCTGCTCATATGCAGATTGCGCTTCTTTAAATTTCCCCAGATCGTAAAAGGCATTGCCTTTGCCGATCCATGCGTCTGCAAGTGTCCCGTCCTGTTCGAGTGCCCGATCAAACGCATCGATGGCATCGCGTGTCATACCCAGTTCTGCCAGGGCAACCCCTTTGTGAGTGAAGGTGGCAGCCGCATGATCAATCTCAAGTGCCCGGTCATAGGACTGGACTGCATCCCGGTACTGCTCAAGCGCTGCATAGGCAATACCCCGGTAGGCAAATGTTTCAGCAGAGCGGGGTTTGTTCTCAAGCGCATGATTGTACGCGGTGATAGCGGCATCAACATTACCCAGTTCTACATACGCCCTTCCCATCCAGAAGAACGCAGGTGCACAGGTAGGTGTGATCTCAATTGCATGCTCAAATGCGGAGATGGCCCCTTCATAATTACCCAGTGAAAAATATGCCCTTCCCTTCTCATAAAGTGCATCAGCAAATCCGGGATTTATTGCAAGTAAGCGATCGAATGCGGCAATTGCATCCTTGAGCATCTCGTTCTGCATGAGGGCAAGGCCTTTCTCATAGAGCGCTTCTTCTGAATCAGGTTTTATAGCAAGGGCTGCATCAAAAGCAGCGAACGCTTCATCATACCGTTGAATACGGGCAAGGGCAATACCTTTGTACTGGTATGCTTCACAATACCGGGCATTCAGTACAAGCGCTTTTTCAAATAAGGCAATCGCATCTTCGTACTGGTCCTGGTGAATCAGGGCAACACCCTTGTGATAGAAAGCTTCAGTGTAGGCAGGATGGTATTCCAGTGCCAGATCAAAGGCATTGACTGCTTCTGTGTACCGGTTCAGCTGGATCAGCGCAATACCCCGGTATAAGTAGGGAACTGCGTAGTTGGCATCAATTGCAACCGCACGGTCATAGCAGTCAAGTGCTGCGTCGTAATTACCCAGACGGGTCTCAGCAATACCGCGATAGAGCCATGAATCGGCAAAAGTTCCGTTGTGTGCGAGTGCTTTGTCAAATGCACTGATCGCCTCGTGATACATTGAAAGACCGGACAGCGCCTGTCCTTTCTGGAAGTATGCTTCAGCGCACCGGGGGCTGAAAGACAGGGCGGCATCCAGATTCCGGATTGCTTCCTGATACCTGCCCAGACGAACGTTTGAGACACCGAGGTGGTAATGGGCCTGTGCATCTTTGCCATCGATGCCCAGTGCCTTATTGTAGCAGTTGATCGCTTCTAACTCTTTTGACAACGCGGAAAGAGCGATACCTTTTCCGGTCCAGATCATGGCAGCTGTCGGGCGGATGCGCAGTGCAGGATCAAATGCCGCAATGGCATCTTCATACTGTCCAAGTCGTATGAGCGCCCGCCCTTTCTGGTACAGGACATCAATATTTTTCGGTTCAATTAACAGGGCATTTTCAAACGATAGTACGGCCTCTTTATACATTCCCCGCTGGAAAAGGGACCGCCCCTTATCGAAAAAGGCCAGTGTATAATCGGGGCATATCTGCAGCGCCCGGGCAAACGCTTCAATCGCATCTTCGTATCCTCCAAGCGCATAGAGTGCACTACCTTTCAGGTACCATGCCTCAGCATTGGATGGATCGATCTCCAGTGTCCTGACATACGCTTCAATGGCATCATTGTACCATGTGAGATCGGCCAGGGCTCTCCCGCGATGTAACCACCCATCAAGAGAACGTGGGTTGATATGGAGCATGCGATCGAATGATTCAATGGCATCATTCTGTCGGCCGGTGGCAGCAAGGGACACTCCTTTGTTATAATGTGCCAGAGCATTGCCTGCATCAAAATCAATGGTCTTGTTAAATGCGATGATGGCTTCTTCATGCCGTCCCAGGTGCGCAAGTGCAAGGCCTTTGTCATAATACACCGCAGCATAATTTTTCTCGATCGCTAATGCTTTATCGAACGTTTTTACGGCTTCGCGATACATACCAAGGGATGCCAGTGACAGGCCCTTGTCATAGAATGCTTCCCTAAATGCGGGATCGATCTCCAGTGCCAGATCATGCTCTTTTGCTGCTTCTTCAAACCTGCCCAGGTGATAAAGAGCCCTTCCTTTGAAATGATGCGTCTGTGCATGTGCAGGATCAAGTGAGAGTGCCTGATTGTATACTGTGATCGATTCTTTTGTCCGGTTAAGAAGATCCAGAGAGCGTGCTTTATTGTACACTGCTGCAAAATTATCCGGCTGGAGACTCAGGCATTTATCGAACGCCACAATGGCATTTTCATGCCGGTTGATCTTTGCAAGGATAAGCCCCTGTTCCAGCCATGCAACCGGATCTTCCGGTGTAATAGTCAGCAGCTGCTCATAGGATTCTGCTGACTGGATATAGTCTCCTGCTTCGGCTAACGCAGCAGACCGATAATAGAGTGTTGCGGGATTATGTGGATCTGTTGCCAGGGATTCATCCAGCGCCCTGACGGCTTCTGCAAACTTTTTGAGGTTGAACAGGGCAAGACCCTTTTCATACAATGCACTTGCATCTCCGGGTTTTAGTTCGATGACCCGATCAAATGCCTGGATGGCGCTTTCCATCTTTCCAAGATGGGCATATGCCCTGCCCTGTTCAAGAAATGCCCGGTGAGCATCCGGGTTGTATGAAATGGCATTGGAAAGTGCATCGATTGCTTCCCCGTAACGCTTGAGGTGCAGGAGAACTGAACCTTTCTCTAACCAGATATCGGGATTCGTCGCATTCTGGCGAAGTGCTGCATCGAAAGCAACTCCCGCCTCTTCATACCTGCCCAGGATTACTAAGGAGAGTCCCTGTTCATAAGAGGGTTCAAACTGCCGGGGGAGGTTTACTGCTGCTGCTGCAAGAATTTCTGCCGACTCTGTATATCTCTCAAGATGGGCAAGCGCACGTCCTTTTTCAAAGAGTATCTCTCCATTATCCGGTTCTCGTCCCAGTGCGATGTCAAGGATATGGATGGCATCTTCATATTTTTCCAGCCGGCTTAAGGATCTTCCCTCTAAAAAGAGAAGGGGGATATTGTAGGGATCTCCGGTACGAGCTCTCTCAAATGCATCGACAGCCTCACTATCCATGCCCAGATGCTCATAAGCAATGCCGGTATGGTACCATGCCCCCGAATGTTCAGGTTCGTGCGAGAGCATCCCGGACAATGCACTAATCTCCTCATCGTATCGCCCGAGTTCTTCGAGTGCAAGTGCTTTGGTCAGATACGCCTTCGTAAAACCGGGATCGCAGGCAATCGTCCGGTCAAATGAGAGTATGGCCTCTTCATACCGGGATAAAGCCACATATGTCTGACCTGAGGCAAAATGTCCATCCCGCTTACCGTCATCATGTGAGAGACCCTGCAAAAATGCTGCAAGTGCATCGTCATAGCGGGATAACCGGAAGAGTGCACAGCCTTTTTTAAAGCAGGGATCATAGAGATCCGGATTAAAACCAATCGCCTTTTCAAAAGCACCTGCTGCCTTTTCAAACTGCTTGGTTTCTGACAGGGCAAGGCCTTTGTTATACCAGACCTCATAATTGCCGCCGTCAAGATTGATTGCAGCATCGAATGCCCCAATCGCATTTTTATATTTTTTAAGGTGTGAAAGTGCAATGCCCTTGTGATAATAGGCCGGGGCATGCGATGCATTCACCAGGAGACCTTTTTCAAAGGCGGTGATGGCCTCTTTATAATTGGAAAGCCGGAGGTTTGCAAGGCCGGTGTCAAAAAATGCAGTGGCAAAATGCGGATCGATTCCTGTTGCACGTTCAAATGCACTGATTGCTTCGGCATCCCGGTTTAACCGGGTGAGGGCAATCCCCTTGTCATAACAGGCATTGGCATATTTCGGGTTGATAGCAAGAGCATGATCATACGATGCGACTGCATCTTCAAATCTGCCCAGTTCAAAGAGGGCAATTCCACGGTCATACCACCCGTTAGCAGACGCGGGCCTGATATCGAGAGCCCGGGTCAGTGCATCAACAGCGGGTTCAAACTCGCCTGTCGAGAGATGTGCGCTTCCTTTCCTGAACAATGCCGGGGCACATGCAGGATCGTCAGACAACACCCGTTCAAAACACTCTATTGCTTCACGGGTTCTTTCGAGTTCGAGATATGATTTGCCTTTCCGGTACCATGCAGTGAAATTCTCCGGCTCTAATGCAAGAGCCCGTTCAAATGCTTCCAGTGATTCCGCATACCGTTCACATTCATACAATGCACTGCCTTTGAGAATCCATACTTCAGCCCGGTTATTTTCACGATCCAGTGCAGATTCAATCGGGATAAGTGCATCAGTAAACCGGTGGAGTTTTGTTAAGGCGATCGCCCGCTGGTACATCACAGTTGCATCTTCAGGCGTCAGATCCAGCATTTTATCAAATACCTGCAAGGCAGTTTCATGCTTGCCAAGCTGCATATAGGCTAAGCCGGACTGGTAAATCGCATCATAAATTGAAGAATCATGCGTCAGTGCAATCTTGAATTCCTTGATTGCCCGTTCGTATTTTCCGGTTGCATTCAGTGAGAGGCCTTTCTGATAATGTGCTTTGGCATGTTCAGGAACATATTCGAGAGTATAATCGAATGATTTGATGGCTTCAGGATAATTCGAAAGACGGGCAAGGACAAGTCCTTTTCTATAGGCTGCATCAGCGAATGTTGAATCCAGGGATAACACAAGATCATAGGCAGTGATTGCGTCTTCATCCCGTCCAAGTGCACACAATGCCTGGCCTTTACCAAACGATGCATGAGCATCCTTTGGACTCAGTTCCAGGGTTTTTTCAAATGCACCCACAGCGCCGTTGAAATCTTTAAGCAATACCAGTACCTGTGCTTTATCATACCAGGTAGCCGCATCATCTGGTACGAGTTCGATCGAACGGTTCAGGGAACTCAACGCGTCATTGTACCTTCCTGCAACCAGAAGTGCATGTCCACGACTAAAGGTGATCCTGGCGTTCTCATCTCCTATGGTGAGGGCTAGATCGAAAGCGGCAATCGCCTCATCATTCCGGCCAAGAATAAAAAGGGCCAGTCCTTTGTTATAGGCAGCATTCTGATGCTGCGGGTTGAGTTCAAGGGTGCGATCATAGGCAGGAAGAGCATCTTCGAATCGTTCGATCCTGCAAAGGGTCTCCGCTTTTTCAAACCAGGCAACCGCGCATGAACTATCGTTTGCAAGAGCATTTTCAAATGCATGTAAGGCACCATCAAACAGGACCATCCGGGAATACCCCAACCCTTTATAGTACCATGCTGCGGAGTACTGAGGATCAATGGCCAGTACTTTTTCAAAGAGGGTGATTGCATCTTCCCACCGTTTGAGGTGCAGGTATGCTTTTGCCCGTAAGAACAGGGTTTTAATATCCTGCGATCTCTGTTTTAATGATTTTCCCAGTGCCTCTACCGATTCCTTGAACCGGTTCAGACGATACAGTGCATATCCCTTGCACGTGAGGATATCAGGATTTGCCTTGTCATTATCCAGTGCATGATCAAGAGATATGACCGCGTCTTCAAATTTCCTGAGTTTGATGAGGGACACACCCCGTCCCCGGTGTGCCTGTCCGTTCTCAGGATCAAGAAGGAGCGCTGCATCAAATGCAGCAATTGCGTCTTCATGTCGTCCAATCTGTGCAAGGGACATACCTTTTGCCAGGAATAACGGGGCATCGTGACTATCATGAGAGAGTGCCTGGTCAAACGAGAGAATTGCTTCAGCATAATTTCCCAGTTCAAAGAGTACAAATCCTTTTTTCGCATGAACCCTTGAGGTATCAAGGCCAAGGGTAATGCACTGGTTGAACATGTCAAGTGCAGACTCAGGCCGTTTCATCCGGGTTAAGGCAAGTCCTTTTTCATAGAGAATATCAACGGTTTCGGGTTTGATGGCAAGAAGTGCATCAAACGTTTCCACAGCATCGTTAAATTTCTGGAGTGCGACTAATGCTCTTCCCTTACCGCTTAAGGCTTCATAACTCACCGGATTAATCTCTAACGTATGGTTAAACGATTCCACGGCATCTTCAGGGTGATGCAGCATTACCTGTGCCATTCCTTTATACAAAAATGCCCGTTCGCAGGCAGGATCAAGGTGATTGACCCGGCTATAAGACTGAACTGCATTATCATACAATCCCTGTTTATCAAAAGCCCGTGCCTGCCCGTAAAGCGCAGTAACTTCTTTTGGTGCTGCGGTAATTACCCGGCCGAATGCATCGGCAGCTTCCTGATAGCGTTCCAAAACAAAGAGTGTCCGTCCTTTCTGAAGGTACGCTGGTTCGAAGTCAGGCATCAGGAGATTTGCCTGTTCAAATGCAGCAATGGCATTGGAAAAATTACCGAGACGGTACAGGGCAATACCTTTGTAATAGAAAGCTTCCCCAAAGGCGGGCTGGATAGAGAGAGCCTGGTTAAATGAACCTGCCGCATCAGAAAGAGCGTCAAGGTTGAGTTGTGCACGCCCTTTGTAAAACCATGAATGGGCACTGTTCGACTCGATTTCGAGCGCATTATTATAAGACAGGATTGCTTCCTGGTAACGCTCTTCGGCAGCCAGACAGAATCCTTTGATAAGCCAGGCATTCGCAATTTTCGGATTTGTCTCAAGCGTTCTGGACAGAGCGTCTATAGCCTCGACAAATTTCCCCAGCTCAGCAAGTGAGAGCCCTTTGTGATAGAGGGCGTCGTTATATCCCGGATCCAGTTCCAGAGCAAGGACAAATGACAAGACCGCTTCTTCGTGCTGGCCCAGTAATGCGTGAGAGAGTCCCTTTTGGTAAATGATATCTGCTCTCCGGGGTTCAAGTTTATGGGCTGCTTCAAATACGATAATAGCCTCGGGATAATTCTCAAGGGAGGCAAGTGCCCGTCCCTTCTGGTAGAATGCATCTGCATCATCAGGAGTAATTTCAAGAGTGATGTTGAACGAAAGCACTGCTTCGTCATACATGCCAATCGCGCAAAGGGCAATGCCTTTGTGATAGAATGCAGGGGCATAACCGGGAATCAGATCGAGTACCCGGTCAAAGGATTCTATCGCTTTAGCGGGATTATTCAAATGAATCAGGGCAAGTCCTTTCTCAAAATATGCCAGTGCATTGGTCTTGTCCAGTTCAATTGTCCGGTCAAATGCACTGACCGCCTTGTCGTATTGTTCAAGATCTAAAAGGGCTACACCTTTCCGGTACCATGCCCCGGAAAAGTCCGGGTTGATCTCTATGAGTCGTTCAGCAGCAGTAAGGGAGTCTTCATTGCGTCCCAGATCGTGCAGTGTAAGCGCTGTGTAAAACGCTGCATCAGCGGACCGGGGGTTTAGTTCCAGGGTGCGATAAAAGGAGTCAAGCGCATCCCGGTAAAGGCCAAGGGTGTAAAGAGACAGTCCTTTCTGGTAAACGGCAGATACATCGGTGGGTAGCAGCGAGAGAGCCCGGTCAAATGCGGCAATCGCATCGTTGTGCCTGCCGGTTTTTGCAAGAGCATCCCCCCGGTTATAATGTGCCTGTTCGAGGTCGGGATCAATCTCAAGCGCCAGATCGAACGAAGAAACAGCATCCTCAAACCGGGAAAGTTTCAGGAGTACGAGTCCTTTATGGAGGTGAGCTTCACAAAAAGCCGGGTTCAGTTCCAAAGCCCTGTCGTAAGCTTCATTGGATTCAGTGAAATTCCCAAGATCAAACAAGGCACGGGCTTTATGGTAATATGCCGGGGAATTATTGGGGCTCTCATGAATAGTCCGGTCGAAATCCTTGATCGATTCCCGCAATTTACCGAGATGATAAAGAGCCAGCCCCCTGTTCAACCGTGCATCGGTATATTTGGGTTTAAGATGAAGCGTTTTATCAAACGAAAAAATTGCCTCATTAAACATCTTTAAGGTTGCATAGGACTGTCCCTTGTGGTAAGAGGCGAGGGCATTTTCCGGATCATAGATGAGAGCTTTATCAAAGGCCTCAAGGGCCTCTTTGTTACGGTCAAGTTTCTTGAGGGCGATACCCCGGTTGAAGTGGCCCTGCGCATTACTTGTATCATTCTCAAGATTGCGGTCTAAGGCATCGATAGCTTCTGTGTATTTACCCAGTTTAAGGTAAGAATAGCCCAGATAATAATAGGCTTCTGTATAGGAAGATTCCATCTCCAGTGCACGGTTAAAAGCACCAACCGCTTCCTGATACATGCCAATCTCGATCAAGGATCGGCCTTTATTGTACCAGACGGGAGCTGATGGCTTAAGGGCAATCGTCTTATCAAAAGCAACAATTGCATCCTGGTGATCTCCAAGTTTTGAAAGAGCAAGTCCTTTGTGGTACTGAGCTTCGCTGTTGGCTGGATCAATTTCAAGCAGCACTTCAAATACATGGATTGACTCTTCAACCCGGTTGATCTTTTCCAGGGAGAGCCCTTTGTACTGGAATGCCTCAAGACATCGCTGGTTCAATGCAATCGCATTATCAAACGCATCGATGGCATCCTGGTATCTTCCCAGATCATAATATGCCCGGCCACTTTTTACCCACCCATCGATATGCCCGGGATCGATTTTTACCGCTTTGGTATACGCAGTAATGGCATCCTGGGTTTTGCCGAGTTCATTTAAGGCATCCCCTTTTCGAATCCAGATATCCCGTAACGAAGGATTTATGTCCAGCCCGCGGGTGTAGGCAACAATCGCATCCTGCGTTTTTCCCATCTCATACAGGACATGTCCTTTTTTCACCCAGCCGTCTGACAGGTTCGGATCGATCTCGAGGTATTTTGTGAATGCGATCAGCGCCTCGGGCTTTTTACCCAGGCTGAGGTTTGCATTTCCTTTCTGCATCCAGATAGCGACAAGAGTCGGGTTTAAAGAAAGGATACGGTCATCTGTTTCAATGGCATCTGCATATCGTTTGAGAGAGATTAAGGATCCCGCCCGGTAGATCAGTGCCTCCATCAGCGAGGGATTTGCTGCCAGGCTTTTATCAAGGCTCACCACCGCTTCTTCATGACGGGAGAGGTGAGCAAGTGCTATACCCTGGTACATATACCCGTCAGAAAGTGACGGATCCATATCAGTCGCGGTAATGAGCGCCCCTAATGCTTTCTCATATTGTCTGGACTGGAGATAGGCAATGCCAAGATAATGATAGGATTGGGGATTTGCCGAATCCCGCTCAATAGCCTGTTCAAAGGTGGTGACTGCATCTGCATATCGTTCAGACTGGATGAGAGCGATTCCCCTGAAATGATAGGCCGGGGCATTGGTAGGATCGATAGTGAGTGCCTGGTCAAATGCTCTTATTGCCTCATCATAGCGTTCCCGCCCGGCAAGGGAAATCCCCAGATAGTAATATGCAGGACCATTTTCGGGTTGCAGGGTGAGAGCACGTTCGAATGCCTTGATCGCTTCATCATACCGTTCACGCTGGGCAAGGGCAAGTCCTTTGTGATAGAGCATCTGAGGATTATCCGGAGAGAGTTCAAGCGCCTGGTCATAGGATAGCACCGCTTCAAGATGTTTTCCCATGCGGGCAAGTGCTGCCCCGCGCTCGTACCATGCCGGAGCGCACTGCCGGTTGATCTCCAGCACCCGGTCAAACGCTTTTACAGCATCCGGGTTATGATCCTGTGCTGCAAGGGCGAGACCGGAATAATACCACGCCTCAACATTTCCGGCATCAGCTTCCAGTGCCTGGTTGAGTACCGTAACAGCATCAGAAAACCGGGAGAGGTTGACCAGTGCAATCCCTTTCTTTACCGTAGCTTCGGTAAGTTGGGGATTGAGGGCAATCGCTCTCTCAAATGCTTCAACTGATTTTTCTTCTAATCCCAGGTGAGAAAGTGTTACACCTTTTTTCAGCCAGGCATCAACAAGAGCAGGATCATGTTCAAGCGCATAGTTAAATGCGACATTTGCATCTTCGAATCGCCGGAGATGCATGAGAGCTGCACCTTTTTCATAGGCAGCATCTGCATTCTGGGACGAAAGAGCGAGGACCCGGTCAAATGCAGCAACAGCATCGTCAAACCGGTTAATCTTCAAGAGAGATTTCCCCTTGAAATACTGGGCATTGAGGTGAGTGGGATCAATATCTATTACCCGGTCGAATGCCTGTGCTGCCTCGTTAAATACTCCGATATGGAAAAGTGCCTGTGCTTTTTCGTAGAGAGCATTGATATTCCGGGGGTCGTGTGCAATAATGAGATCAAATGTCTTTACAGCCTCATCGTATTGCTCATTTTTCACCAGAGCATGCCCTTTCCGGGCGAGTATCTCTCCATTATCGGGAGCGAACTCCAGTACCCGGTTATAAGAACCAATCGCTTCCTGCAGTCGGTTTGCGAGGAGAAGAGCGTTCCCCCGCTCATAATGGGCACGGGAGAAACGACTGTCGATCTCCAATGCCTTATCGAATGCCCGGATTGCCTCATCAAACCGGTTTAAGGAGAGAAGGGCTACACCTTTGTAGCACCAGGCCCAGACATCCCGCAGGTTATCTTCAAGGGAACGGTTGAAAAGAACGATTGCCTCACCAAAACGGTCGAGGTTCACAAACGCAATTCCCTTGCGGACGGATGCTTCGGTATGTTTTGGGTTTAAGAGAATTACCTTGTCAAATGCGACAATGGCATCATCCTGCATGCCGAGAGTTGCCAGGGTTATACCCTTATGGAACCAGGCATTAATCAGGGAAGGGTTCTGTTCAAGTGCTTCATCAAATACCGGAAGAGCTTTTTCAAGATGTTCAAGATGCACAAGAGCCATTGCTTTTTCATACAAAGCACCGGCATTCTGCGGGGATAATTCGAGAACGCAATCAAATGCATCTATGGCATCATCATAACGCTCCAGGTACATGAGCATGATGCCCCGCTGATAGAGAGTCAGCGTGTGGGAAGGATCTATCTCTGCTGCCTGGTCGAATGCATCGAATGCGTCACTACACCGGCCAAGACTTGCAAGGGCAAGTCCCCGGTTATAATGCGCATTGACATAATTGGGATTAATTTTAATGGCATTTTCAAACGCTTCGATGGCCTCTTTGGACTGTTCTAACCGTGCGTAGGCAAGACCCAGATCATAGAATGCCTGTGCATACGTGGGTTTTATCTCAATACTCCGCTGGTATGCATCAACCGCATCATCATATTTCCCGAGTTTTGCAAGCAGGAGTCCTTTCTGGTGATATGCCTGGTGGTTCTGAGGTTGTTCTGCAATGGTTCGGTCAAATTCAAGTATTGCCTCAGTATTCCGTCCCAGTTTTGAGAGGGCGAATCCTTTGTGGTACAATGCATCAACATGAGAAGGACGAATCTGCAATGCAATGTCATAGGCAGTAATTGCTTCAGCATACCGGCCAAGATGGGCATAGGATAATCCCTTCTGGTACGCTGCTGCCGCACACGCAGGATCAAGCACCAGCGCATCATCAAAAGATGCGAGGGCATCTTTGTACCTGCCCAACCGGGTGAGCGCAACCCCCCGGTAATAGAATGACGCCGCGTGATCTTCTTTTTTGTTCAACGCATGATTAAACGCATCCAGAGCTTCATCATACCGGTTAAGGTTGATGCAGGAGACTCCCTTTAAATAAAAAGCATCCGCATTCGACTGATCGAAAGAAAGGGTCCGGTCGAAATCCTGCATCGCTTCATCATAGTCATTCAGGAATGCATAGGCAATACCCCGGTTATAGTACGTCTGGGCATGAGCCGGGCTGAGTTCTGCGACTTTGTCAAAAGCGCTGATTGCATCGGTGTATTGCTGGAGCTGGTTATAGGCAAGTCCCAGGTGATACCATGCATCTGCCTGCTGGGGGTTGAGGGAAAGGGCCTGATGGAGTGCAGAGACTGCATCATCATATTTCCCGATTTTTAAGAGAGATATACCATTTATCGTCCAGATATCCGCATGATCGGGTTCGTGTTCGAGGAATTTTGCTGCTGATTGTGCCACTTCTTTATACCGTTCCTGTTTTGCTAATATGAAACAGCGGTAATACCAGACCCAGATATCGGTAGGGTCCAGTTCATTGGCCTTTTCAAAAGCAGCCAGCGCTTCATCGTATTTTCCTATCTCATACAGGGATATCCCCCGGTTATAGAACGCCCGGGCATAGGTGGGTACAATCTCAATGGCTTTATCGTAAGCGATGATCGCCTCATGGTGCCTGCCGATATCTCCCAGGGTGATACCTTTATTGTAGAATACTTTTGCATGTTTTGGATCGATGGTAAGCGCATGATCGTATGCATTGATTGCCTCTTTGAACCGCCCCAGTTCGTACAATGCAATGCCTTTTAAAATCCAGACTTCGGCATTATCAAACCGTATAGAGAGCAGTTGTTCACACGCATCCAGAGCTTCTTCATTCCTGCCAAGCTGGGCTAATATTGCAGCCTTGTTATACCAGGAATTTGGATCGCCGGGCTCTATGGACAGTGCCAGATCATACGACGCGATGGCCTCTTCGAATTTCCCGAGATCATAGAGGGCAATTCCTTTGAAATAATGGGCTTTTGCAAGTTTGGGAAACAGCGCAAGTCCCCGGTCAAACATGACGATGGCTTCCTGGTACCTGCCAAGGTCATAGAGTGCGATGCCCTGACGCAACAATGCTTCAGCATCACTCTTATTCATGTATTTTTTACCTCGTACGATAAGTTATCTGAAATTTTTGGTTTTCACACGGCAGTACTTAAGAGATATAAGTTTTATAGAGGCGGCATATACCCTTTCTGGTACTATATATGTACATCAGGGATTTATCAATCCTGTTTTTATACAGGCAAGAATGGTGGGACCTATTCATTAAAAATAAAATTATCTCCCACACTGTTTTTTTATTACCTGTGCAAGCCGCTGGATACCCGTGATGATCTTCTGATCCGTGGAATTTGAGAAATTGAGCCGCATCGTATTCTTTCCGCCACCGTCAACATAAAACGGTGTTCCCGGTAATACCGCAACATGTTCTTTTAAGGCAGCATCAAAGACATCCATCGATGAACAGCCATCCGGCAGGGTAATCCAGACAAACATGCCCCCATGAGGTCGTGTATAGGTCACCGAATCCGGGAATGTCTCCATCATTACCTTAAGCATGCATTCACACTGGTTTTTGTACGCGTCCTGGATTTTTTTTATGTGAGTGTCAATAGTTCCCTGGTGCAGGTACTCATAGGCAATTCGTTGTGAGAGGTAATTGGAATGCAGATCTGACGCCTGCTTTGTAATGACAATCTGTTCCATAATCGTCGGGGGAGCCACAACCCATCCCAGTCGCATGCCCGGAGCAAGGATTTTGGAGAACGAACCGGTAATGATGATCTGGTCCGGTAAAAATTCCCGCAGGGAGGAAAGAGATCTTCCGGAGAAATTCAGCTCGCCATAGGCATCGTCTTCAATATACAGGGTATCCGTTTTTTCCAGCACACCTGCGATCTCCTTGCGGCGTTCTTCAGTGTAGGTGATGCCCGAAGGATTCTGGGAATTCGGAACCCCGTAGAACAAGCGGTTGTTATCGTGCCGGCAGACATTGCGAAGCATGTCAGGATCAGGACCTTCATTATTCAGGTTTACCGGGTGGAAGACGGGCTCGTAAAGGGAAAATGCCTGGATTGCACCAAGGTATCCGGGCCGTTCTATGGCGATGTGATCCCCGGCATTGATAAGGACCTTCCCGATCAGATCAAGACATTGCTGTGAGCCATTCGTTATAAGGATCTCTTCGGGCGCGATCGATAATCCCAGCCGTTTTTTATACCGGTCAGCGATGAACTTGCGGAGCGGCAGGTACCCTTCTGTTGTGGAATATTGCAAGACGGATCTGCCGTCATTGGCCAGGACCCGTGCGGCGGCATGCGCAATTCCTTCTACATCAATGAGTGCAGGATTCGGGAGCCCTCCGGCAAAGGAGATGACATCAGGATTTTCGGTAACCTTGAGTATCTCCCGGATAAAGGATTTGGGAGTTTTTGCCATTCTCGGTGCAAAATGGTACTGCTTTGGTGCAGTGCCGGGGTTTGGTGCATGGGAGGTTTTCATAAATTGCCTGATAACCAAATATTTGTTTTAAAAATAGTAGGATGTACATATTTTTAAAATGTCATCTGCCGGAACCCGTTATTTTATGATTGTGGGGATAAAATTCCTCAACACCCATTTTAGTAGTGCCGGACAATCCATCACTTTCACTCCCCGCAGGGTTATTTTTATTATATCTCTTTCAGCAACGTTGAATTATGTCAATCCAGGCGATTCCGCAGAAACCGTGCAGTGTCCAGACACTGTACAGGATACGGGAGAAGATCAAAGAAGTATTCGGGCAGGAGACTTCCATGAATGATGATTTACTCTCAAAGCGCTACACCCTCAGCAGCGATGGAGACCTCATTATGATATTACGGTAATGACGGGAACTTACCGTTCGGAACAGAAAAATAAGAACAAGAGCCTATGCCGAGATTTGAACTCGGGACTTCCTCCTTACCAAGGAGGCACACTGCCGGGCTGTGTCACATAGGCATTATTTGTTGTTGATACTATCATTTGCACAATCGCTCAATAGCAAAGACACGCTGGTCCACTAAACTACTGAAGCGGATTGCCTAACAATGTTGTAAGTTATCCCTATAAAACATTGCGGAAAGAAACGGGAAATTTTGGAATAATTGCCATGATTTCATGGGGCATGTCCCTACAAACAATCATTCAGAGCGCACGAATAGGTTCACTGCTCTGCATTACCCCCTTATCCATCACGCTTATAAAATAGGTAACGCCCGAAATCCGGTCAAATAATTTTGTTAATACAGAACCTTATGAAGGCAAAATATGGATACACCAGATATGAATGAGTGATATGCCAAAAACTCTGGTAAAGATGCACGGTTTTTATAACGGAAAAAGGATGGTAATTATTTTTTTAACTGGACTTCCATCTGCGGGAAGGGGATCTCAATACCTTCTGCGGCAAAGCGTTCGGTGATTTGAATGTTGATGGCATCCTTTACTTCATCGGGAAGATTATATTTTCGTGCCCAGACATAGAGGATAAACTTCAGGCTGGAGTCCTGGAACTCTGCAAAAAATGCTTTTGGGGCAGGCTCTTCAAGAAGATATTCGGTTTTCTCGATTGTATTGTGTGCAATTTCAAGCAGGATCTCTTTTACTCGTTTCGGATCGCTTCCGCAGGCAACAGAAATGGGGAGCGTAATTCTGAGTTTCTGATCCGGTTCGGCATAATTTATGATGATATTCGTAGTGATTTTGTTATTGGGTATCGTGACAATCTGGTAATCCAGGGTTTTTAACCGGGTGCTTCTCGGCCCGATACTGATCACGTCACCGTAATACTCGTCCACTTTTATCCGGTCGCCCACCTTGAATGGTTTATCGACGGTAATAATTGCCCCGCCAAAAAAATTGGAGATGATATCCTGCGCTGCCAGAGCAACAGCCAACCCGGCGATACCGGCACCCGCAAGGAAAGGATTAATATCCACTTTAAAGATGGACAGGATTGCCATTAAGGCCGCAAACCAGACGACATATTTGACGACAAGTTCGAGCAGTTCCACCAGGCGTTCACCCCAGTCACCCTCCGATTGTGCTGCCAGATCGTGACCATAGATAGCAATGATGTCATGAAGGAATGATGAGATGATCCATGCGCCGATCACGATATAGAATGCAGTAACAAACCGTGGATCAAGTATCCATTGCAGGCTTGACGGCAGGATGCCGAATTGACTGATCGCAAAATAGACTGCCACGACAACGATGGCGACCTGTACCGGGGTACCGATCGCTGCTATGATGATATCATCCCATTTCGTTTCAGTCTCCCCGGCTTTTGTATTAAGCCAGTTGACAATGGCCCGCGTTACCAGGGCAAGAAGCACGCCAAATACAACCGTTGCAGCTGCATACGCGTAATCGATATCTAAAATCCCGATGTCCATGTACGTAGACTTATGTGACCAAAGGTAAATAATTATGAGATTACATGGCAACGGGGACTGATATTGCAAAAGCTCTTGCAGAACTGGTAGACCGTGATATGACTTTCATGCATATCTGTGGTACGCATGAAGCATCCATTGCACGTTCCGGTCTGCGCAGTATCCTGCCGGAACAATTAAAGATCGTTATGGGCCCCGGATGCCCGGTCTGTATTACCCCCCAGGGTGAGATTGATGCAGCGCTGGATCTTGTGAATAAAGACTGTATTATCGCTACCTATGGAGACCTGCTTCGGGTCCCCGGATCCAAAGGCTCGCTGGAGTCCTGCGGCGGCGATATACGGGTGGTACAGGGGGTCCACAAGGCAGTGGAGATTGCTGGGAAGATTGATAAGGAAGTGGTCTTTATCTCTGTAGGATTTGAGACCACCGCACCCACCGTTGCTGCCACACTCCTGACAAAACCCCCGAAAAATTTCTCCATTCTCTCCTGCCACCGCATTGTCCCCCCCGCGATGAAATGGCTACTGGAACAGGGTGAGGCAAAACTTCACGGGTTCATGCTTCCCGGCCATGTCTGTGCCATCATGGGATATGACGAGTACGAGCAGTTTCCTGTACCCCAGGTGGTTGCGGGATTTGAACCGGAAGACATCCTTCTTGGGCTGCTCATGCTCGTAAAACAGGTGAGGGAGGGAATCCACCAGGTGGACAATGCGTACCCGAGAGTAGTTTCCCGCGAAGGCAACCTGAAAGCCAAGCGACTCATGTATGAAGTCTTTGAAACGGCCGATGTTGAGTGGCGGGGGTTCCCGGTAATTCCCGACTCCGGGCTACGGCTCAAAAAAAAATTTGAGCAGTACGATGCTCAGAAGAAATTCGATATTGTCTTCAAGCACATCCGCAAGCATTCGGCCTGCATCTGCGACAAGGTGCTGCGCGGAATTGCCGCACCTTCTGACTGCAAACTCTACGGGAAAGTCTGCACCCCGAGAAACCCGGTTGGCCCCTGCATGGTCAGCCATGAAGGCGCCTGCAAGATCTGGCATATGTACCATGCAAAAAAGGCCTGATTTTCCTACCCTGTAGAAAACCTTGCTCCAAACAAATTGTATGAACCTGTCACGGTTCGCGAGAATGCTCTTACATGAGATTTCC
>JBAZRZ010000013.1:0-40921 GCA_041662685.1 Methanoregula sp.
TAATTGTCTCCTTATTCTTTACTAGCATAACATTGTAAGGAGACACCATACCTTAGATCTTTCGGTTGTTTTTCACTCGGTTTTTCTTCGTGAGGAAATCATTTCTACAGAGCATATTTTTTCCAGCCAAGTTTTTCTATTAATGCGCCGGTCTCATCCAGTGCCTTGCACCCGACCGTGCGGGGCTGGCCCACGAGACTGATCGCATCCATTAGGGGAATGTTCTTACCTTTCTCCTTGCACAGGAGACAATCCCCATTGAAGCGATGGAGAGCTTTTTCAAAAGCATCGAGAATCTTTTTCCGGCTTTTAAGATCGCTCTTTTTGAGACTCATGAGGTGCTCAAAGATCGAGACATCGATGAGCGTGCTCGCCATCCACCCGATCTCACAGGTATATCCAAAGATCCACGTGATGTGTGAATTTTTCGTTGTGGAGATGAAATCATCGATATTGTTTCCCACACTGCACGAACCGATCAACACCCCTTCGATATTCGAGTAGTTGGCTGCATTTCTCACCGCTTTAAACATCGCGGGGAGTTTCATACCCGTCTTGGCCGCCAATCCGTTTACCGGTTCCATGCGCTGCAACATATAAGAAGAGCCGGTCCTCGCTGGTATTGGTCAGGTCATCTTCGAGTGCCCGCTTAAAGCCCACTTTCTCGTAAAAATTTGCATAATAGATATTGAAATCACCCTGAATACTTTCGAGTCCTTCTAAAAAAGCAGGACCGACGGGCGCTTGGGTTTCTGCTCCGGGGTCCACCAGAGCCCTTCAATGACCAGGAGTGCTGAACTTGACATGGGTGTACCTGTGGGTATTTCGTTAAATGATCAAGAGTGCGCTGGCAGGATAAAGATTTGGCAAAGATGATCATTACACCAATCCATTTATCTTAAAAAAAGGAGATTTTTTAACGTTATAAACACCGGTAAAATTATCCCCTTTAACATTCCCGAGGAAGAACCCGTGACCGAAAAAGAACCATCTCCAGACTGCGTATCTCCCGGCCCTGTACCAGGGGCAAATGTTCCATTCCCTTCAGAATTCAGTCGGAGTAACTCGCTCGAACGAATTATTGATCTGACGGATGAAATGGCCCACCTCAATGAGCTCGTCCTGCTGCATCTCGATAAACAGGGTGGATTTACCACACCCGAAGCGTATTTTGCTATCGTGCAACCGGTGCTCGACCTGCTGGAAGTTGAGATCGGGGTCCGGTACCACCCCGGGATGACAATTACTGAAATGAAACTGGTTGTGCAGGACTGGATCGACAGCGATATGGCCGAGCTGCGCAAAGCCCATTAGTCTTTTTTGTACCAATCACATAATCCCCATAGCGGGTTCGTTCTTTTTTACCCTGCAGGAACTCTGGCAATTTTTCCGGAATAATAAGAAAAATTGTGGAGCATATTAAAATTTAAAAAAAAAATATTGGACCGCTGGTGAGAATTTTACGAAAAAAAATTACAGGGTGTGGGTGATCCAGGTCCACATATTATGGATACCGGTTGAGATCACCATTCCTGGATCAATTCCCAGCACGGGAAATACAAAGATAAAGTACAGCACGGTGCCTAACAGGCTGCCGAGATTCGTTAACGCAGCGACAAGCACCACTTTGAACAGGGGGATTTTTGCCATCTCGCCGAGGGATTGCGCGTCATATATTTTCCGGAAATCCGACAACGGTGGTTTTCTTACCTTTGCTTCGACAAACGCAGCGATCCAGCCGGAATGGAGCATGGGATTTAAAGAAGTCATCCATGCGACGGAAAAACTGGCAAGTGCTGTATAGGGATGTCCGCCCGCAGCGAGCGTGCCGATTGCCGCCAAGGTACCGTGAATGATCACCCAGAAAACAAATGCATAGAGTAGCACTCCCCACCCTACACCGGAAAATGCAATTGCCGCGAGCAGGAATGCAAACAGCGCAGTGACCGTAAACCCGAAGATTTTGGCCCAGGGGAATGATTTGGGTTCCCGCGTGAGCGAATCAAAGGGGGGGAGACTCGCCGGGTTTATGAGGTATTTCTCAATTCCCTGCCGGTGCCCTGCGCCAACAACCGCAAGGATCCGTCCTTCGGGGCGCTGCACTTTTAATAAGACCAGCTGGTGAGCGATATAGGCGTCGCGCTCATCGATCAGGGCACGGGCACCGTTCGGGGAGAATTTGCGAAACACTACCATGACCATATCGATCATATCCTGCTGTTTGAGCGATTCGATATCGATCTCCTGCCCATTGTCCACTTCTGCAATCGAGATGACCAGTGCCCAGATTATCTTTAATTTTTCTAAAAATCCCATGGCATTCCAGAAGCGCATGAGAGTTAACCGGATGTCACGGTCGACAAGCCCGATGGGAATGCCGCGTTTTTCTGCCTCTTCTATCGCCGCTTTCATCTCGGCGCCCGGCTCAACACCGACATCAAAGCCGATCTTGCGCTGGAGGTAGGCCATCAGCCACTGGACAAGAAGTGTATTAAAATTTTTGACTTCAAGAACATCATTGACCGAAGGATCACGACCCTGCTTTTTTAACGCAGCATAGCGTGACTGGTCGAGTTCTATTGCGACAATATCCGGCTCATATTCCTCGATAGCCAATCGCACTTCATCGACGCTTTCCTGCGAGACATGTGCTGTTCCGACGATCTTAATCTCTGCCATCAATCACCGTTATACCGTTAATATTAGCGCTGGAGACTTAATTAAGGATGGGAAAGGGAAGATGGGGGGATAATACGTACATAGTAATATAGGATCATCTGTGATTCCGGCACAAAAAATTCCTGTTTTCCCGGTAAACGCGGGATTATTAAAAATGGCATAATTGGTACCAGATCGCAGGTTCATGATATTTTTCAACCGTGAAACAAGTCATCGCGGGATGGAGTTATGGCACTTAACAAAAATGCTGTCGGTCATCCGCATTAATTCCGGTGTAAACGATCCTGATCCGTATCCTGATCCTGGGAAGTGTTGCGCGTATCCATCTCGATCTCCCGGGCAACCCCAAGAATAATGATAATTACCGGCACGATCTCGAGTCTTCCCAACCACATGAGCAGGATAAATATCCATTTTATCGAGATCGGACTTGCTGCACTGATAAACCCTACACTGAGCCCAGCGTTGCTCAACGCAGAGACCAGTTCAAAGACCACCTCTTCTAACCGGAATGAAGTGACATATAGGTGAAGAGTTATGATAGTTGCAATGAAGATGGTGATGGGATACATCACAATAACCAGCAGGTTTTTTGAGATCGCCAGTTCCGAGCTCTCCTTTGAGAAGGTATGCCCACTGGATTTCAGGGGGATGAGGACGCGGCTGCTCACAAAAAATCGCCGGAACCATAATTTTACTCCATCGTAAACGAGCATTACCCGGTTCACTTTTACCCCCCCGGCCGAACTGCCCATTGATCCACCGATGAACATCATCATGGTCACGACAGCGAGCGGGACTGCCGCCCAGTAATGGGGGGTTGAATTTTGGAGACCGCAGGTGCACAGGCCAGAAACCGCAGTAAAGACACCCTGCCGAAATGCCGTAGTGATGGGCAGACTTCCAAAGATAAAGAGATCCAGTGACGTGATGAGCGAACCTACCAGAGCGATGAGCAATAATATTCTCACTGTCGGGTCCCGCAACATATTGATAATCTTCCCGTGGTACAGGAAAAAGAAGACCTTGAACGGGATTGCGCCTGCCAGCATTACAGGTATGAGCAGGGCTTCAAGAAACGGATTGTTATAATAGCCAAGACCGCCCGCATGAAGGGTGAACCCCCCGGTGGCTATTGCAACCATGACAAGGTTGAGTGAATCCCAGAGCGGGATTCCCGTGAGCATGATAAGCCCGGTGAATGCAAAAGTCAGAACCAGGTAGATCATCCACATGCGTCTACCGGAAGATACTGAAGCACAAACCAGTTCCTCTTCCCGGCCTTCGGCACGGTAGAGCCGGAACAGCGATGTGCGGGTTTTGCGGCGCAGGGACATCCCGAACACAATGATCCCGATACCGCCGATCCATTGGGTAAATGAGCGCCAGAAGAGAAGCGTTTTAGGAGTTGTGTCGAGCGAGGCTATCATGGTAAACCCGGTGCCCGTCCAACCGGACATTGCCTCAAAAACACTGTCAACATAGGTCATGTGCAACCCAAAGACAAACGGGAGTGCCCCGATAAGGGCGATGGCCAGCCACGAAAGGGCAACGGCGGCAATGGTGACTGAAGAAGAAGGTTCGAGATCTTCCTGGTAGGGAATATGGGATATCCCGTATCCCAGAATGATAAAGACGAGCGGGGCGGTAGCCATCGGCAGGATAAGAGCCCATTCATGGAAGATAACGAGCACCAGGAATGGCAGGAGTGATACGACACCCAGGAACTCAAAGATCAGCCCCATGTCGTGCGCGATCATGGAGATATGCTCGATGCGCTTCATCTGATAACCAAGGTGTTTGGGCGGTTATTAGTGTTATGGGTATCGTTTTTTTCTTTAAAAATGCGTTTCGGATTAACCAGACGGAGTTATTAATTCTCCGTCAGGTACAATAGATATTCATTCATGATTCGGATTCGTGCAGACCAGTTTCCGTCAATTCTTTTGATTCCTCTCACTATCCTTGCCTTTGCTGTATTCTGGTCCATTATGGATATGGTGCTAATTGGCGCATCGTTAGCAATAGTGCTCATTCCGCTCCATCACCGGCTTTCGCGGCACGTCAAACCCTGGATTTCGGCTTTAATGATGACACTTGCAGTGCTGGGAGTGTTTTGCGCGATGGGTCTGTTCACCCTTGTCATTTTTTCTGCAAATGCCACTGCACTCACCCATATGTTTACGGTTATTGGCGACTGGATCAATAATCCCCTGACCAATCCCATTGTCTACGGCATCCCGCTGAGCAAGACAACACTCTCTGTTCTGTTACAGGAAGGGACAGGCCTCTTTGTCGATTACCAGAAAACACTGATCACCTACCTCCCCGTCATCCTGTTCAAGATGTTCGTCTTCTTCTTTACCCTGTTCATGCTGTTTTTACGCGGGGAAGAACTACGGATAAAAATTATTGAGCACATGCCTGCAGCATTGAAAAAATATAGTACCCGGCTTTCCGATGCCACGGGTGATACCTTATACGCAATCTATTATGTCCAGATTGTCATTGCTGTCCTCACCTTCTTCATGGCAATTCCGGTCTTCTATCTCCTTGGTTATGGCGATATTATCTTTTACTCGTATTTTGCTGCATTCTGTGAACTCATCCCGATTTTAGGATCATCCACCGCGTTTGTTCTTATAGGTGCTTATGCCCTGGCAATGGGGGATACCTGGGGTGTCTTGATCCTCTTTTTCCTCGGATACCTGATCGTATCTCTCGTGCCTGAGGTCTATGTCCGCCCGGTGCTGATCGGCAGGAGGGTAAAAATCAACCCGGTGATCATGTTCATTGGCATTATCGGGGGACTCCTGACTATGGGACTTGCCGGGTTTGTACTTGGCCCGCTCATCATTGTGCTTCTTATTACCAGTTACCGCATGTACACTGATGAGAAAAAAGAACGCAACGCGTCATCACTGGCAGGGGACTAAACCCTATGCCACACTATGAATACATGGCAGTAAAAGAGAAAGCATTATACCCTATTTCCGACGACAGGTAATAAAGAATGGCGAACGCTTCTTTTTCCACGCATGGAGTAGTCAAGTCCATGGGACTTGTGTTTGGCGATATCGGGACCAGTCCTATTTATGCGTTCACTGCCATTTTTCTCCTCATTCCTGCGACAGAGCAGAATATTATGGGAATTCTCTCGCTGATTCTCTGGACATTGACCACTCTTGTTACTGTCCAGTATACCTATCTTGCCATGCACCTGGGTAAGAATGGTGAAGGTGGGACGATCGTGCTCAAGGAGATCCTGCTTCCGATGTTAAAATCCGGTAACCAGATTGCATTGGTTTCCCTTCTGGCGATTGTCGGGATTGCCCTTTTTATAGGCGATGGAGTTATCACCCCGGCTATCAGCATGCTTTCAGCGGTAGAAGGCGCCACCCTCATTCCCGGTTATGAAAATACCCCCCAGGTATTGCTCCTGCTCCTTGCAGGTATCATTGCTATCGGTCTCTTTGCCATTCAGGCCAAGGGAAGCGAGCGGGTGGCATGGGCATTCGGGCCGGTCATGTTCATCTGGTTTGCAGCACTCGCAGGTGCAGGTTTTGTTGCCATCTGTTTCGCACCGAATGTTCTGTTTGCCATCAACCCGATGTATGGTATCCACTACCTGACCACGCACGGACTTGAAGGGTTTTTGATCCTGTCTTCAGTCATCCTCGTTGCTACGGGTGGTGAAGCGCTGTACGCGGATATGGGTCATATGGGCAGGGAGCCGATTGTCAGGGCATGGTATATTGTTTTTATCGCTCTTGCAGTGAACTATCTCGGACAGGGGGCATTTTTGATGACGCATCCCGATGCGCACAACATTCTCTTTGAGATGATCTTCTCGCAGTTCGGAATCCTGTACATCCCCTTCCTGATCTTAAGCATCGCTGCGACCGTTATTGCATCCCAGGCCATGATCTCCGGGATCTTTTCGATTGTGTACCAGGGGATCACCACCCATATCCTGCCGCTGTTACGGATCGAATATACTTCACCGCAACTCCGCTCCCAGATCTATATCGATATCGTGAACTGGGCGTTGCTCTTTGCCGTCCTCTTTGTTATCGCGATCTTCAAGTCTTCCAATAACCTCACGCATGCCTACGGACTTGCGGTGTGCGGCACCATGGCAATTACCGGTATCCTTATTGCGTGGATTCTTATCCTTCGCGGGGAGATCATCAAGTCCCTGATAGCAGTTACCATCCTTGCCATCACGATTGTATTCCTGATCTCCAACTTCCACAAGATTCCCTACGGGGGTTACTGGTCCCTGTTAATTGCGTTCATCCCGTTCTGTATCATTATGATCTATGTAAATGGCCAGAAGAAACTCGCTGCTGCGTTAAGCCCGATTCCACTTGATGATTTCTTAGTAAAATTCAATGTAATCTACCCTTCGGTTAACAGGATCTCGGGGACCGCATTATTCTTTGCCCGGGACTTCCGGAAATTACCCCAGTATGTTTCCCGGATTATGTTTACCAATAATATCGTCTACGATGACAATATTATCATCTCGATCATACGAACGGAACAGCCGTTTGGGGTAACCTGGGGAGTCACCCGCGAGATTACCAGGGGTTTTTCGATCTTTGAGATACATCTTGGTTATATGGAGATCGTTGATATCGGGAAAATTTTAAAAGAGGCGGAGATTGATGAAAAGACGATCTTCTATGGTATGGAAGATATCATTACTACCCATGCGATCTGGCGAATCTTTGCGGGGATCAAACGGTTATCTCCCTCAGTTGTACAGTTCTACAAGCTGCCCTCCGATAAGATCCACGGTGTAGTGACCCGAGTGGATATGTGAACTGTTTTTATCCCGATTACTAACGACCGCACAACCTCTATATCGAAATCACACCAATACTACGAGCAGGCGAGGGTTGCCGAGCCAGGTCAAAGGCGCTGGATTTAGGGTCCAGTCTCGCAGGAGTTCGAGGGTTCGAATCCCTTCCCTCGCATTTTTTTAAGGATTCCTGTTTAAGGAAGAACCGGTTCATCCGGTTCTCATCTTTGAGACCGATTTATTTCGTGGTATGTTCGTGTTCGTTTCTTCTCCGGTGAATATTGATGTACAACATAAATAAAAAACCAGGGATTTTTTACTGCCAGCAGTCGGGTCAATACTCGACCGGAAAAAAGATTTCTCTCTGGATTTACAGGAATTTAGGCTCTGTCGAAACCCTATTTTTCCCGTTGTCTGCATTTTCTCTTTCGGCTGCCAGGAAGGTGACACCCTCTCTACCTAAAGAGGGGGAGGCAGCCCAGGGGGAGCATCCCCTTGACCCCCTAATTATTCTGGGTTTTTCATTAACCTTCTGATGTCCATCGCACTATTGGGGGGTGCCCGAGCGGGGGGGCGCGGAAGCACGATATGCAAAGAGCCCCCAAGAGCGACAACTTGTTTCTCTTTAGGGTTTTAACAGAGTCGGGATTTACTAAAATATCTCTTACATGACTTCTATGATCTCCTGCTTGTGGAGTTCGGTTATTTTTTTATTCACAAAGAACTGGATAACCACTCCCAGAACTGCCGAAATGATACCTAATATAGTTGAGTACAGGATGGCACTTTGCGCTGCTGCTGCGTTCAGCGGGAAATCCGGAACTCCGTTTAAGGTGATAATGAACACACTAACTGCATAGAGAATTAATCCGAGGGCCGTGACAAAGAACGGAAAGATAATTACCTTTCCTAAGGAGTCACGCTCATTCACACAAACGTCAATAATCACTCCTATTGATGTCACAAGCCCGGCAACAATCAGCCATTCGATAGAGCCATAGATAAATGTCATCAGGTAGAGCACAATGCCATTGCTCGAGTCCGATGAGTAATACTTCAGGATATCGATAAAACCTATCGTAAATCCGATGATAATGAGAAGGATTGTTGTTGAGTAAGTAATAAATGAGAATCTTCCTCGCGAGAGGGACATCCGCAGTGCATCCAGTACACCGTGAACAATCTCGTCAAACCCAAATCCTTTGTAGAGCATGTAACAACCAATAACCCCAACAACAATGGTAGTGGCGATGCCGGGAAATCCCAGCAGGTATGCTGAAGCATAAAGGAGCATTGCCAGCCCGAGAGGGATAAAGATCATTCGTGAAATCTTTGGATCATCGAAAAGTTTCTTTAAAATATAATAGGTGCCTTCAAGATTGGGCATCTGGTTGACGATAACCCGTGTTATGCTGGATACCGGAATTTTTGACTGGATGATCGGAACTACATATTCATCTTCAGCGCCATCTGAAACAAGGATGCAGTTTGTTGCCTGGGTTTCCAGTACAACCTGTTCTAACGCTTTTGCAATCCTGCGATCCCCTTCGATCATGTGCAGGTGATTTCCTGCGATCACTGCTATGGCTGTGTCCTCTCCTTTAGCGGTGAGTTCATCGTAAATTTTGACGGCCATGAAGATTGCATTGACATCAGAATCTTCAGGGTCAGCAAGGGCTAAGATGTTAGCTGCTTTTACTGTCGCCGCTCGACCAATGACCGGGCTGTCTATTTTTGCTTTCCAGCCAATATCATCGTCCCGATCGACACTGAGGACCAATACCCGCCCTTGCGTCATTACTAGTATAAAATCGCAGTAAATCTATAAAACATTACTGACGTCAGAAAAAAATAGGATTAAAAAAATCAGATGAGTTTTGAGCGCTGGAGGAGTAAAATATCGTCGGTAGTAAGTTTTTCTCCGGCCCGGAAATTCTTAAACAGGCTCTCTGCTTCTTTCCTGACCGCTTTTTGCTCTTTTGTTACTTTGACTTTCTGGGTCTTCTTGCGCAGACCGGATATGACCTTATCGTAGTCGCGGAGTTCTTTCTGGCAGGCAATAAAGAATTTGTGCTCGGAATCTGCTGATTCCTGTGCTTCGACAAAACTCTTGTGCGCTGCATCGGCAGCCTCGCGTGACTTGTCTGCCTTGCGGTAGGAATCGACCATCAGGTCGTGGTGCTTCTGGGCAAGTTCAGCAACTTCCGTCACTTTTGCATGCAGATCAGATGCCTCTTTTCGAAATTCGCGGGCTTCTGTGATCTTGGTGCGCATCTCCTTGTTCTGCTCGAACTCGGCTTCCTGTTCCCGCACCTGGCCTTTCATCTGCTTGATCTTATCGATCAGTTCGCGTTCTTTATCGGTGGTGAAGACCTCGGTCTGCTGGCGGTACTCCATCAGTTCGATCTGCTTCTGGATCTCTTTGGTGCCGCGGCTTTTTGCAGTGCCATGCCCTTTTTTAAATGATTCAATATCCTCGAAAAGTACGTTTGCCTTATCATTGAAATCGTTGCGCTGGGCCTTGACATCAAGGACGTCCTGGTTATATTTGTCCCTGAGATCCTTATTTTTCTGCGCCTCTTCGACAAATCCCCGGGTCTGGTTGTTGAGCGTGTTTCTTTCGCGGGCGAACTTGCTTGCAGATGCATTAAGTTCATTGCGACAGTTTTTGTGTTCTTCAGACTCGGCAAGAGTCTTCTTTCTCTTTTCCATAAGGTCATTCAACATGCGTTACAGCTCCTCATCAGATTCTCCTGTCCGGGAAGTGCATGAAGAATGTGTGATATTTTTTAATAAAGAACCGGAAATATGACTCTTCCGGGTTACTCAAATACCAACTCTGCATGCAGGATGCAGGGTGAAAAACATCAGAAAATATGATCAGCGTAGCATTCTTATAAGACCTCGAAAGGAAGTCTTTGTTCAACACTCGGTTCATGATGTTCAGCTCCCAATACCTAGGTGCCACCTTGCAACAAGGTGCAACATATATCCTCCCAGCGAAGGATAGATCAAATGTACTATATTTTAAAGGATTGAAGAATAATTAAGTGTTTCGCCGATTTCCCCGAGGATACAGGCAGAGTAAAAGACAGGGGAAAAGAGTCAATAGATTCGTTTTTTTTAGAATATTTACAAAAAGGATGTTGGTAGTTGGATTAGGCCAACATTTCCCTGAATTACTGAAGATTTTTTAGAGTTTTTTGCTTTTAGTAATTATACCGGTATGATTAACCGACCCATTCAAGAACGCCGCCGCCACTTGGCTGGTCCCTGCTGCCACTTCTTCTGCTCTGGGGCATTTCAACTGCTTTCGGGTTTGACCTCTTGTTGTCCATATCATTGATCATGGTCTTGTAAGACTGGCGTGTACCGAGGATCTGCGCGCTCTTGACACCGGTCATGATGGCGAGTACACGGATTTTGCCTTCCATGTCACTGCGGACGCGGGCGCCCCAGATAACATCTGCATGGGGATCAAGTTCATACGTGAGCGAGGTTGCTACTTCCTCTGCATCCTGTAAGGTTAAGTCAGTGCCACCCGTGATGTGGATTAAGCTACCGGTTGCGCCGCGATAGTCGATGTCGAGCATTGGGTTGCTTAAGCATTCGCGGACTACACTTTCTGCCTTGTTCTGCTGCTTGCTCTCTCCAACGAGCATGACTGCAACGCCGCCCTTTGACATGATGGCGCGGACATCTGCGTAGTCAATGTTGATGAGTGATGGCTCGGTGATGGTTTCAGAAATGCCTTTTACGGTTTCACCAATGAGCTGGTCCATGACAGAGAACGCCTGACCCAGCGGGAGATTCGGAACGAAGTTCTTCAACCGGTTGTTATCCAGAACAATCACGGAGTCAGCGGAGGCTGCAAGTGCTTCAAGACCCTCTTCTGCGCGGATAAGCCTGGCCTTTTCAACCTGGAACGGGTAACTGACCATTCCGACGACAATTGCGCCCTGCTCTTTTGCGATTGATGCGACAACGGGTGCTGAACCGGTACCAGTACCTCCTCCCATACCTGCTGTGATAAAGACAAGGTCTGCAGATTCCAGGATTGCCTCAAGTGTGGGGCGTGCCATCTCTGCTGCACGTTTACCAACATCGGGGTATCCACCAGCGCCAAGACCTTTGGTTAAGGATTTACCAATCAGGATGCGCTTGTCGGCCTGGATCATGTCAAGGTGCTGCTTGTCGGTGTTGATTGCGATCGTCTCTGCACCGGAAACACCCATGTGGTGAATACGGTTTACCGTGTTGTTGCCCGCGCCACCGCATCCGATAATAACGATGCGTGGCTGACCGCAAAAGTCGTCATCCGTTTCACCTGCGCTACCGGCCTTTTTGATCTCTTTCTCGAGATCGGCGTTTTTTAAAGCGTCGTTAATAATACTCTGCATGTTTACCCTCTCAAACCTTGAATGAAACCTGGTCGCTCTCTTTTAAGACATGGTTTGCACGTTTTTCAACAAGTTCGCGGACCGCAGCCCGAACAGCCTCAGAGATGTTGGGATATTCTCCCGTGTCCACTATCTGCTGGAGCAGATTGATTTGCTGTTCAGGCAACCGGAGCGTGATTCTTTGCATCATTTTACCTCACGTTTCTGACATATGTCTGTCAATTGTCATTCATATGTCAGACAAACAGTGTCTTAGTGTCTGACTTAACCAGATGAATCTAAATAAAACATCTAGGTATAAAAACCTTCTTCTTCGATTGTCAGACATTCTCAAAACGCATTTAAGACAGCCAAACAAAGTATTCTGGGAACAGAAGGGATTTTTGTGGCTGTTGACTTTCCAAAACGTGTGATTCATGGGGGGACCGGTAAGCGCCAGCTCGAAAAAACCCAAAAAAAAGTGCTGGATTTCAGCGCGAGCATAAACCCGTATCCCCCTCAGGTTGCATGGCACTGCGATCCGGCATTACTCGCGTCGTATCCTGACGATTCCTATCATGAACTTAAAGAAAGGATTGGCACGGCCTTCCATCGCAAACCAGACGAAATTTGCGTTGGCAATGGTTCAATAGAACTTATCAGAGTTTTTTGTTCTGTTGTGCTTCGCGGTGATAAACATTTTTTTTGTGAATCGCCGACATTTGGTGAATATGCATTATCTGCCCGTCTTGCAGGTGCTGCACCGGCAGACAATTCCTCATCCGCAGATGTCTCGTTTATCTGTAATCCCAATAATCCCACCGGTAAATTACTGGATAAACAGGATCTGAAGGTGATGCTCTCTGAAATGAAGGCGCATGGCGGGATGCTCTTTTGCGATGAGGCATTTATAGGACTCTCCGATCCCAAAGAGAGCCTTGCTGATATCACGGACCCGAACCTCTTTGTCCTGCACTCACTTACGAAAAGTTTCTCGGTACCGGGTATCCGGTTTGGATTTGGTTTCGGTGCGCCAGAACTTATTGAGAAGATAGAAATTTCCCGCCCCCCCTGGAGTGTTAATGCTTTTGCTGAGGCATTTGCCATGGAAGCCCTCCTCCATATTGATGATCTGAAAGCATCGCGAGTTAAAATCCAGATGGAACGTGAATGGCTCTCCCATAAAATTGCTGCGCTGGGATTGCAGTGTTATTCTTCTTCTGTGAATTATATCCTTGTTGAATACAGCCGCCCGGTTTCACCCCTTTGTGATAAACTTGCTGAGCGTTCGATTCTTATCAGGAACTGCACATCGTTCGGGCTGCCTACCTGTATACGCACTGCCGTGAGGACACACGAGGAAAATATTTTACTCATTGGGGCGCTCACGGAATGTATGCTCTGATCATGGCTGGCGGTTCCGGGGTCCGGCTTAATCTTGGAGAGAAACCACTTATCACGATCTGCGGACGACCTTTGATTTCCTACGTGATCGATGCCTTCAATGGAGCGGGATTCACTCCCGTAGTGGCAGTCTCTTTGCGGACTCCCATGACATTGAACTGGTGTCGGGCTCACGGAATCGATTTTTGTAAAACTAAAGGAGCCGGCTATATCGATGATATGGCAAGTGCAGTGAGGATGCTCGAAGAAGAAAAACCCCTGTTTGTCAGCGTATCAGACATTCCCGGAATAACACCGTATATCATCCATACAATTTCTGATGCATATAGGTCCAGTGGAAAAGATGCTTCATCAACCTGGGTGCCCGCAACCCTCGTCACATCCTGCCGGAAAGCAATGCCGTATCGTGAAGAGATCCACGGCATCAGTGCATGTCCCGCCGGGGTAAATATCCTGCGGGGTGATATGATCACAGAATCGCAGGATGAAGTGCAGATTCTCCTTGATGAACCACGACTGGCCCTCAATGTCAATACACGGGCAGATCTGGCAGAGGCAGAAGCATTTTTAAAAACATATCCCTCATAACCGTTTTTCCTAAAGTAAATTTTTCCCGGAAAACACAATCAATTTGTGACATTCAATCAAAAACAGGCCTGATTCTGCCATATCAGTCAGGAATGCATATTAAGGTGCATCACCAAGATCTTGTTATTATGGGAGAGTCGCAGGAGATAGAGCTGCGGGGTCATATTATTGACTCCGGGATTATGACACAGCTCTTCGACCGGGTCATGGATATGGGCGGCAATTTTGAGATCCTTGTCTTTGATATTGGCAAGAAAAAGACCGACCCGAGTTACGCCCGCCTGCGGATCAATGCTTCGAGTGATGAGAAACTCCGATCCATTTTGTCTGAAGTTCATCGTCTTGGCGCCCGCCCGGTTGAAGTCAAGGATGTCTTTTTAGTCGCCGCAGAAGCAAATCGTGTAGTTCCCAAGGGATTCTATACAACCTCCAATCATTCGACAGAAGTGAAATATGAGGGGGAATGGATTCCGGTCGAATCAATAGAGATGGATTTTCTCATAGTCGTGGATCCAAAAAAGAAACATGCAGCCGCTGTTGCCTTGGGAAAAATCCGTAAAGGGGATCTGGTTATTGTCGGAGAACAGGGTGTGAGTGTGAATTATCCTGAACGCCCCCGTGAGGAGAGCACGTTTGAGTTCATGCATGGCACCGTATCCTCCGAACGACCCAGTGAGACTCTCATTGCAAGAATTGCGCGGGAAATTCTTGAAGTAAGGAAAAACGGAGGAAAAATTGCTTTTGTCGGGGGCCCCGCGATCATCCACACCGGGGCGGACAAAGCGCTTGCAGAACTAATCCATAAAGGATATATTGATGTCCTCTTTGCCGGAAATGCTCTGCCAACCCACGATATTGAATACAATCTCTATGGCACTTCCCTCGGCATGGACATTTCAACGGGTAAACTGATTATTGGCGGTCATAAACATCACCTCTACGCGATAAGTGAGATCATGCGGGCCGGATCAATAAAGAATGCTGTTGATAGTGGAGTTGTAAAAAGCGGGATAATGTATGAATGCGTAAAGAAGAATATCCCCTTTGTCCTCGCCGGATCTATTCGGGATGACGGACCGTTACCGGATGTAATCCAGGATGTCATGGAAGCGCAGGATGCGATGCGTAAACATATCGAAGGGTGCAGCATGGTGTTAATGATTGCAACACTCCTCCACTCTATCGCCGTTGGCAACTGCCTGCCTTCAAAGGTCAAGACGGTCTGTGTGGATATCAACCCGGCCCACCTTACCAAACTGATGGACCGCGGCACAACACAGGCTATAGGTATTGTATCCGATGCCGGGACATTCCTTCCTCTGCTGGCAAAACAGCTCGAGATCCAGAGTGCTGCTGCGAAAAAATAATTTTTTTTAAAACAGGATCAAAACATTCACCGGGTCAGGGGCATACAGAATGGCTTCTCTTGCGCAAGCACGTACTCCCATTCATTCCTGCATTCACAGGGTGTTTCCAACAGAGCATTGATCAATTCACGGTCCGCGTTAAGTGAATAGTCCCGTATTCCTTTGACCAAATCATAATCACATTTGCCACAATTATGCGGTCCCCGTTTTTGCCCACCGCCAAGGGGATCACAGGTGATATGGACCGGTGCATCCTTTAGCAGGGAAAGGACACTCCAGAGATAGGGCGGGCGATATGCCCCGCGCTTCCAGTAAAATTCCAGTTCGGTTCTCCGCTGCACAGAACACGGATTCATCGAGATCATTTCAGCGTGAACGGATGCATCCCGAATCGATCGTTTCATATCATCAACGGATTCTTTCTCGGTTAAAAAAAGTGGTTTAAACAGGAGGTATGCTTTTATTCCGGCACCTGCTGTTTTCGCCCGTGAAACGGCACCGGTAAAATCCGCATACGTAAATCCCTTATTGATACATTTATCCCGGATTGGATCGCTGCTTGTCTCAAGTCCGATCGCACAATAGAGCGGTTTTTTCCAGGTTCCGTTATCCAGCATTTCAATAAACGTGCGGATAACATCGGTATCGATAAATTCCGGGCGGTTTTCAGCAATGACCAGTTTGCCATGGAAAAATGTGGCCACATCCAGTAAAAATTCTGATGGCACTTCCGCAGGATCAAAAAAACTGCCGGAGGTGAATATTTTCACCATCTGGTATTCTTCCGGTTTATATTCGGCTTTTACCCAGGCTAGCTGGGCTTTTAAATGGTTGTAGAGTTTCTCGCAGGTTTGCTGGTCATATCGTTCGTGCCGGTAACTGCACATCCGGCATTTTGACCATGTACATCCCGCGCTTTTAAAAATCACCGTGAGACAGTCCAGCAACTCATTGCCGTACCGCTCTTTTCCCCGCCAGCTTGCGAGCGGTTTTTCTACCTGTTCAGAAATCATTAACATCCCATTAGTTGATCTGTATAGATGAAAAAGATCGTCCTTTTTGTGATGGGACTCGTCTTTTTATCGGCATGTGCATCGGCATATCAGGTTAATATCGATGCACCGGATTCTCTCTCCATAGGAAAACCCCTCATTGTAACCGGGACTACCACATTGGGTATTGGCACTCCCATAGATATGGTGCTCTATTCCCAGCTGACAACTACGACTGAAGTTGGACGCAAAATTGTATACGTCCAATCGGATAAAACTTTTAAAACGTTTTTCGATACAACCCAATTGAAGAAAGGAAAATATAAAGTCGAGGTGCCGGCACCCCAGTTAGGCAGTTCATCAGAGTCCATGCACATTATTCAACTCGTCGATCGCTCTGATGAGATCTATATGTCTTCCCTCTTCCGCCAGGCATTCAATGGCAATATCTATATCGCAGGAACAATGACGGGAGGAGAAAATTCCGGCGTCCAGATAGAAATAATCGGCCCTGCAGATACCGTTGTATTTGGACCCAGTTATGTGAATACGAACAATGCCGGTGCTTTTGCTACTGATGTTCCCATAACAGAACCCGGTGATTATGAGATAAGTTTTACCAATGCGAAAGGATTCATCGGAACTCGTACGATCACGAGTTCCGGAGAACCAACAATGGGTGTCACGCCAGTGGCAACATCTACGACATTGGCTGTATTCTCAGCACACGCAAAAGCGTCCCGTGATGCCCCGGCATATTTTGTTGTCAGGACTGCATACGGGCCGGTCATATTGCATACCTCGCCATCCATTGGCTGGGTAATTGAATACGTAGATGACAAGGGTGTTCTTCATATGGAAAATAATTACGGGGAACAAAATCATGAGAGAGCGGAATTTATTGGAAATGGGAAGATCATCTATGTCAAAGTCTACCCGTATAAATATGCCGATTACAGTGAAGTCTTCGTTTATGCAGAAAACGTCCACTCTGTTATCGTGAGTCAGACCGTCCCGGAACCATTTGCGGCAACTGCACCTCAAACCCCGACCGAAACACCGCAATCTCCACTATTTCCTCTGATGGGTTTGATTGCTGTCAGTATCACTCTCATGCTAACGCGAAAATAACTATCACTACCAGATGCGTTTTTATCAGGTTGCGCCGGATCTTTGCAAAGGTAAAGAAGGCTTTTTTACATACTACGCCAAACATATAGATCACTGCCGGGGTAGTCTAGTCCGGGAAGGCGGTAGCCTTGAAAGCTACTGGTGCTCGCACCTCAAGAGTTCAAATCTCTTCCCCGGCGTAAGTCTGTTTTTATTAAAGAATTGATTTTATATACTGCAGTCTGTCATTTTACATCCTCACCGATCCCGGATTCTGTTCAATACAACACCCGCAATCGGAAACGAAATAATCTCTCGAACCCCGGTGTTGACAGAGATTTCGTTTGCTCATGATCGTGGACGCCCCATGTAAACAGGGGAAACAGGGGGGAAATTATCGATTAGCTCCCCCGATAAGTCTGGTATTTAGCAGTTCTGGTTTTGCTGAAGTGAGATATTCAGGATATATCATTCAGACAGGATAGCGGAAGGGGAGTCCTTTGGTTGGGTGGGAGACTTTCCCGCGAAATAGCACCACAAAATGCGGTACCGTATCAACATCACTGTTTTTATGTGGTTGAACCGCCCAACGTACAGGTTAGACTACTCAAGAGGATCATCAATGTGTGTTGCAGTTCCCGCAGAAGTGCTTGAAATAAAAGAGGGAAATATAGGCGTTGTAGATTATGGCGAGCTCAAACAGGAGGTACGACTCGATCTTGTGAATGTGCAAGTCGGCGAGTTCGTTTTAGTCCACGTTGGTTTTGCAATCCAGCGTCTTTCACGGGAAGAAGGTCTTGAGACCCGGGAAGTCTTCAGGCAGGTCTATGCTGCACTGGAGGAATGATGCACGAGTTTTCCATTGCCTATGACCTGTACGCTACCGCACGCAAGGCAGCGATTGAGAACAACGCAAGCAAGGTAAAACGAGTCAGCGTTGAAGTCGGAAAGATGGCAATGGTAAATCCTGAGCAGGTCATATTTTTGTTTGATACGGTCAAAGAAGACGATCCTCTGTTTGAAAAAACAGAACTCGTCTGTACCGAAATGCCCCCGGAAACTACCTGTACCTGTGGCTATTCCGGTCAGGAAATTTATATCTGCCCCAGATGTGGGGCCCTGCCCAAGATGATAAAAGGCAGGGAAATTGTTGTCACGAATGTAGAAATCGAGGTTGAAGACTAAATGAAAGTCAACATGATGCACGGAGCCGGCGGGGAAGTGATGGGCGAACTGTTGCAGACGCTCACGAAATTCAAGCACAATAATGCCGGGGGGATTGGACTTGAGGCAATGGATGACGGGGCTGTCATCCCGTTTAACGGTGAAAACCTTGTCTTTACTACTGACTCCCATGTCGTCCGCCCCATATTTTTTCCCGGCGGGGATATCGGCAGGATCTCGGTCTGCGGAACGATCAATGATCTTGCCATGATGGGGGGCCGGCCAATCGCACTTTCCTGTGGCATGATCATTGAAGAAGGCTTTGAGATCGATGATCTGGCAAGGATTGTTGCTTCGATGGATGAAGCCCTTGGCGAATGCGGAGCAAACCTTGTTACCGGTGACACAAAAGTGATGGAGAAGGGTGCACTCGACGGTATTGTGATCAACACTTCCGGCATCGGCATTGCAAAAACGGTTGTACGGGACAATGGTCTTGTACCCGGCGATGTGATTATTGTTTCAGGTACCCTGGGGGATCATGGTCTTGCTATTATGGCACACCGCGAGGGATTCGATCTCGGGGAGCAGATTAAATCAGATGTATCTCCGCTCTGGAACCTGATGGAGAAGGTGCTCGATGCAGGTACCATACATGCGATGAAAGATCCCACAAGGGGTGGGTTTGCGAATGCTATCAATGAAATGGCAAGAAAAAGCGGGGTTTGTGTCCGCATCCAGGAAGAAAAGCTGCCGATACGCAAGAATGTAAAAAGTGCCGCCGGCATGCTGGGCATCGATCCGCTCGAAGTGGCAAATGAAGGAAAAGTAGTCATGGGCGTCCCGGCGTCCCAGGTTGATGCAGTATTATCGGCTCTTCGTTCACACAAATATGGACGAGACGCGGCAGTAGTCGGCACGACAACTAAGGGTGCTCACGTCATAATGGAAACAACTATTGGCGGTGAACGATTCATTGAGCCGCCAATGGGCGATCCAGTACCCCGTGTGTGCTAACCCCGTTCAGAGCAAATCATAGATCAGTACAACCTTGCCATCCAGTTGATACCACAACACTTTTTTTTGTATCGGGGTACGGTTTTATAATAAATTCGGCTTTGTTGAAACCCTCTTTTTCTCGTTGTCCGCATTTTCTCTTCCGGCTGCCAGGAGGGTGACCCCCTCTCTACCTAAAGAGGGGGAGGCACCCCAAGGGGAGCGTCCCCTTGACCCCCTTATTTTTCTGGGTTTTTCATTAACCTTTTGATGTCCATCGCACTATTGGGGGATGCCCGGGCAGCAGGGGCGGAAGCACGATGTACAAAATCCCCCAAAATCGACAACCTGTCTCTCTTCAGGGTTTCAACAGAGCCATAAATTCAATAAAAAATGGCCCTAACGATTTGGACCTTCTCCCGACATGGACCGGAATGTTCCCTGGGGTGTATGAATCACGAAATGTGCTCCCCTGCCAAAGGTTCCGTTTTCCGTGATGGACAGGTTGGTGATTGCAAGAATTTCACGGGTTAAAAATAGGCCGAAACCGGTATTTTTGAAATATTCTCTCCTGAATATTCGCTCTTTGGCATCATCCGGAATTCCTGCACCATTATCTTTAATGACAATGTTGATGCCGTCACTGGAAGACTCCGAATAGATCTCTATATCAGTCACCCGTTCACCATGACGAAGGGAGTTCTCTATCAGATTGTAAAAAACTTTTTCGAGTGATGGATCAGCATAGACTTCAACAGCAGCGTGATTCACGGTTATTTTTACCTAGTGAGTATCAAGTGTCGCCATAGCAAGCGATACGGTCTCAGCGATATTATACCATTGGGGGGAATGAACCCCAATATTCTGGTAGTCACGGGTGAACAGGATCTGGTTGCGAATGGCATTTGCTGCCTGTTCTTCCTTGGTTACATAGGCAAGCAACCGGGGATCTTTTATGTCATCTTTTGAGAGTTCAAGATACCCGATGAGACCCGTGAGCTGGTTGAGAATATCATGACGGGTAACATTATTGAGCAGGTTGCGTTTCCGGTTTGCCAGACGCAGCGCATCCTGTGCCTGCTTTTGTTCGGTGATATCAACAGCAGTACAGAAAATTGATGGTTCAGCGTAGTTGGTGGCAGATACCAGTGCCCAGCGTTTACTCCCGTCAGCACAGGTAAATCTTACCTCAATATCTCCTACCCTTCGCTTATCCCGGACCTTTGAAAGAAACGACTCACGCTCTGTGGTATCGGTAATGAGCTCGGGAGCGTCTTTGATGGCAGCACCTCGCAGTTATAGCCAATGAACTGCGAAAATTTCCGGTTAGGATCCAGGATCAACAGTTTTTCCCGTTCATAACTAAAAGCCCCTGCCTGGGAATTGAAAAAGGATCCGCAGCTGCGTTCCCCCTCTTTCCGGTATTCCCGCGAATAGGGTGAGATAAGTACCCCGATAGAGACAAAAATAAAAAACCACACCGTTGCTCGTGCAAATATACCGGTATCCGGAAGACCAAGGGCGTATACAAGGCCGATATAGAGCCACCCGCCAAGAACTGTCACAAGTATGCTGATTTTAGGCCGGCTACAGGCAATGAGCACTACAGGAATCAGGTAAAAATAGGGGAATACATCATAGATTCCACGGGATATTGAGATATAGGTGATTGCTACGGATGCAAGGACACTGATAATAATGAAAATATCATAGATGAATTTTTTTCCCCTGCTTATTGGGCGCATTGTCTTTTTGCCTCACAAATACGATTATTTTAGTTAACAATCTGATTATGGGCCGATGTAGTTATTTACTGTTGTGTAATATAAAAGAATAATGGTCGTATTGCAAATACGCCGTTGATTATTGTGCGGATTTGTGGATGCAGAACATCAGGAAATATAATGTATCAGCTGTTCCAGTGCAGCAAGTTCACGGGTTCCCCCGCATTTACGGACAATGTCTGCATGATAATCGATCTGCTTTTTTAGTTCCGGATCCCGGTTCACCCGATATCTCGTGGCATGCACGGTGATATCAATAATACTGTTAAATCCGCGGTTGACCGGGTGCAAAGACACTCTTTCGATGATCTCTTTCTGGAGCGTTAAGGTGATCATCAGTGCTTCAGTTGTCCTTTTGTCAATGGTTACCGTAAATGCAGCCCATGCATCCGCGTCCTTAAGACGGTACATTTTTTTACCATTGATCGGTTCTTCAAAAAAATTGTCATGAGGGATATCCTCAAAGGCTGTTTTTACATACAGGAGGGGATCATAGACAAAATTTGCCACCAGCCAACCGTTTTTTTCAACATTCGCAGCAGTGTGACTGCCCGAAAACACGACCATTCTTGCCACACCCTCTCTCACTATGATCCCCATGGGTGCAGCGTTGAACTCCGTTGTTGCAATGACCTCATTGATACCCGGTTTTAAAAGTCCCATTCCCAACCCTCCCCAAGAGCAACAAATAGTGCAGCTATCGTGATATCAGCAATCGATCCGGGGTTAATACCCCGGTCAATACAGTCACGATCAAAATTTTCAAGGGTTTCATTGCCATCGAGAACTTCGCGGGCTTTGCGCATGATTTCCTGTGCTACGATAATGCCGTGCTTTTTTACAATGAAGGTATCGGGTTCCTGGGCAAGAAGCGTGATGAACATTTGGACAATCGCCTGCCGACCGTTTCCGAATTGTTTGAGCAGGTCCGCACCACGCCGGGTCAGCGGAAATCCCGTTATCCATTCACGTGCCACCATATCATTAACAGCGGAATGCTGCATAACATCCAGAAGAGTCATATCGCGCTCCCGTAGCAGCGAGAGCGATTTTGGATCATTCACATCCAGATCATCCTCAGAATAGGTACGGACATTTGTCAGGCCGAATGCCCGGTAAAAAGCAACTGCATCAGAAGTATCGGTTTTTTCAATCGCTTTCATCGCCCCTTCGATGGAACGACCGTATACCAGGGGAATGAGGAGAATGAAGGCACCAAAGTGGGTGTTTCCCCCCTTGTGACAATTGGTCTGTTGGACCGCATGATGTATGATCTCGCCAATCCGTCCCTCGCTCTTCTCTGCCTCTTTTAGTGCGGGGCGTGCAAAGATGGTGGATGCGAGAAAATGTTCGAGTCGTGTATCAGGATAATCATGACAGCGATCGACATTGCCGGGCTTTGGAAAGGCGCACACCTCCAGCATCATGGCAAGCTGGGCCCGTTCAGCTGCTCTCATTTGAAGGCATGTCATGAAAAACACCGCACATCAGCGTATCAGAGAGATCACGTTTGAGACGCATATATTCTTTCTTTGAAAGGCCGATCTGTTTGAGGGTCATATCCCGGAACATGCAGGGAGATGAGATTTTACAACACCAGCACAGGCTGCCGAAACAGGTCTGCTGGCCGGTTTCGAGCTGGGTCCCCTTCACAGCTTCCTGCTTTAAACGTATGTAACTTTTTTTTGTTACTCCCATCCGGGTCAGTGTCAGGATGAGTGGGCACTCTTTCACCGGCATGCAGCAGAACGTCAGTGAGCGGATATCCCCGCCACGACAGAGCTGCTTGGGTGCATTATACCACCCTTCTTCATCGGCAAATCTTGTTATGGCTGCATCGAGACCGGAGAGTGTTATCAGGTCCGATTGTCGTGCGAGGGAGACAAGATCAGCGCCGTGGGAGAGCATATCCTTCATCGTGTCACAACTGGTGATGGAATTATTGGCAATCAGCATGAGGGGACAACTATTCCGGATCTGCCGGAGTTTTGCCGGGCCAAAATCCATGAGATCAATATGTAAAATATCCGCTCCGGCTTTCCAGAGTATCCGTGCAAGTTCCCGGTCATCCGCCGCCACACCGGCCCGTATTTTTACCGACACCGTAACTCCATGGCTTTTCAGTGCCCTGATCACGGCGACAAGATCCGCTGGTTTTTTTAAGTAGTGTTCTCCACAACCTGCTGCAATCATTTCGGGCTGGCGACAATGAGCATCGATTTCATAGACTACTCTGTCACCAATTACCGCTGCAACGGCACTGAAAGCTTCCGGTGTGCTGCCGCGAAGATTAACCCCCAGGATCACCGTGCTTTTTTCCATCTTTGCAATCTGTCGGGTTAACTCTTCGACCGGATCATCGCATAAAAATTCCTTGCGATTCCCCTGCGTGGCAATGATCTTCGCAGCATCCATAGTCTGCTGATCGATCGAATATCCGCCAATGAATGCAAAGCCGATATGTCCGGTTCGTTCGATTACATAGGCTGCATCAACGATACCCGCCATAGACGCGATTCCAACCGGTGTCCTGACTACATGATCATTGATGAGTAACCCGAAACGATCAAATGTATCCATCATGAGTTCATATTCGTTGAGGTTGATCGAACAAATTACTTTGCATAGTATTTCCGGGAAATCAAAGATATTTCACATCCTTTCATTGGATCTTGTGTTTTTAAAACCCGATCTCAATGTGAAATATTTCTTTTGGTGTAACTATGAATTTTTCAAAGATGTTTGAGTACATAACCGTCGTTTGACCGTCCGAATTCAATGTGATTCCTTGCATCCTCTCGGGTAATTCCCTGGTTATTCCTGAAATGTTCGATAACCGTTTCCCAGGGAATAAGGAATGCTTCATTTGCCCTTCCCGGCTCCTGACGGAACTCCACGGCAAGAAAACCTCTACGACTAGTACCCTGCCAGGAAGCCGGAAATTGCATCAACCGGGTGCACATTTTTTTTTTATCGGAATGAAAATGCTGGGAAAAGTAGAGCTTTTTATCAATAATTGACTTGCATTCGATCGAAAGATTATACGCAGGATTGAGGGAGTCAGCCAGTACATCGACATACTGTCTCGCAAATTTTTGTGATTTGAGCCGGAATGCCTATCCCTGGATGTGCGTTGTCTTAAAAAAGCGGTTCAGGCAATCGACAATTTCCCGCTCGAAATCACTCATTGATCAGTGGTGTGGTGTGATGTTTAAAAAAAACCATTCCGTGGTTGAGAAGCGTATTGGCGAAGCAAAAAACCGTCAGTGGGTTACGGTTCTTACTTTCCGCGATTGTTTAGCGGGGTTAAAAATCCAAACGATAACTGCAATTTTTTTTCATTCATCGCTTGATTTATACGAATTCTGTTGAGATAATTAGTTGTCATGCACACAACTTCAGTTCATGCTCTCTCTGTAGATAGCAGCGTTTTCTTGTCAAAAGCCCATCCGAAAAAAAAACCGACACCTATCTCCCTTCGGAACTCCCCGTGGCTTTCGGCAGGAAACGTATCCCTGTTGTGGGTTTTTCATCACAGTCATTACCTGTTGCATGACACAGGTATAAAAAAAAGCAGACTGCCGGAGTTGTTGCTAAAAAAAACCAGGATCAAATCCCCGGTGTTTCTGTAACACTCATACCTAAGATGATTTCTGTATTGACTCTCTTTAAAAAAAAAGGTGCACAGATGAATGAAACCGGTAAATCGGATGAAATGAACCGCTACTGACCGCACATTTCCCTGCACTTGAAATTTGGTTTTTGGAAAAAATGCATGGCCTCACGTTTTGACTCGTTCTGTAATCACCTGATATTCAGGACAAAACCCATCAGCCAGCTGATGGAGCACTGCCAGGGTGACCATGCCCTCAATCGTGTTCTGCGACCGTATGAGCTTATGTTGCTGGGAATCGGTGCGGTCGTAGGTACGGGTATTTTTGTCATTACCGGTGTAGCTGCCGCCAATATGCCGGCCCGGCTATCATCATGTCATTCGTAATTTCAGGTCTTATCTGCATTTTAGCTGCACTCTGCTATGCAGAATTCGCCGCAATGGTTCCCGTTGCCGGCAGCGCCTACACGTATTGTTATGCGTCACTGGGAGAGATCTGGGCCTGGATTATCGGATGGGATCTCATTTTGGAATATTCGATCTCCATCTCTGCAGTTGCAATCGGGTGGTCGGCATATGTCGTGAACCTGCTCGCCAATATTGGCGTGGATCTTCCGCCATACCTAGTCAATCCCCCCGGCGTTTCCGGGGGCCTGGTGAACCTGCCGGCTGTCATGATCATCCTGCTCATCACCGCGATGCTGGTTATAGGGATGCGCGAGAGCGCCCGCTTGAACAGCATTATTGTTGTTGTCAATATATCGGTAATCTTACTCTTTCTGGCTCTCACGTATAATCATATCAACCCGGCGAACTGGCACCCGGTCATGCCCTTTGGTATAAATGGCGTCTTTGCGGGCGCTGCGATTGTTTTTTTTGCCTATATAGGATTTGACGCCGTTGCTGCTGACTGCGGCAGAGGAGATTGAAGATCCCCAGAAAAATCTCCCGAAGGGCATTATAGGCTCGGTAGTCATCGTTATAATCCTGTATGTGGCTGTGGCAGCCGCGCTGACAGGAGTAGTCCCGTACGGGGACTTCATCCAGACGAGCGCCCCCGTTGCATTTGCCCTTGATCGGCTCGGTATCCCGTGGGGCGGCGCAGCGCTGGTATCGGTTGGCGCTCTCTGCGGGATCACCTCGGTCATTCTTGTCACCCTCTATGGCCAGACAAGGATCTTTTTTGCCATGGCCCGGGATGGCCTGCACCCCCGCTTCTTCTCAGATATCCATGCACGCTTCCGGACCCCCGCCAAAGTCACGCTGCTCGTAGGTATTATCACGACCCTGATTGCGAGTGTGATTCGCCTGGATGACATTGCAGAACTGGTCAATATCGGCACCCTGGCAGCGTTCATCATTGTTGCCGCCGGTATCCTTGTGCTGCGAAGAACCCAGCCGACCCTGGAGCGTCCGTTCAAATGTCCCCTGATGCCCCTGTTACCGATTCTCTGTATTGTCTCGTGTGTCATCCTGATTTACATGCTGCCGCTGGTTACCCAGCTCCGGTTTATCGTCTGGATGGTGATCGGTCTCGTGGTGTATTTTCTTTTTGGTATGAAGAACAGTTCGAATAAACCAGGCTCATAAAAATGGGTAACTATGCGGCTCCGGAGAGCCGGGTATGAACCTGTCAGGTTCACATCCGATGCCCGAAGATCATTACACTATGTGTTAAAATTTTTAAGGAGCCGGCCTATCCCTGCCGCGTGGGTTTTTTTGTGTTGTGACAGGGCCACGGAAAAATCAGCGAAAAATTCTCTGGAAAAAAGGGAAGGAAAAACAGGGTTAGAGGGGGATGTTCCTTATGGGTTGCTTTCCCCATCGGGAGAGACAAGGGGTCATCTCACAATCCGTTTGAGTGAAGAGTGAATTATCAGAGAATTGAGGATTTTTTCCGGGCAAAAAAAAAATATAAAAAATAATAATTCAGATTTTATGGTTTTTATCCTGATGATACATGGAGGTTTTTCCAGTGGGTGTATATCTCATAAATTACCAGCAGGAGAAGGGTAACTGCTGTTGCCGTGATCAGTGCTGCCGGTATGGTACCATCGCCGTTTGGAAAAATTGCCAGGATCTGTGAACCTATTGACCCGGGATGCGACACGATATACGTTGGCACATATGACTGAACCGCTGCAACACAAAACACGCTGATAAAAATCACGAGGGCTGCGCTGTATCTCATCAGTGCGGTCCGGACTTCTGCAATACTGGTCATCTTCGGGGCGACAATAAAGACCTGGTTTTTCAACCGGTAGATCTTGATTTTTTTCCCTTTTACACTGTACCGGGTATTGGAAATTTCCAAAATTTCGGCATTCATAAGGTTTTCAATATGATATTTCGCCGCGTTCAAAGAAATGTCCAGCCGTTCAGAAATATCGGACATCTTGAGCGGTCCTTCCAGTGAAAGGAGCTGGACCACATCACCGGCATTCTGGTGGGACATTGCTTTTACAATATTCTGGGCTTTTTCCTGCCCCGGCTCAAGAAAGATCACTTTTTCTGCCATATTGAGTGTTCCATCAACTGCCGGAAATTCACCAATGCCACTGGAAGATCCCCTTGGGTTGAATGTATACTCTGTTGTCCGCTGGACAACACCCCCCCCATCATATCCATTCTCCATAAAACACCTCATATGCATTTTTATGCGTTCATCAGGTATGCACCGTATCACACCCGGGTCCTCTCTGTCTGACCGTTGTGGGTTTTTATGATCGTGTGAATGACTCTTTTTAAACACTCATAGAGATGACTGTGCAGCCACATCTATTCAGGCTGCACTGCCAAATCCTTATATATATTCTAATTCATGTTGTCTTTTCTTAAATATCCGTTGATAACTGAAAAAATTTTTGCACCTATTGTTTTTAGGGTATTACACTACCATAAACCCTCGGCCTTAATATCCCTTAAAACCTGATATCAGTGAGAACATGAATCCTCGCGCCTGTCATGACCCCCGTTTCACGGAACTCTCGGACACTGCCTGAAGAGATTGCCCGTTTGTTTTGGAGAACTTAATATGGATTATGTCGTCCTTTTAGCCTATTTTCTCCCCATCCTCTTTCTCATGGCGTTTATCGGCAGGGTGGGAAAAAAATACATTATCTATATTCTCTGGGGATTTCTGACATCGATTCCCATGATCTTTCTTATCTCCGTTTGTTCTGTAGTCAATCCCCAGTTAGATTATGATATCATTAACAAATACCCTCTATTGGAAGAATTTTTCAAGGCGCTTCCGATCATCATTCCCGCGTTAATCGGTATAAAAAACAATAACAAAGATCTTCTGGTCTGTGCGATGGCTTCGGGAATCGGGTTTTCCATTGTTGAAAACTGGTTCTCCGTTGTCGGTATCCACTCTCCCCAGTTAGGCGAGTTTATAACCTCTTCTTTCGAATATTTATCAGTAAACCACACCCTAGAAGATATTTTTGGGGTTCTCGACCTGTCTTTTACCACCTCTCTCATGCACGGGTGCACGAGCGGGATCATAGGATATGGTGCAGTTCTTATCCGTAATTTTGATCGGCATGTTCTGCCCACGCTTCTTTTCGGCTTTTACACCATTGCCGTAACAATCCATGCGATTTTTAACCTGTTGATAATACTATCCTTAAAACCATACTCCCAGGAAATTGCTTCCAGTGTCATCTTTATTTTCCCGGTCTTCTTATTTTTTTTCCTGCACGCATGCTACCGTGTGGATATTCCCATCCTGTTCAAAAAGAATGCAATGGAATAGATGTCTTATCGCTGGTAGTGATTGGTATCGTATCAGACTTTTAAAAATCCCTTTACCCGTATTAGTCTACCGGGGAATTGAGATACTCAACAATACCCAGCTGAATCAGGAGCAGGGACAGGAAAGACAGGGGGCTGATAATGTTAAAGAAAAAACTGCCCCATGGCAGCAGGTTTTGAGCAAAAGGAATACGAACAGACGCTTCAACGAACCCACTTATAACGTTATACCATAGTTCATAGAGGATCGAGGTAAAACTCCAGAGGCATACTCCCCCCCAGAGCAGGGGATACCGGTACACCCCATGGTTTAACGCGGTATCAATGAACAGTGCAATAATCAGGAGCCATACCGTGGACAGGGCGGGATTCTTGTTTATGCCGATTATTCCCAGCGTTATGAGGGCGAGGAATAAAAATAACAGTCCTCCTGAAGCGATCCTCCATGAAACAGGGCAGGATTTTTTTGGAAATTCAATGCGGAATCCAACAATAAAAAAGAGCATGGCTCCTAAAAAACCCAGTTCAGATACGTTGAATATTGTACCCACCATAGGGAACGCTGTCGTGTACAAATACCAGAATGTATTAGACAGTGCATATCCGCCAAAAGCAAATGCAGCCAGTAATAACAAAACTCGTTCGGACCTGGTTTTATAGACATACAGACAGGATATCATACAAACGAGGGTAAGTGTCACCTCAGATAAATTACTCATGAGATGGTACATGTCCAATGTCTCTAGCGGAATAAAAAAAACAAGCCCGCAAAAAAGTACCGTAAGGATGACAAGACCCCACAAGAATCGCATCATCCTGTCGGGAACGACACTGTTTTTAACGTTCCCCCCTTCCCCATTCATCTCATCAGAATGTTCTCTTCTCTTTGGTATATAGGTACAGGTTTAAATCTACATCCTGTGAGTGGCCGGTAATTAAAAAAAATCCTTAATGGCCTCCAAACCGGAGGGGGAATGATTATTCCGGTTTATTTGTCAGGCTCAGCCATGACGATCTTGTGCATGTCAATATCGGTGACATGGGGTAGGGGGGATTCTGGGTTTATGTGGCAGGGAACCGGTACGGGGTCTTCGATCTGTGAGAGTTTCCGGTTTTCGCTGTTCCGTACCCCGTATACGAAATAGACTAAAAGACCGATGCAATGCCAGATGAGAAACATGAGGTGGGCAATAGGTTTGAGGTACAGGATGAGAAATGCGCACGCTCCGATACACAGGACAGACACATACGGGACCCCGGGACATTTAAACGGCCTTTTTAATTCCGGTTGCCGGTGACGAAGGACGAGCACGCCAAAAGCGACTATGGCAAAGGCCACGTGCGTTCCCATATTGACCCGCTCGACAACGGTTGAGAGCGGGAATAATCCCGCAATGCATGCGGTGATAATACCGATAAAGAGGATGGATTTTGTAGGAGTGTGCATTTGAGGATCAACATCAGAGAAAAACCTGGGAAGCAGACCATCGCGGGACATAGCAAAAAAATCCGGCTCTGGCCAAAGAGCATGACTAACATCACCGATGTCATTCCCGCAAGGGCTCCTACCGAGACGATGGCAGCGCCCCATGAAATACCGATCGAGTTGAGGGCATATGCAATGGGAGCATTGATTGCATCCGGCCCGGCCAGCGCGGCAAACGGCACAACACCGGTCAACACGATGCCGACAATGACGTAGAGGGTTACACTTATGCCAAGAGAGCCGATAAGACCGATCGGCAGGCTCTTCTGGGGATTTTCAATCTCTTCTGCCGCAGTAACCACGGCATCAAATCCGATAAAGGCAAAAAAGACAACTGCGGCTCCGGAGAAGACCCCAAACCATCCTGTCGGGGGCATAAAGGGTTCCCAGTTCACCGGGTTGACTGAGGTGATGCTGATAAGAATGAACAAAAGGATCACGGCAATTTTGATAATGACGATGATCGTATTCATCCCGACATTTTTTCTTGTTCCCTAGATGAGCAGCATGGTTAAGCAGAGCACAATAAGTACGGATGGTAGATTGATAATTCCTCCATCAATCCCGAACGGGTGTGTAAGATACGCCGGCAGGTGAATCCCGAACACGGATACCAGGGCTGTCATGTAGCCTGACCAGCCAATGGCCACTGCAGATATGGCAAGACCATACTCCAGGATGAGTGTCCAGCCAATGATCCAGGCCCATATTTCGCCCAATGCCGTGTAACTGTAGGTATAGGCACTTCCGGTACCGGTATCATGGTAGATAATTCTGCATAATAGAGAGCCGCAAACAGGCAGACCGTTCCTGCAATAATAAATGAAAATGGGAGGGCATTTCCGGCATGGAGACCTGCGGCAACACCGGACAGGACAAAAATTCCCGTACCGATAATTCCCCCGATGCCGAGCATGACCAGATCGAAGGGTTTTAACACGCGTTTGAGTGCGTGGGTACTTTTTGCCGTCGCTTCCATGTGTTCCATGGATTTTTTCTTAAACATGGAATGATCGAAAATGGATGCGCCCTTCATGGTAACTCCGGTGTTTGTCTCGTCATCATAGAATCCCTGATTTTTTCTGCCTGCATTTGTGCCGGACAGCAGGGTGTTTTCGAGCGAAGATAAACTGCTGTATCAACCGGTATTTACGATAGAGTGATTCTCACGCGAAATCGTATAAACACGGCGTTGAGTGCAAAAAAAAATTGCAGTTATCGGTTACGGGTTTTTTTATGTTACACTGGCCAATCAGTTCACGTAAAGGAAGGCCCCCAATCCGAAAGCATGCTCATGATTTGAAATACACCACCCTGCCCCTCTTCCCATAACGGTGGTTGCCGCGAGAGCCCGGACAATAGTTATCCCCCGGCCGCCGGGGGAAAAATGGCAACGAGATCTCCCTCCACAAGACGGGTCTGGATATCGTCAAGATGCCGGATATTTCTCCCGTTTACCAGGATATTCACGAGTAGAGTGAGGACACCGGGTCCAGAGTACACCTCATGGGAGAGGCCCGGATAGAGTGTTTCGAGTTTATCGAGCAAATCGGTAATGGTTGAACAGGGGTTTAGTTCCAGCCGGGTTTCGCTCTGCATGATGGTTCGCAGGGAAGCAAATGCCTTGATCGTGATCATCATTTTTTTTAAATTCCTTATCCGGACCACTCATGGTTGCTCCATAAGGTGTGTTCTTCGTAATTTTTTGAACAGGTGGGTGAAAGGTTCTCCCCATTCACGCGGAAAAAATAAGGTACCGGCGTTATGAGAGCCCGAGTTCTCTTTTTTTTGCATCGGTCGGGGTACCGTCCTTATCCCAACCACGGAGTGTATAATATTCATCCAGCATGGCTTCACGCTGCCATACCATTCCCTTGGGAGCGCCTTCCTGCAGGGGTTCGTCTAAAAGGCGTTTTGGAAGGGTATCGTCATCTCTTCCAAAACCCGCCCGGATGTTGTAGAGTTTCTGGAGATTCCAGATGCGCTCACCGCTCTTTAACAGGTCCGCTGCATCGCAGGGCATTCCGGTCGATGCGGAAATGAGGGACGCATAATCATCGGCATTCAGGGCAAAAGATGTAAAAAGGCACATGCCGCTCGCATCAATTGCCGCGGTCAGGTCCTGGAAGATCTTCACCCATGCCGCCTTACCTGTTGTGACAAACGGATCCAACTTCTCCGGTGAACCCAGCACCTCAGGTGCAATCAGGTAGGCATAGACATGGTCCCCGCCCCGGACCGCTGTTGCATAGGCAAGCCCGTGGCCCTGGATTCCCCGGGGATCATAGGCTGGCAGTTCCTGGCTCTTGACGCTCATCGAGAGTTCAGGATGGCCATGTTTATCCGCAAACCGGTAGGATCCTTCGGCGAGTTCATTGCCCATCTCCTCCCGGAGGGCGATCTTCTTTACCATTTCAACCATCCCCTGGACATCGCCAAACCGGATCGGGTCCTGTACATATCCCCTCTGGGTCATCTCCATCAGGCATGCGATCGTTGCACCGGCTGAGATGGTGTCAAGTCCGTAATCATTGCAGAGGTTATTTGCCCGGGTGATCGCTGTGAGATCATCGATACCGCAGTCAGAGCCAAAGGCCCAGGTGGTTTCATACTCGGGCCCCTCACCTTCAACCCCGTCAAGTTCGTGGGCGCGGCCGCACTGGATGGTGCAGGCATAACATCCCTTGGGCCGTTTCAGGAAAGACTTGGCGAACTCCTCTCCCGATATTTTTTCCGCAGTGGGGAAATGGGCGCTCTGGAAGTTCCGGGTCGGGTGGACATAATTCTCGTTGACGATATTGACGAGCACCGAGGTCCCGTAGGCATGGAGTGCTTTTCCAATACCATTGTCTGCGATCTTCTTTTTGATCTGCTCTTTTACTTCTGCAAGTTTCTTCTCATCAGCCACCCCGATCTTACGGTCGCCCCGTGCGGCAATGGCTTTGAGATTCTTGGACCCCATGACCGCACCGCAACCCCCTCTTCCGGCGGCCCGTGTCTTTTCGTTCATGATGCAGGCAAAGCGGACGAGTCGTTCGCCGGCAGGACCGATGCAGGCTATACGAATCTTCGGGTCGTTATGTTCCTTAACAATTGCATCCGTTGTTTCCGGAACGGTTTTTCCCCAGAGGGGGCCGGCATCACGGATCTCTGCCTTGCCATTGTCGAGGAACAGGTACACGGGTTTTGTCGATTTTCCCGTAATAACAATGGCATCAAAGCCGGCCGATTTCATCTTCCAGCCAAACACTCCTCCGCTGTTTGCGCTGGTGGCCGTTCCGGTAAGGGGAGAAAGTGTCGAGACTTCATACCGGCTTCCTAAGGGAACACCGGTTCCGGTGAGGGGGCCGGCAGCAAACACGAGTATATTCCCACTGCCGAAAGGATCGGATTTCGGATCAACCATATCGGTTAAAAGCCGGATGCCAAAACCCCGCCCGCCAAGATAATCCCGCTTGAGATCAGCGGGAGTTGATTCAATCCTGACTTTCCCTGTGGTGAGATCTGCATAGACCATGTGACCTGCGTAAGAATCCATTTTTGCCTCCATTATTATAGCAAATGGGTACTGTGGATGTGGATAACGGTAGTGTTAAGCGAAAATTTTTTTGCAGTTATTGGGTAATATTTACGGAAAAAATCTCTTTGGAGACGAGGGGAATACAATCTTCTGCCTGACCAGTACCTGATGGAAATCGTCAGGTTATGGTTAAAAACATTTGATCGCTTGGGGAGAATCCTGCGCGATCTATTCCGGCCGGAACGTGCAGATGAAGTAAACACCATTCACTTCTCATGCCCCAACTACCCTTTCCTCCCCAGCGTGGCGATTGTGTGAGATGAGCCCCTTCCCCCCACATCGGCCCACGGTCGCATTCTCTCCCGCGAGAACCGGCCACCCCCCGGTTTCAGCAGGAACGGGTGGGGCCTGTCCGGAAATTTTCCGGTCGGACCCGTCACGAAAAATTTTCAACCGAATTTTTGCTGAAAACTTTTTGGAGTTATCGCTAAAATTTTTTGAGTTGCCCGCGCTTGAAAAGATTTCAAGTGGACCATGTAATAACAATTTCATACAATCCCAATAAGGAAAAATCCCCGCGCCCCCTCACGGGTTCCACTCCACAAAACCACCATTTTTTAAGAGTTCAAAACCTCCCCCATCCGGGCACATAAAGGCCCCCGTTCCCGGAAAATATCGAAATAAAGCCCAAAATGACCTATGTTCTGGTGAAGATTACCCCTTGTTTGATCGAAAACTCCTAGAGGAATTGCGTGAACAGGGGGTCCTGAAGGTATCGCGAAATCCACCTCGATATCCGAAGTGAGAGTCATTTGTTCCGGGCCCCAAAACAGGGGTTCTTTTCATTTTCTCGTAATAATACCTGTCCGGAAGGAGATCGGCCACCCAATTGCACCTATTTGCGCACTTTTTGTCATCAGACGTTAGATCCTGACAACCTGGCTTGTCTAGCCAGATTTAAAATGATTTTACATCCATATTTCCCGAATTACGCACATATGATCTGGCCCGGGGCCGGTTCCCGGAATTACTCTCCGTCGGAGGAGAGGGTTTTGTTGAATGTATCTTCCCTTAGGTACTTCATGAGGAGGCTCTCCGTCGGAGAATTCCCCCATCCCCGTGCTTGTGAAAAACCACCAGGGGGTGTCATATCAAATGGGGATGTGGTGGGGAGATGAGATGGATGGACCGGAATGTTTTCCAATACGGAAAAATGTTATGGAAATTTCTGGAAAAAATTTCAAAGAAAAATTTGAATGAAATTTCCTGCTCTGTAGAAATCATCGTTTTCCCGTTACTTGCTAGTCCTCTTCGGGATAAAGGAGGGTGACCCTCTCTCTCCCCCAGAGGGGGAGGCATCCCAAGGGGAGCACCCCCTTGACCCCCATTTCGGAAGTTCTCATGGACATTCTGAGATTATCGCTATGTGGGGGGATGCCCGAGCGGCGGGGGCGGAATCACGAAGTGCGAGAGCCCCCAAGAGCGACTCCTCAATTCCCCGCAAGGATTTCTACAGAGCACCGATTTTCAATTATGAAATTTCCTGACCCCAACCACTTCATCGTGCTCCATAGTAACGCGGCACGCGGGTCGCATGGCGGAACAACAGTTACGGGCAGCTGAAAATACCGGCCAATGTCACCTATGATAGGACCTTCAAGAAACACGCAATTTTTTTTCAGGTTTCTTTTTTCCCGTTCAATAAAAATTTTAGGGGACATTTTTTCCACCGGGATTTTCCCGCTAAAAAAAATTTAAAAATTTTTGACCGGATTTATCCTGTATTTTTTTATTTTTCCCGCGAACATTTCCGCCGTGATTGCACATCCTGTCTTACTGGGAGGACAAACCGTGTATCGTTGGAGATCCCCCCTCCAGAATCCCCTATCACCCACCCCGCCAATCCGGCTCCGCTACGGCCCCGGATTGTCCATCAGGGAGGGGCATTTCCGGCATTATGTGCAAAAAACCGTACCCTTTTACACACGGTTTTAAAATACGCATTTTACTTGGAATTTACGTCAAACGGAGCGTTTTGCATCGAACTATAAAAACGCTAATAGACGCTTTTGGGAGGCAAAACTCAAAGGGGCTGGGGGGGGGGTAGCACGGTCAAAGGGAAAAGAACCCCCTTTTTGGGGCTCGGAACGAATAATCCTTACTTCGGACAACGACGTTAATTTCATGCATCCTTCCGGACCCCCTCTTGATGCGAGATATCCAGGAGTTTTCTATGGAGGAGTGGGTGATCGATCCGCCAAAACCATCAGGAAGCCCATCCCGCCCTGAAAATTTACAAAGACAGGCCAAAACCCATTCCCTCTTCCTTTTCGCTGCCCAAATACTGCTAATTATTACCTCATAATTTCAGATGTAAAAATGACCTGGAAAACCTGAATTATTACCTCTGTTTCCGGAAAAACAGGGAATCGGAGCCCGTACAGGGGTTGTTTGGGGGGTACTCTAACAAGTGGGAGATTCCTGACGAAGAATCTCACCGATAGATCGATGATGTACGATCTCGTAAGTTTCGTAGCCCGGGGAAACTTGAGGAAAAAATTACTCAAAGCACTGCTCCGGTCGAATTCGCCGACGGAACTTGCAAGAATTCTCAACACCGATCGCCCATCAGTCAGCCGGACGATTCTAGTGTTGGAAAAGGTTGGGCTCGTAGAGTGCCTAACAGCGGATGAGAAGTTGGGGCGGGTTTACCGAACGACCGAGAGCGGGTAAAAAGTTGTTGCGATTATTGAGAGGAAAGGGGAATAATTTCTCCGGGGATTTGAGAAACACCTCAGCACTGGTCACCAGATTTTGTTGTTGGCGGCCGGAACCTGACTCCTGCTGAGGGAGTGGTGCCCACCTCCCCTTTCGCTGACGAAGGGGATGGTCGTAGTGTGGGGGAGGAGGGGAATGCCGGAAACGTAGTGTCAAGGGCGGGGCCGGCTTAGCACATGTGGCCGTTGGGGGTGCCGGGCCGGAAGGGTCTGGGGCCTCGTATTTGCAAGGAGGCAGCAAACACCGGGCGATCGCGGGGCATTTGTCACTAGCCGGCGATCGTAAGAATTCAGCAAATCCAGATATTTTTATTTGCGTTTTGTCGCCAAGCCAATTTTCATTTGTTTTCTCACATACTTGACCGGTAAATGAATGCGCTAGAAAGAATAAATGCACCCATTATAAATCGCTCATTGAGGACAGCCGGGGGTTATCCCGAAAAAGAAAGGACGGGTCCACCAAGCGACTAAACTGCGTTGAACCCGGTCCCACCCGTAGGCATGTGATTATTATCTTTCATTCTTATGAAGATTTTCCCGTGCCTTGCGAGCGTAGCGTATGAAAAAGGAGGAATGAAAAAATGCAACTACGCAAATGGAGCGTCATCCTGCTGGCATTGCTGCTGGCGGGGATGGTAATGGTACCGATGGTGAGTGCGGTTGAAGAGAGTAATAAAGCCAACATTGTTGGAAAAACGGTTCCCACACCTGAAACCATGGATATAAACCGGTTAATGTCACGCCACACACAGCAATCTGATAACAGTTTTATCATTACGAATCCTGTCACCTATCTGACTTTTTGAAATGAAAAACTGAAATGGGGATTATCCCAGCAGCAGATTGACGATAGTGTAAAAAAATGGGAAGCCGGAGATCTGAAAAAAAACCGTTACGAATCAGGAACATATTATGAGGTCCAGAATCTGGAAGAATTCATCAAGGGACTGCAACAGGCAATCGGGATAACTGAGGATCAGGCAGCTGTTTTTGTTATTGCACAAAAAGAGCAGATTCGTATAGATCACCAGAATTTTAAAGATCCCTCAAAATCTGTACTCTCTTCATCACTGAAATCCGGAGGAGCGGGGGTTAGGGCAAGCCCGACAACTCAATCAGCACCCTACGCTATTGGAGATTTATAAACAGCGGTTATCTTTACTGATTTCCAGACTCCCGGTGAAGAAGGCCTGTGGAGAGAATTACACAAAGAATACGCGTACTATGATGCATGGGTGGGGACAAATCAAATTGAAAGCCAGGCAGATTCAAGAGCGGGTGTTGATAATACCGCAGGATATTACACAGTTACCGTCAGTAGGCAAAACACTGGTGACAACAGCAATGCATGGGACTCTTCGGGATGGATGGAGCAGGCTGCACAGAACATCGGTTATTCAGACAGTAATGGCGATGGCAGGTATACCGATGATATGGCCCGTGCATTAAAAAGCTCGACCGGTGCGGATTCGGTTACGCTAATGTTCCTTACGCATGATGCATTCCGCCCGTATGCCATTGGTCCCGATCAGGGATATGCAGACAAGGCAGCTATACTATACTGGGTAGTGGGATCTGGCGGAGTACATTATTTCTCAAAACCCTACGATTATTGACATGAGGCATTGCATTTGTACGGAGCACTGGATGAGTATACCGGAGCGAGTGCCTGCAACGAGGTAAGTATTCTTGCAGTTGATCCAATGCAACAGTTCTATACGAATACGAACCATATTTCCTGTCCAGGTGGATCGACATCCACCGTAATGCGGGATAATGGTGTAACAACGATAGGATTGTCGACTAAAAGATTCATAGGATGGGGTGATCATGACAGTGATGGAACACTTGATCCAATGGATAGTTCCCCATAATTTTTATTTTTTTTCTCATGCCATGAAATACACAGTTATGCTTCTGATCGGATTAATGATGATTATTCCTGGGATCAATGCTTTTCCGGATGTCGGGACTTCAGGGACCACTGCCGGCGATTCAGTCATCATTCTTGATATTAAAACTCCTCAGGAAAATGGAATTTTTTTGAACGATGTCTTACCACCCCATGTCTGGGTTGCCGGCGAAGTGAAAAGCCCGACACCATTACGATCAATTATAATCTCATCAAGTGAAGGATCAACCGACTGCGGCAACCAGTCCTCATTCGGCTGCAATGTTCCGGCGGCAAATGGCTTAAACCGGATCATTGTTACGGCAACGGATTTAGCTGGGAACCATGTATCCAGGATAAGAGATTTCACTATACACTCGGGGGGTTCCACTCAGGCACCGAGGATAACCATCTCCGGGAAGATAACAACCCCGGAGGGGCATCCCATAGCAGGAGCCACAGTCCAGTTGGAATCAGAGACCCTGCCGGTTACCGTGGAATCGGAAACTGATGGCTCTTATCACATCAATAATGCATACGGTTACCACCAGAAAATCAGTGTGGAGAAAAATGGCTATACCAATGTCACAAAAAAGATTACTTTCGATCAAAATCTCAACACCCTTGACTTCACACTGGAACCGACAACTCAACCCGCTTCAGGTTTTACTGCAGTCCTGTGCCTTGTTGCTCTCCTTGGATCTGTATTGATCGTCATTTCCCGGAAAGAGCGGACACGATAACCTATTTTATTTCTTCCCGGCAAGGGAATTACATCGGGCTAATGTCGGAGGGGTGATTTTTCACATCGAATGAGGTGGCGATGCAGTCGTGGGCCGGTGCTCGCATGCCGTTTGGAAATTGCTTGTACACGACGGGCACCAGAACTTGCACTTACCGAAGCGTTTGGGAGAGTGAGTGGTACCGGAAAGGGCTGGGCTACTCCGGAAACGGAAGGGCAGGCCCCACCCGTCCCCGCTGAAACCCAGGGTCTGGCCGGTCTCGCATGGCAGGGGCCAGCCGGGAGCCGGTCATAGCATGCTGTTTGGCAATAGACGGTATGGGGCGGGCGCGGGAACTTGTACTTACCGGAACGTTTGGGATAGTGAGCGGAATCTGGTAAAAAAATCAGGAACCGGCCGGGTTTGCAACCCGACCGATAAAGAGGATAGTTCCGGTTTCCTTATCCTGGATCAGGAAAACAAACGGGTGGTCGGCACGGAAGACCGGCGGACTTACACCCGGGGCAGCCATTGCCCAATTTATGACAACTGCAGTCGCAGCAGCAGCCTCGGTTCCTTCCACATTCACATCGATAAACGCCTTGTGGATCACATCGCTGATGTAAAGGTTCTTTGTCCCATCCATACCGGAAAAATCCGCGGCTCCCGGGATAAATGCCGTGGGCATCCCCATTGCACTCAGGGTCTGGGGTAGCCGGTACTCGGTTTCCATCCGGAATTTCGGGAGATAGAGATCCACGCGCTGGGAATACGCTGAGCCCTGGAGGGCTGACAGGTTATTGTCATTCATGACAGCCTCAGCGGGTTTCAGGTCATCGCCTTTCGGGAGGATAACTATCATCGAGAGGGCTTTTGTGGAATTATGGATATAGGGCAGCTCGATATACTGGACACTGTCGGTTTCGGCATACGTGTATCTCGCTCCGGAACCGGTGTTCTCCATCATCCGGGCTTTTACGGATGTTCCGGTTCCGGTCCGGAAATCCACCTCTTTTGTTTGGATTGCATCAAATGGCCGGACCCTGGTGCCCTTGAAGTAAACTGCATTGGTGATGACAAGCCGTGTCAGGGTATTAATACTTCCCAATGGCAAGAGATCGCGGATCTTATTGTCGGTCTTCTGTTCAACCCATTGGTTTATCGTTGAGCGGGATTCCTCCGGGGTATTTTTGAAATCGAGGTTCGTCACTTCAGCGGAATAGTACTACCGGGCAATACCGGTAAATGCCGGGAGGAAGGGATAGATCTTTTCCGCCAAGAGTGCATTTGCAGTCCGGAGGATATACCCGGTATCCGCGGCATTGATCCCCTCATTGATCCGGGCAAAACCCAACTGGCGGACCGTATCATTTTTTGGGACGTGGAATACTGATAAGATCTCATCCTGGGTTTTTCCCTTCGCTCCTTCTCCGGTTATGGCAAGTGCGAATGAGATGGATTACGGGGAGTAAAACAGGTTGTGCCCGGCATTGGCTGGATCGTTAGCAAGGGTTGCGTACAGGTCATATGCAAACCGGTTGTTTGCCGCTTCAACAGACTACTCCGGCTGTGCATTCCCGGGATTTGTTGTTACGGGTACCGTAGTTATGACACTTGGGTCCTATGGGGAACCGGTGGGAGAAGGGTTTAAGGCGGGTTTTTGTGCCGTATCGGTGCAACCGGTTATCAGTATGGTGGCGAGGACTATGAAGAACAGAATCCATATGCCAGCCTGTTTTTGTTTCATAGTCAGTAGGTGTCGCGTGCCACAATTAATGTCCGTTTTGTTGACAGAGTTTTTGTCCGCTTTTGATATATTTTCGGTCTTTGTTGAAATTGATTTTGTTCATGTAGACTGATGACGGAGTCATCCATCCAAGGAT
>JBAZRZ010000014.1:0-40699 GCA_041662685.1 Methanoregula sp.
GAAATCTCATGTAAGAGCATTCTCGCGAACCTTGACAGGTTCATACAATTTGTTTGGAGCAAGGTTTTCTACAGAGCAAAAAAATTTAACCGGGCTTTGATTGAAAAAATTTCGTCCGATATCCTCCGTAATCTTCCTGACCAACAGGCTAACATTCCGTTTACCCAACCCGACCCTTCTGGAACAAAGGGCCTACCGCCCCCTTTCTCCACAACTGCCTTCTTAAACGGCTCATACACCACGCCCCCACCTTCGTAAAACTTCAAGAAGAATTCCACGATATGCAGACGCATCGCGTGTATAGAGGGACTGAACAGGGCAAGCGCAATGTTCAGTGCATACAGCAGCAATGCCACGATGATACCGGAGATCCCTCTCTGCATCCACACTTTGCGGTCCCAAAGAACGATACCAAAACGAGTGGACTCGACGGGATTTGAACCCGTGGCCTTCACGTTGCAAACGTGACGATCTACCCCTGATCTACGAGCCCTTCAATGTGATTTGCGGCATACTATTTTTCTGTCTATTCCATATAGTTGTTACTGTTGTTTTGATGAAAAACGGACTGTTTTGAATGAATACCGGGATCCTCCCGGAAAAAAAGAATGAATCGTTCTCTTATGATATTGGCTTCCTCATTCTTTTTTAGCCTTCATTATATGGGAAAATATCGTAGCTCCCGCTGCGATCGTTGCGGTAAATATCCCGATTATGGCAACAATAACACTCGTGTTATCGAGCAGTCCCTTGGCCGGTGTGGGCTCTGCCGTCACCACCGGTACTATGATCGACACCGGTGTCGGGGCTGCGGTTACCGGGTTCAGGGGGGGAAGCGTTCCGAATGCATGCGACGTCTGACCCGGAATAACATAGAGGGTCCCCTCATAATCGTAGTACCCGCTCAGGGTAAGCCGGAGGATGTGGTTTCCCTGCTGGATTTCGGTCAGGTTCGCCGGTGTTATCCCGTAATATATTCCATCAATGAGGATACTGGTCCCGATGGGAGATGAATAAACCGTCACGTTTCCCGTTGTTTGTAAGGATGTTTCGGGGGGAACCGGGTTGAGAGTCGTGGCATTGATAGCCGTGGCATTGGTTCCCGGCGGGGTGGTCACGACCGTGGTTTTCTGTAGAGTGACGAGTGTTGTTGGCGTGGTAACGGGCTCAGGCAGCAACCGGGTGATCAGCCGGTCAAGTATGGTATCGGCTGCCTCCCCGCTCATATATGAAGGGACGGGGCGTGTAGTCCACTCGATCACATACCCCTTCCCGTACTTACCGTAAAGAAGAGCAGGCATTCCGATATCATTATTCAGTACCATCACAGAACCATTCCGTGCTACAGCCTGCTCTTCATCCGGGGCTGCACCTTGCAATGAAAACTGCGTTGGCAGCCCCATAAAAATTTCTTTTGAAGCGGCAGCAGCGGGATCGGAGACTTCAAGGGATGGTCCTCCCGGTACAGCTCCGCCATTGGAAGCCGGCAGGCTTGTATTAAAAAGATGGTTACCGGGATACGTGACAACAAGGATCTTACCCCTGCTACGGCCGCCTCTATCTTTGCCGCAGTGGCCGGGGAAAAGGTATCTTCTCCGCCAAGAAGGATCACATCTGTGGAAGATTGAGTGAACTGGTTTACGTTGCTGTCAAGCACGGAACCTGTGGATCCGATCGATTGGACAATAACCAACCGAATCCTTGTGAAGGTCAGAATTAAACCCGGTACTGTTATCGTAAATTGAGACGTTATAGGCACTGACCGGTAATACAATTACCAGTATTGCACGGAATATTGCAATGGGTATGGCATAGGATCCGCTTGTGCGTAACATTGTTTTTCCTTATCCTCTGGCTGAACAGCGGATGTGATGTAAATAGGTACGTTGTCGGGAAGTGTGATAAATCCATTTTGGCATGATACACTATCCGGCTCTGCAAACGTTTTAAAAAAACCCTGGTAGTGGCATTCACGCATTTTTTCCGGGTGCAACCGCACCCTCTCACGCCGGATTTCTGCCAAGTTTACGAGACAAGAACCTAATCAAAAAGAACCAGAAAAAATGGACCCGGCGGGATTTGAACCCGCGGCCTCTACGTTGCGAACGTAGCGATCTACCCCTGATCTACGAGCCCGCCATTTTGTAGCATACCATTTTTCAGCGCAGGGGATATAGTTGTTGCTATCCCGAGAACTCCCGTCGCCGCATCGCATGACGGGGTTACATGAAAAAATGATTGCTTATCAGAGAATGATCTCGATGTCGAGCTTCTCTGCAAGTTCCTTATACCGGTTGCGGATGGTGACCTCAGTGACCCCAGCCACCTCTGCCACTTCGCGCTGGGTGCGGCGCTCTCCTCCAAGGATCGAGGAGATATAAATTGCAGCCGCTGCGACACCGGTCGGACCCCTGCCACTGGTCAGCTCGCGTTCCCCGGCCTGCCGGAGAATCTCTACGGCGCGGCTCTGGACTTCGCCTTTAAGGGTCAGTCCCGAGCAGAAGCGCGGCACGTAATCGATGGGGGAAGTCGGGAGGAGCTTTAATCCCAGTTCACGGGAGATGAAACGGTAGGTTCTGCCGATCTCTTTTCTGGAGACACGCGACACTTCGGCGATCTCATCAAGGGTTCTTGGCACATTGCACTGCCGACAGGCTGCATAGAGGGCTGCTGCTGCCACGCCTTCGATACTTCGCCCGCGGATCAGGTTCTTGTCCACAGCATCACGGTATACGACTGCTGCGGTCTCACGGACGTTTCGCGGGAGGCCAAGAGCCGATGCCATCCGGTCAAGTTCAGACAGTGCAAACGCAAGGTTGCGTTCCGTTGCATTGCTCACACGGATACGGCGCTGCCACTTGCGGAGCCGGTACAGCTGTGCCCGGTTCTTGGACGAGATTGCCCGGCCGTAGCTGTCGCGGTTGCGCCAGTCGATCATGGTCGAGAGACCCTTGTCGTGGATCGTAAAGGTCATCGGTGCACCGACCCTTGAACGCTTCATGCGCTGGTCATGATCGAATGCACGCCACTCGGGACCCCTGTCGATGAAATCATCATCGAGTACAAGCCCGCAGCTCTGGCAGACCAGTTCAGCCCGTTCATAATCGTGAACGAGCTGTCGCCCGCCGCACTCAGGGCAGACCGTCTCGGTGTGGTTCTCTGCTTTCTTCTCAGTCTCTTTCTGTTTTGTCCGCGACTTGAGCGCTTCCCTCTCATTCTGAAGGGTTTTTAACTTCTCAACTTCCGTCATCCACTTCCCCATTACTGTTTTTTTTCTGATTGCCAGAGCTGATGCATTTGTGCTGGTGCATGCTTATTTTGCAAAGAGTTTCTCGTTGGGCAGAACTGCACATTTTTCACGGCAGAGGACAGCAGCGTACGGTGCTTTTACATTGCCAAAAAGATCCAGAATCTTTCCCACCGGCTTCATCCGCTTGTCCGTAACTTCGCTGTATAATGCAGGAAGCTGGCCGGCATCGCACTGGATAATGAGCATCCGACTGCCAACAGTGCTCATCGCTCGACCAATAACCTTCATTCTAAACAACCTCACAAACATGATAATACTAAAATATTTTAGTAATCTATATATATCCAACAGAGCGGTATTTAAGTATTCCGTGAAAATATAAATAGAATTTTCAGGAACCCAGGAATTGGTCGATATTTAAAGATATGACCTCTCTGCATTGCGCATCGGTTAGTCCGGCCCCTTTGGCCACAATGAATTTTGCCTGTTCATTCAGAATATCGTGCGGAGCATGCGCGTCAGAGTCAACTACGAGCTGACAACCCGCTTCATGTGCCATCCGGGCTACATATCCGTTTGTCCGGTTGTGCCCGCCCCGTGAAGTGAGCTCAAGGGCAATACCATTCTTTGCAGCAAGCCGCGCCTCCTCGATGGTTACAAGCCCCGGGTGGGCAAGCACGTTGACGTACCTGCACCCGCAGGCGGCCTGGTTTGTCCCGGGAGCTACCGGTTCTACCGTTGTTTCACCGTGGACTACTACGATGTCTGCCCCCAGTTCCTTTGCTGATTTCGCAAGGTCCGCGATAAGTGATGGCGGGACATGGGTGAGCTCAACCCCGCAGAGCAGTTTTACCCCATAAATCTGTGCGGATCCCCGTACACGATCAAGGGTTGCAAGTATCTCTTCGGTATTGGAAGGGTCAGCGTGATCCGTGATCGCAACCGTGGTGTAACCGATCACCGACATCCGCCGGATTAATTCAATCGGGAGCATCACCCCATCTGATAGGATTGTGTGGGTGTGCAGGTCGTACATGCTGTTTACCGCCCCTTATCCATCTTCTGGGCTACTTTTTTTATGAGGGCCTCTTTTTTTTCTGTCCACTCGACAACAATACGGCCTTCATGCCGCTGCCAGTGGGCGGGGTGGTGGTGCTCTTCCACCCGGTATGTTACCCCCATGCTCCGCAGAGACCGTTCAATATCCATAAGCACTGGCGCTTTTGCTGCCAGACTGCGCGGAACCCGTCTACCCGCTCCGCGTGAATACCCTGCATTGAAGTAGCAGGGATATAGTATGCACTCCCCTTCCACCATTGCAGGAGGGTTTGTGGGTCAAGGTATAAACAGTGTACGCTCCCATTTTGTTACATGCATCATATCGACGTCAGGATTGAAAAGGATGTATACGATGTCAACAACGCCCTGGCTAATCAGAACGCACAACACTTAAAGGCACATGGGATTCTGGCGTTTGACCTTCTGGGGGCAATCGGTTCGGGCAAGACCGCGCTCATTGAACGCCTTGTCCCACTGCTCAATAAAAAGGGTTTACGGGCAGGTGCCATTGCCGGAGACGTGTACGGCGATGATGATTTTCGGCGTATCGTAGCCCTTGGGATCCCGGCGTTCAATGCGAATACCGGTAAGGAATGTCATCTCGATGCCCATCTGGTTGAACATGCGATCGATCACCTCCCTCTCGATGATATCGATGTGCTCTTCATTGAGAATGTGGGCAACATGGTCTGCCCCACCGATTTCCGGCTTGGTGCCGAGAAGCGGATCGTTGTGGTGAGTTCCACAGAAGGAGACGATGTAGTGAACAAGCACCCGATGATGTTCCGTGACTGCACAATAGGGGTTATCAATAAAGTCGATCTGGCACCGCTTGTGGGGGCAAACCTGGACCGGATGCAATCGGATATCAAGCGCTATAATCCTTCGATGCCCGTGTTCCGGACGAACTTAAAGACCGGTGATGGCATTGCAGCTTTACTCGACAGTATCCTCGCGTAACCTGCGAAGTTGTCCCCAGTTCAGACGGAGGAAATTACCGGGAAAGGTTCTGCTGCCATCCTAAAGCATCTGACCGCAGCAAAAAAATGCAATTGGGAAATACTATAAATAATTCGGAAGGGAATATATAGAGTACCATCTTTGAGGAAACCAATTCCGGGAAGATTTTATAGAGAGTGACACCATGCAGTGGCAGGGAGAATCAGTACGTAAGGTAACCGGTGGCAGGCGCCGCCCGGCAGCGATGAAGCGGAGAGCGGAAATCGGTCTTGCACCGGCAGACACCCATATCGGGGAAGACCGCAGGAAGATCATCCGCACCTATGGCGGAAACGACAAGGTCCGGGCTCTTCGGGCAGGAGTCGCGAATGTGACCAATGTCACAAACGGCGAAACCAAAAAAGTGAAGATCGAAAAAGTCGAAGAGAACGGGGCAAACCCGAACTTTGTCCGGCGGAATCTTCTCACCAAGGGCGCAGTTATCAAAACTGAACTCGGACGCGCCCGCATTATGAGCCGCCCTGGTCAGGATGGCGTTATCAACGCTGTGTTGCTCGAATAACTAATATCAGACCAGCAATCTTTTTTCTTTCTGATGTTCATACTCTAGCTATGCGAAGGATCTGTTATCGTTTCCCCCAGCGGGTGGATCTCTCATTTGCGATGGGGATGCCTTTTAACGAGACACTCAGGTATATTGCCGATATGGATGGTCACGAATCGACCAAGACGACGGGAAAAGAACTGGTCCGGGTAAAAACCCGGGTAGAGATTGCTCTTGACCGGGCAACGTTTGGGGAGCTCACTCCGGATGTCCTGCGCCCCGGTGTGATCACAGAATCTGTCGATTTAAAATGCTCTGTACTTGCCCTTGCCCTGCGCGGCGGGGGAAAAGTCCCTATAGCAAACGATGTCTTCTACCTTCGCCTTACCGATCAGGTGTCCCGCACGGACATCGATATCGCAAAAGAAGGATGCGGTGAAGGGCTGGATGCACTGGATATGAAAAATATTCTCTTAGGGACGGCCAAGTGACACTCCCGATCACGGTTGCTGCACCGTTCAAACACACCCGCAAGTCCGGGATGCGAAAAAACGAGCTGGTCTACTATTATGCGCTCGACCGTAAATGGATGAGTACCGATCAGGCAAACCAGCTCCTGATACGTGCGGAAGAAGATGGTCTTCTGACCCTCGAAAATGGCGTGTTTACCCCTCGTTTCGATCTGGCTGCAATAACAATACCGATAGGGTTCAAACCTACGTCAGCCATTTTTGAACGCAATGATCCGGCCCAGGAACTAATCGGGCGGATTGCAAAGGCTAAGAATATGCAGGAGATCGATATCGTTGCCGAGATGAACAAGATCATCAGGGATGGATTTGACAGTCACCTTCTGCCTCCGGCTGCTGTTGTACTTCTTGCAAAAAAATATAATGTTCCTTTTGATGACTTATCCGATGCACTCCGGCAGAGTGTGAACAAAGGCTGACATTGGCGAGTGCTTCGGCATTTTTAGATTTTTTTAAATCACTGTCAAAATCCCTAATCCGCGGAGCACAAAGTATTTCACCCATTTATTCAAAATTTATCTTCATGATGTCCGGAGTTAACCTGTGAGGAGAAGAAACGATCCGTGGGGTAAACCGTGGGTGGCCATTGCAGCGGTTGGTGGGATCATCGTAGTTGTGATCATAGCGCTCGTATTTTTTATGAGTGGCGGGAACACGGGCGGGCAGGTTACCTCAGGGCAAAGTCCCTCCGCACAGGTAACGCAGGCAACCCCGGTACCTTCGGGTTCTTCTGCCCCATCAACGACTGCTTCAGTAATTGGTATAAAAGCGGAATCGATCAAAGAAGCACCAACCGCAACTCTGTTCCTGGCACCGGGCCTTTTGTCAAGGTGAGCTACATCGGGCGCTTTGCCGGAACCTATGGGATAAACGGGGAGATGCTAACGTGAGCGTGTCTTCCCGCTCAATGCGACTACCGGGGCTGTGTCAGCAACATTCCCAAGGAAGACAGTTCTACCCGTCACGAGATTACCGTTGAGATCTACAAGGATGGCAAGGCACTCAAGTTTGCCAAAAACTCTTCTGCCTATGGCGAAGTGAGTGTCAACTCTCGGGTATAATCCCTTTTTTTAAACGTTTGATAAAATCTTAAAAAAGATTGGTATCTTATCTTTTGCCACGGGCTTTTGCCGCAGCTTTTTCTGCCTTCTCTCCCTCAATTTTGGGGAAGAGTTCATCGAGAGTTTTCTCTCCATAGGCAATTACGCTTGCATTGATCTGCACGAATTCCTGGGTGATCTCACTGGACCTGACGGTCTTTCTCCGGCGTTCTCCATCCATAGATGGGTGAAAACCAATTCCGCCTGCAAGGAGCAGGTTCCTGCGCCCGGCACCGGGGATGCCCTTCTTTGCGGGAATACCGGTCCTGTCCGATGCACCGGTGATCTTGATTGTGTATCCTGCAAGCCCGATTGGGGTTCCATCTAATTCATCGCCAATACGCTTGCCAACGATCGACCCTGCCGCGCCACCGCTGGCATCGACATTGTAGGCGCGACCGGTCTTGGAGTCTGATACTACGACTTTTAAGTCCACCATTTAAATCTCTCCTTATTGGTTTTTTTCACGTCTCGAACTGCCGGCTCGATCGCCTACACATGAGAAGTACCTATTTAATTATACTGGTACGCTATTAAACCCTCGTGTCTGTCTGGGCTATTTAAATTTTTACTTCGCCCAGAAGGGTTCAGTTTTCCTACGCATCGACGTGTACTCTTCCAGGATCTCCTGCGTGCTCGTGTTCAATGACTTGAGCATCTCCTTCTCCAGCACTTTTACGTGGCGCTCGGGAACATCCACAAAGAGGTCATCTCCCACGTTCAACTGTCTCCCGATCGTTGCACCTTCAATCGAGATCGCCACTTCGAGCCCGGCATCCGCTTCCCGGATATTTTCCTGCCGGAGCTGCATGCTCTTGAGATGGCCCACTTTCTTGCCATCGAGCTTGATCAGGTTAACATCGCTGCGCAGCTTTCCCCCAAGCACCCGGACTCCAACAACTGCCGGGTTGCTCTGCCGGAAGACGCAGTCGGGTATGAGGCGGATCTTGGCTGGCATAACCACGTGTTCGAACCGCTGTTTGTCCTGAAGACGCTTTTGTTCATCCCGCCATGCAACGTACTGGTCGATGAGCTGGTAGATAACCCGGCCTTCAAAGACTTTCACCTGCGTATACAGCGGGTTTTTGAGCGTCTCCGCGACATCGGGAAGCAGGGGTGTGTTGAACGAGAGCAGGACGCGATAGACCGGATTTTTTATGGTTTCAGTCTCGATTAGATCGTGCCGGCTCACCGGCCCGACTTCCGCCCGCATCACCCCAATCCCTTTTCCTTCAAGTTCCTTGCAGAGTGCTTCAAGCGCCCCGATGGTATCAGCCTTGATCACGATTCCCTCTTCAGCAAGGTTGACGTGGATCTCGGTCATCTCCTTTTTGATCTTTGCTTCGATCTCATCGTGGTTGCCCCGGACTACAAAGAACGGAGAGCCCGCAATCACTCCTTCCAGATCGGGTGCGGTAACCTTGACTCCTGCTGCTGCGACGACGGTCTTCTCGCGCTCGAACCGGTCCTCAACAAGGATCTCTTTCATGGGCCGGGATCTTAGGAGTGACCGCACCTTGGTAAAGATCACATCACCCTGCGTTGCGACAGCGATCTCATCGCCAATCGAGAGCGTCCCATCGTACAGGATCACATCCAGGGTGGTTCCTAGTCCGCGCTCTTCTTTCACTTCGAGCACGGTACCGGCGCCCGGGCCTTCAACTGCAAGGGTGAGCGCATCTCCCATGTAGCGCTGGGCAAGCCCTATCATGATCATCAGCAGGTCGCAGATCCCCTCACCCGTGTGAGCGCTGACGGGAACGATTGCGAGGTTGCGCTGGAAATCGGATACCCGATCGAACCTATCTGCGGAGAAATCCAGTTCTGATAGTTTGCCTACCAGTTCGTAGGTTTTGTTCTCCACAGTACTCTGGACCCGCTCGTTCTGTTTGGCAAAGGATGACAGGAACGACTCGTTTTCAAAGATCCTCCAGCCGTGGGTGCGATCGATCTTGGTTGCGGCAACAACAAACGGGGTTTTGCAGGTGCGCAGGATCTGGAGTGCTTCGATCGTCTGCGGCTGGAATCCCTGGTTGATATCGACGACAAGGATTGCCATGTCAGCGAGGGCACCGCCCCGGGCGCGGAGTGTGGTGAATGCATGATGTCCGGGGGTATCGATGAAAAGCAGACCGGGGATGTTTACCGGTATTTTTCCCATCGTCCCGCTCAAAGCGCGGATTGCATCGATGGGAACGATCGTTGCACCGATGTGCTGGGTGATCGCGCCTACCTCTGAGCTCACGACAGAGGAACCACGAATCCGGTCAAGAAGCGAGGTTTTGCCATGATCCACGTGCCCCATAACGCAGACAATCGGCGTCCTTATCTTCGGGTTTCCCGCCATATCCCCTCACCTTACTTTGTCTATTCAGCTCTTATACGGAGAAAAAAAGTTCCCGCTTTGACATAACTGTGTGTGCGCCCTTACGCCACACTGTTAAGCAATACCGTTCAGAGCCACCTGATATGTAATGGGCGTCCGACCCTATTAATTGTCACTTATAGTCGGGAGCGTGTGGATGAACAATAAGCCGGTAGAAAAACCGGGCCTGTGCCGGTGTCCGTTTCAGGGAATAACCCCGAAGGATCAATAGGGATAGATTAATAAAAGCGAAGTGCAAATATAAAAGGGCAAATTGCCGGGGTGGGGTAGTTGGTCATCCTAGAGGATTGTGGATCCTCCGACCCGGGTTCGAATCTCGGCCCCGGCCTTGTTACATTTACTTCAACTTTCTTCTTTGATTGTGGGTTTAATTTGATTGAATTTTACTGCCCTGTAGTAATCCTCAAACTCCGAACTCTTACGGGAAGTTTCACCAACTGCCACTGGCTTTTCCCGGGTACGATAACCCTAGCCAGATAATTCAGCACAATTCAAAAGCAGGGGCGGTTTGGGAGACAGACACGGTCCCTTCCCTTTCACGCTTAATGTTTTACTCATCAATGTTTTCTCCAGAGCTGCACTTTTGGCCTCCCTCCATGATAATGACCGCCGTAGATCTCAAAGTACACTGCCCGACCCCCCCCCCCGACTCCCTCCGGGAGTTACCGGGTCTGGGATCTTTTTTAAGCCTGGGCCGGTTATGAAAACAAAAAAATTCCCGGCCCGGGTGAAATGTTCAAAAATCTTTGACGCTATTTTGGGGTTCTGTGTGCCATCTTGCCTCCACACCCACCGTATGGGTACCTCCCGTGGTGCGATAGGATCACACATTGTTAGTGAAAAGACCTCCTCGGGAATTCAGCCATACAGCACATATTTGTACAACAACAACCAAAAATGTACAAAATCCAAGATGTCCCTGCCAGCTGCAGCAGGTCTCGTGAGGATTTTTCATGGCACACCACACCTATGTCCACGGTTATTCAGCACGCGAATCGGAGCGGCTCGCGGACCAGGCACAGACCCTCACGGCACTCCTACACGATGACACACGCTACCCGGCAGGCACCCGGGTCCTCGAAGCCGGCTGCGGGATCGGTGCCCAGACGGTGATCCGGGCACGGAACAGCCCCGGAGCTCATATTACGTCGCTCGATATTTCAGAGGACTCAATAAAACGGGCTGAGGAGAAGATACGGCAGGAAGGGATCACGAACGTGACATTCCGGCAGGGGGATATTTTCCGGCTGCCGTTCGAACCGGCGAGCTTCGATCACATCTTTGTCTGTTTTGTGCTGGAGTATCTCGCTGAGCCGCAGCGGGCCCTGGAACAGCTCCGCCCGCTCCTCAAAGAAGGCGGGACTCTCACGGTGATTGAAGGGGATCACGGTTCCACCTTCTTCCACCCGTAGAATGCGGATGCCCGCCTGCGGTACAGTGCCTTGTGAATCTCCAGAAGCAGGCGGGGGGCAACGCCCTGATCGGAAGAGAGCTCTACCCATTGGTGACCGGCGCGGGATATTCCGATGTCCGGGTCTCGCCACTGATGGTCTATGTCGATGCCTCCCGCCCCGGGCTTGTGGAGGGGTTACGAAACTGACCTTCACGGCCATGGTTGAGGGGGTCGGCCCGGAAGTGGTAAAACAGGGGCTGATGAGTGCTGATGCATGGAACCGGGGAATCGTGGCACTCTACCGCACCGCTGAACCGGATGGTGTCTTCTGTTACACGTTTTTCAAGGCAACCGCCCGGAAAGAAGCCCATGAAAACCGCATGATGTTCTCCGTCCCCCACACTTTCGCATCGTGTGCCCGATGACCTTTTTATCATTCCGCCCATTCTTATGGAATGGAGATGTATCGATGGACCAGACAACTGAAATCCAAGCGATCGAAACGACGATCCGGGAAATGAACCGGTGCTTGACGGAAACATGGGATGAAGTACGGTTCCGGGAATATATCCATCCCGAAGCGGTCGCCATCGTGCCCACCACCCCCGGGTGTCTTGAAGGGCGGGATGCATATGTTGCCGGGTGGAGAGGTTTTGTCAGAGCGGTGACGATCCATGCATGGAACGAGAGTGATCACCGCATCCGGATCCACGCGTCCGGGTCCAGTGCGGTTGTCACGTACCTGTTCACCATCTCGTTTTCCATGGCCGGGCAACCCGTGACAATGAAGGGCAGGGACATGTTCTTCCTTGTCAGGGATGCGGGACGATGGCTTGTTGTCGCCGATCAGTTCTCACCGGAACCCCCCGGCTTGTAAGTATGGGCGAACCTAAAACCCCTCCGGCTCCCGTGGTATAAATCGTATCAGGATTAAAGATTTAAGGAGATAGTTCATGGATACCGTTATTCTCGTTGGCTACATTGCCGGCGCCCTCACCACGATCGCATTTGTCCCGCAGGTACTACGGGCATGGAAGCTTAAGGAGACGCTGGACCTCTCGCTTGCCATGCTCGTCCTCTTTGGTCTGGGCGTCCTCCTCTGGACCTGTTACGGGTTCTGGACGGAGTCAATGCCCATCATCGCGGCAAACGTGATCACGGTTGTCTTAATCTTAGTGCTGTTCGTATTGAAGATCCGGTACAAATAACTCTTTTTAATGATGGGTTGATGGTGGCCCCTCACCTTGAAAAAACAAAAAACCAGAACACGTATTTAAAAAAAAATTATTGACTGGATACGAATGGGGAATTCTTAGTCATCGAGAAGCACGAGACAGTTGCCAATCTTGTCGTGCAGTCCCTGCCGCTTTTTGGTGAGCCCGATCATCAAAAACCCGATGAAGATGATCAAAGCGGAGATAAATTTCCCGAAGTGACGGAGTGTGACCCGGGCGAACGTGGGTTTGTTGCCCTCCATATCGGTCACCATGATATGCATCAGCGCTTTACCGGGTGTTGCCTGGCTGCGGGAAGACTCGAACCCGGCGAAGTAGATCCACGGGATAATGATGATGAGCATCCCCAGCGCCGCAACTATGGGAGCGAGTGCCGCATCTGCAGTGCCTGCCTCAGTGAGTTGAGAGATCGGCGCTCCCTGCACCACGAGGTAATAGGCATATTTCACACCATTTGTCAGCGAGAAGAATGTGATCGTGACAATTCCAATAAGGAGGATGAGGATTGCATCAACAATAAACGCGATAAACCGCCTGCCGAGACCCGCATACACGCCGACTTCCGGCCCTTCATCTTCCTCAGAAACGATGACGGGCTTGGCAGGAACAGATTCAATATCTGCTCCGCACCACTGGCAGAATTTTCCGGATGCATCGGTCTCTTTTCCACATTTAGGACAGAACATTCCCTATTACTCCTGATACATAACGTTAATCCGGGTTTCCTTTTTAATTTAACTGTTCTTTCTTGCTATTTTATGCATTTTTACCTGCCGGAACGGGTCGATGGGGGAAAATGAAGCAGGGGGGGGGCTGGCTCGTACCGGCACCATTCCCGAGCACAAATCAGAAATATATACAGATTTAAAGCATTCCCTATGAAAAGCACCCCGTTCCTGCTAACCGCACTTGTGCTCGTACTCTGTGCGCTCTCAGCTGGTTGCACAAGCCCGACCCAGGCAGAGATCCTACCGGTGGGCTCCCCCACCCCCCTGTCCATTCTTGTCACCACCTCAACGGCAACCCTGATGTCAACCCCTGTTGCAGTCGATACGCTGCCTTCTGAACAGTTTGTTGATCTCCAGCTCACCAAGGAGCGTCCCGACTTTACCCTTCACCTGCTCTATAATGGCGGGAAAGGAGAGATCTTTGTCCAGAATGTTGTGATGAAGGTTACCCGCTCTGACGGGCAGATCATACAGCAGTCCATGAACGAAGGGCAGAGAAAACCCCGTCGCGGAGATGAGCTGGTCATACAGGGAAGCAGGGGAAACGACCGGGTCGAGGTCTTTGTGACCAGTGCAGGAAAAACCTATAAGGCGATCGACAAGCCGATGCTCACGGTATCAGTGTAACTTCTTTTTTTACTGCTCATCTTTACTGCTTATCCTGCATGGTGCGATTTTCCCACCCGTTCTGCATATTTCTGGGTCAGGTATCCGAGAACGATGATGATACCTCCCGTACCTCCGAGCACGATCCACTGTTCGGTGCCGGCAGTGCCCACCGCAAGCCGGGTGAGCAGGTTGAACGGTAAGACCAGTGCAAAGAGGATGACAACCACCAGTGCCGTAGAGAAGATGAACTGTGCTGCCGCCCGCTCACAGTCGTGCAGGGCGGTGAGGGCCCCCAGCAGGATCAGGATGAATGAGGTGATCACAACATGAATCAGGATCAGCCAGGCATTTTCGATCGCAATGCCATTGATGATGAGCAGCAGCAGCCACGCCACTGCCTGGATCGGCACCAGCAGTTCGCAGGCGAGTACCTTGCCCCAGACCATCTCTGAGAATGTTACCGGTGTCGAGATCAGGGTTTATAAGGTCTCGTGCTGGTATTCTTCAGTTATGAGATCGATGACCAGCGCGGATGCGATGATGGCTGGCATGAAGACCAGCAGCGGGATTAACAGGCCCTACACGAACTCGTAGACGTCCCCGCCCCCGCTGCTTTTGGGGATCTGGAGCGGGATCGGCTGTTCACTGAGCCGGTCTATCCGTATCTGGCGCAGATCCTTTTCGTATTTTAAGAAAATATCCTTGAGTTTCACATCGACAATCGCGCTCTGAAGATCATTTGTCAGCGTATAGAGCGTGATCTTGACCGGCTCATCTGCGGAGGGAGATGTGTCGGGGACATAGATCACTGCTGAAAGTTTTCGCTCTTTTAACGCGGCAACCCCGGTAGAGAGATCCATTTTGTAGACCCGGAAGTCCGGGCTGCTCTGGAGTGATTCGAGCACTGCCGAATCGTTTCCGGTGTAAGCAATGTTGTACTTATAGTGCGAATACTTCGAAAGCGAGGAAGGGTCATACATGGAGGTGAGCCCGACCATGAGGAACGATGAGAACATGGCGATGAAGAACTGGAGCAGGACGGCAAGCAGGATCGTACGCTCGTTGAACAGTCCCCGGAATTCTTTTTTTTGCAATAATTGACAAGTGACGCGCTTTCATCCGATCCACCCCAGGATAAAGTAGAGGTTATACAGGTAGTGAACGGTTGTGACAAGCACAAGTCCGACGACTAACCCTTTCCGTCCCCAGAACTTCAGCGAACAGGTTCTTCCACGTGAGGAAGGACGGGTCCTGGGCAAAGAGGGTATAGATGCCAACACCTTTTGCACATTCCTCAACCAGTGCGGCAAAGAGGAGGAGCAGTACCAGCGAATATGGCATGGGCAGGTTGAAGAAGAGCGTGAGGCTCATCAGCTGCACCATGAATGCAAACGGTATGGATAATGCAGTCAGCAGGAAGAGTGAGAGAAACGGGTGCTTTTTTGACAGGATCTCGGAAAGGAACTCGCGGATCCGTGGCATGAGCGGTTTTTCTGAAAAAAGCCGCTCCTCTTTGAAGTTCTTCATCCCGATGTAGAAGAGCACCGCCCCGGTTAGCCAGAAGAGGGAGGTGGAATAGAGATAGTCGGTGACGGTCCATGCAGAACCTTGTATCGAGAGGACGATCAGCGTCAGGGGGGAGACGAGGGAGATGACGTGTACGTTTGCAAAGATGCTGGGGAAGAACAGGTACGAGGTAGCCACGGTCGAGAAGAAGATCGATATGAACGAGAGTTCCTTGAAACTGCGCGAGAGCATGCCGATCAGGAGCGCATTTGCCAGGAAGAAGATGATGACCGGTATGAGGGGAAGAATAATGATCAGGGGTGCCCGGACATAGAGGGTGAGTGCTATGCAGATGGCAACCATACCGACGAAATACGGGATCATCTTTCCGATGATGATCGATGAGGATGTCACTGGCGTGGAGAGCAGGACTTCGCCTTTGCGCTCAATGCGTTCGTTCATGATGCTCATCATGAAGAATTGCGAGGTGAAGTAGAGCGGGAAGATAAACACAAAGACGAGAATGATGGAGTCAAACGGCAGCGGGGGTGAGAGCTGCGATGGAGTCTTGAACCTGCCCATCGTGCTATCCGATGAGAGGACCTCGGTGTAGCGCGAGATCTGGGTGTTCTTCGCACTGGTCTTGACCAGTTCCTTTCGGAGTTCTTCTTTGGTAAAGTCGAGTGATGCGGACGGTGTGGGGATGGCGCTTATCTCCCCTTGGGGTACCGGTGCTGCACGGCTGGGGGCAGCCTGGACATACTGGTCCGACGGGGTGGAAAGGAAGTTGAGTTCGCTTTTTACGGTCTGGACATCTATCCAGAGCGGGTACGCGGCAAAGAGATCCGTTTCCCGGTTATAGACCGTATTGATGTATTTGGCATAATCGCGTTCGAGCGTCTTCTGCGCTGCTTTTGCCCGGTCCGTCTGGCCCGTGTACACCTGCCCGTGAATGATGATCAGGTCAAATGCACTCCGTTTGTCCAGAAGGGTGAATGCATCGGTCTGGTACACGGAGAACCGGGCATCGCTTGCGATCAGTTCTGCGACCTGTGGATCATCCACGCCCACTTTATACATGCCATCTTGGAGGTGCATGCCCGTCTGGGTGGCAAAGCCGGTTACTGCCACCAGCAATACGAAGAGAATGATGGCAAACGGCAGCACGTCCCGGCTCATCATGAAAAAGGATTTTTTCACTTCCCATCGCGCGATGGTCGAGATGTCGGTAAGCCTGCCCATGCTATCGTACGACTCCTGAAGTTTTTCCCGCAATGCAACGATATCCTATTACTCCTGCGGGAGTTGTAGTACAGAGTAGTATTTGGTATCGTTCAAATAGTACTCGGTGCTGAAACGAAATATTACGGTTCGTACTTTAATAATACGGGAAACGCAGATGAAAAATTCTCAATTTTCTCCAGGTTTTTAACGTCCGGGGAGCATTAACCCTCAGTCTCACATGACCGGTTATGTAAGCACGACATTGTTTACCACGTACGTATAGTCGAGTTCCCTGGTCAGCAGGGGCATGAGGTTATCCACATCGTAGTAAACGGTCTTTTTGCCCGTATCCGGATCGTAGTAGTCCATATGGAATGTAAGTTCCGTGCGCTGCTCGATGTGGCCAGCGGCACTGTACACTTCCGTCATCGTCTTCCAGTTGTCTCTCGTCTTTGGATAGATTTCGTACATCTCGTCGCTCACCGCGATCACTTTCTGGATATGGTAGCCCTGCTCTGTCAGGTTGGATGCTGCTGCAAGGTCGGCGAGTGAAAATATGTTGAGGCCGATGGTTCCTGAACCATTGCAGGTAAACCAATTCCTGGCGTGGGTATGGAGGATGATATACGTGTCTCCGAGGGTCATATTCTGTCTGAAGAGATTTAAGGCAATGCTCCCGTAATCTCCCTTGACAAAGGCCATATCCCCGGTATTGACGTCGATAAGATATCCCAGTTCTTTTGATTCCTTAATTTCGCAATAGAGTGGCGGTGTTGCCGGTTTTATAACCGTGTCTGCCTTGTCACTGTCCTTTAACATGTCCAGCTTGTTCTTGGCATCCTGGATCCGGGCTTTCAGGGCAGATTCAGAGACTTGCGCCGGTGTTTTTTCCGGTGTGATGGCTGGTGAGGGGGTGACGGTGACCATGGCAGGTAATGTTGGCACCTCAGTTGGCAGAGCAACTGCAGGTATGGTGTTCTGCACGGGTATGGGTGTTGAGGCCAGGTACGTACCAACAGGAGTTAAGGGATTTCCTGCATCTCTGTCTGGTGCAACGCACCCAGTTGCTCCCATGAGAATAATCACCACCAGGAAAGCAATGCACCGGTTCATGAAGATCACTCTTATTCTGGTTTTTATTAATCTGATCCCGTGTCCCTATCCCAATCTATATCTTTGATTCCGCACACATCAGATTGATAGGCAACCCCCCATGATAACCGCCCGCAATCTCACCAAAAATTTTGATGGATTCATGGCATTCGACGGTGTCGGCTTCGAGTTTGAAGACGGGGAGATCTTCGGGATCATCGGGCATAACGGGGCGGGCAAGACCACGCTGCTCAAGATTACTTCAGGACTGATTACTCCCACGTCCGGAGAACTCCTGATCAATGATGTCGATGTGGTGAAAAACCCGGTTGCGCTCAAGGAAAATCTTGGCTACCTTCCCGAGGAATCCCGGCTCTAAGAGACGATGACTGCGGAGAATTACCTGACATTCTTTGGCGAGATCTACGGGCTTTCCCCGCAGGAGATCCGCATCCGGTCCAACAAGCTCTTTGCTGCCCTCTCACTCGAACCGGATGGGAAAAATCTGGGGGGGTTCTCAAAAGGGATGAAGCGTAAGGTGGCAATTGCCCGCTCGCTCATCCATGAACCCAACTTCCTCGTCTACGATGAAGCCATCAGCGGGCTCGATCCGATGACCTCGCGGTTCATTGCCGACTATCTCCGCACCCTTAAAAATGAGGGCAAGACGATCGTGCTCTCGGCGCACAATCTCTACCAGGTAGAAGCGATCTGCGATAAGGTGATGATCCTCAGGTGCGGGAAGATGGTGGCATTTGGTAGCATGAAGGAGCTCCGCGAGCAGTTCGGCTCTCTAACATATACGATCTTCTTCTCCATCGGTGATGCGGGCAGACTCATCGGGCATTCCAGGACCTAACGTCAGGAAGAGGGGCTCTTTGTGTGCGATGCGGAGAGTATAGTGGAGCTCAACGAATCTACCGGGCTTATTGGAGCGGCGGGGGGCAAGGTCGAGAAGATCGAGTCCCGGTACCCGTCTCTGGAAGAGATGCTGGTCAAGATCGGGAAATAACTGCTGCGGGACAGATCCCTTTTTTGTGTATCGTGTTTTTTTTTTGTTTTATGGGATCTGTTGAAACCCTAAAGAGAAACAAGCAGTCGCTTCTGGGGTCTCATTGTGCGTCATGCTTTCGCCCCCGCCGCTCGGGCACCCCCAATATTGCGATAACCCTCAAAATGTTGCAGAAAAACCCAGAAAAAGGGGGTCAAGGGGCTGCCCCCCTTGGGCTGCCTCCCCCTCAGGGGGAGAGAGGGGGTCACTCCCCTAGTCACCTCAGAGAATAAGTGAATGACCGGAAAAAGAAAATTTCAACAAAGCCAAAAATGACCTTTTTTTGTCTCTGCACCTGTCTTATTCACGCAACCCTGATCATCGCACCCGTGTTCCGGGCTGACGTGATGAGCGTTGTTCCCCCGCAGTTTGCCTGCATAAATGATTGCGCAGCTCGCTCAATCTCGTTGGCACCGGAGTCACAGACCGCATACACGGTCGGCCCGAACGAACTCATGCCCGCCCCGGCAGCCCCTGCCGCCCGCATCACATCGAGGAGCCCGGCAACTTCCGGCGGCTGGAGACCCAGTTCGACTTTCTTAAACCCAAGGGACTGGACTGCGTTGATCGATGAACCGAATAAGTCGAGATCGTGCTCCACGATCCCGGGCTGCATGCGCATGAGCACCTCATGACAGAGTGCCTGTACTTCGTTCAGGGGCACCGGACAGTGGTGCCGGAAGATGTCGGTCTCCTTCGCCCCGCTCGCACCGGCAGGCAGATCGGGCGTTGCAAGCAGGATCTTCCAGTCTTTGGGGAAATCATGGCGGGCGATGACCGGGGGAGGCCGGACGCCTCGCGATGCCGACGATGGCCGGAAATCTGTCTTATCCCCGTCAGGTCCGAAGCGGTGCCCGCCATCGATGATAAAGCCCCCGTGTTCAAAAGCCGCAGTGCCGATACCCGATGTGCCCCCGCGGCCGGCCAGCCGTGCCAGTTCAGTTACCGGTACATTCCTGCCATAGAGTTCGCAGATCGCCCGTGCGGTGGCAAGCGCCATCTGCGAACCGCTCCCGAGGCCGGTATGGGCCGGGTAACGTGACCGCACGTGAATCGAGACTGCCGCTCCGGCATGGATCTGCCCGAGTACCTCTGAAGCAACCCCGCCCAGCCGCTCTCCCGTGGCGGTGTCGCAGCCGGTTACTGTGATTGCGGGGCTCTGCTGCACCTCCAGCAGAATTCCCGGTTCATCGAGCGTGATGCCGATTCCGCCATCCACCCGGTCCGAACCGCCATGCATATCGATCAGGCTGACATGGATCCGGCACGGGGTGTTTACCACGATACGGCGCTCGTCAAGAAACTGGTTGTACGGGAACTGCTCCTCGATAAAAATCAGGGGCTTGTCCTGGTGGATGATCTGGTACTGCCGCTTAAGCACGGGCTCTTTTGGGCAGAGGGAAAATGTGCGGCCCGTTTCCGTAGTAGCGGCAGTTACGCTGGCAGACAGAATCTCCCGCCGTGCCTCAATATGATGGTGTTTGATGATCTTTCCGATCGGGATATCGGCCATCATCAGGTCGTGCCTGAATGATGGGGAAAGCCGCTCGAGCGGCGTCTCGGATATGGCATAGATCAGCACATCGTTGGTCACGGTATCCCGGAGTTCGACAATACGGTGATTTACCGGATCGCCTATGCTGACATCTACCCGGCCTGCGGTCGGTGCATCTGCGGGGACAATCTCCTGCACGAGCGTTTTTACCGTAACGGGATTTCCCGTGATCGACTCTAACAGTTGCGTGACTGAACCATCAGTGCCGAGCAGGATTTTCTGTACCCGTGATAACCGTCCTACCGCCTCTTCAATATCCCTGATATTGCCCGAGATATCCATCCCATCAACCTTATCGCGGGGACTGATAAGTGTAGTGCAATCATGTTATTGTTTTTTTAAGTACCGCACACTTTTTTACCTTGCCGGGCACCCCTTCTCACTAACAGACCATGACAAATCCTGCACTCTTTGACCGGATGACGGATTAAGAGAAAAGTCACTATCTGGAGTTCCTGCTCTGGCATTACCGGGTGGTGGATGCCTTCTGGTTCATCTCGGTTACAGAACATTACGGCCAGCCGGTAGCAGAGAAGATCAACGAGCAGGTATGGGGCACAGCCGGTGGGATGGCAGCAAAGGAGCTCGTGCAGCGGTTCGGCATTCCCGAGAAAGGACTTTCCGGGTTTGTCAAGGCGCTCCGGTTATTCCCGTGGGCAATCATTGTCGATTATACCATTGAGGAGAAAGCGGACGAGGTGATCATCACGGTGCCGTCATGCCCTGCGCAGGAGGCCCGGCTCAAACGGGGATTGGGGGAGTACTTCTGCCGTGAGATGCATCGTGCAGAATTCACGAGCTTTGCTGCACTGATGATCGATGAACGCATCTGCGTGGAATGCGTGTTTGCCCCACCCGATCCCCATCCCAAAGAACTGTTCTGCACATGGCGGTTTTATCTCAGGGACTAGAGGGTTCGTTGGTTTTTAAAATAACTTCTGCTTTGCCTAGGTTCATACAGAGTAAGATTGGAATTGCCTACCCCCTCGCGAATATCGAGCCCGTAAGTTGAGAGTGGAGTGAAATAGAATGCATTAACTAATGGGAGTGAAATCACTTTCTGGAGTAAAATTATGATAAAACCATTAGGAGAAGGATACACGATAATTGATTGCGACGATGTGGATCTCAAATCTCCAGAAAATGTAAAAATTTTAGAAGAAATTGTTTCCAATGCAAAAAAAATCGTGGTGAAGTTATTTCAAAATCTCTCGATATAGAATATTTTTTAAATCGGTTTATTGGATTATTCTTTATGGGGAATAACAAAAACAAATGGATATTTTCAATGAATGTATTATTCATAAAGAGTTTTTCACATTTGGGGAAAAGGTAAAATTACTTAATTACCTTCTAAAAAATTATCCAGAAAGATTTCATCTACATTCTGCCGATAAAGGAAAGAAGATTATCACTGTTATCAAGAATGTAATGGAGTGTAGAAATAAATTCGCGCGTGAAGAAATTGTTGTTAATTTTAAGGAAAAAACTGCATATATCTATAAGAATCAGCAAAATCTATTATCTCCTCAATCAGTCAGTGAATTTCAACATCAAATATCTTATCTTTCCACAGGTTACGTGGAATTATATATCAATCTAGTCATAGAAGTCATGAACGAATAAACGAATAATTGTTCCTTTTTTTTTAACAGTCACAGTTTATTTAAAATAATCTGTTAGGTCGGTTCTCAACGTTAGTGTGGATTATGCCCTCGGAAATGATCCTGACTACACCGTCTCTCCGGTTTAAATCAATGATACGGCTCTTCGTGTTCTGGCTGAAGGGGAATTATCCCCTTTAAAAAATTACCGGGATCTCTTTTTACCCTCTGTGTTTTTCGTCTTCAGTCCGGGTGTCTGGGCAATAACTGAGGCAATACACTCCTGAGTAAGCCTCCCCCGTTTGCCTACCACCTCTCCGCTCCGGATCGTGTGGATGCGGGTTATGAGGACGTAACTTTCCTCAAAAAGATCAAGCCCCCCTTCGGAAAAATCATCCAGCGATATCGGTATGCACGGTGCATCGGCAGGAGGCCGGCTGCTGACCGGGCAGATCGTCACGTCCCCGTTTTCGGATGCAGAGACCACAACGGCCGGGCGTGTCTTTGCCCCGCCCCGCTCTTCAAAAGCAACCGGTGCGAGTATGACATCGCCCTGAAGGTAACACACCATGTTATAAGTGTTTTTGTCACCATCGGGCATAAACCGTTTGATCCTTTAAAAACGCAGGATTTTTCTCCCTGCATGGATCATTCACATAGGGAGACCATTGTATGAGGAAATCTGATCAGGTGGGATCATCTGCACCAACAGCACACGAGGCCTCGCTCCTGATGGGAGCGACCATGACCCTATCCATGATAGGGATATTCATAGGCATTGTTTTCTTTTTATCAATATTGATATCGCGATAAGGATAGCGGCAGCAATCCTTACCGGTATTGTGGGAATCATCAGTTTTGTCCGGCACTCCGTCTATTACAAGTCCGACCAGATCCGGATGGGCTGGCGGCAGGAGCACAAGGAGTTCCAGCTCGAAGTAGGATACGCGAACCTTGCGATTGGTATCTGGGGCCTGGTTGCGGCCATCTTAAACTGGGGGTTTGTCTGTGGCGTAGTGCTTGCCATCTATGCGACCGATCTCCTCTGCACACGCCTCATTCATCTCACCGAATCCCATGCATGGGAGGATCTCCACAAAACAGCACACCGCTCACGTGCGATCAAGAGCGTGATCTCTACCGGGCTCTTTGTCATCGTCCTGGCCGGGTTTGCGTTCATTGCCTTTGCCCGGGCGGGTGTGTTGCCATTCGTTCATCTTTGACCGGAATTATTCTCTCCGAAGTCCGGATCACGCGGATGAACCCCGTCAGGCCTTCCTGAAGCAGAATTTTTAATGCCCGGGCATCCAACTAAAAACTGTAATGACCCGGTGCGATCACTGCGGAAACGAAGTTGTGCTCCCGTTCTCCTGCAAGTACTGTGGGGAAAAATACTGTGGAGAGTGCCGGCTGCCGCCCAACCATGATTGCGTCAATATCGCCCTGTGGAACAGCAAACCCCGTCATGCCGTGGGAGTATCCTATGGAAAAGGTGGAGCGGCAACTCCCACAGGTGGCGGATATATCTCAGGCCCGCGGTACACGACAAAAATGAAAACGAGAAAGGGTATCCCGTACCTGAAGATCATGGTTGCAATCATTGTCCTGATCCTTATCGGGATTGCATGGCTGGTACTGAGCGGGTACCGGTTAGGGTGAGGTCCGGAACATGCGCCCCCTCCTCCTTATTCTTATGGTTATCCTGTTGGGTGGGATAGCAGCACTTGCCTTCGCCATCATTTTTACCAGTCCCGTTCTCCAGTCCGTGACATCCGGTGGAACGGACAGCGGTGTGAAGTACCGGCTCGATACATCACATCCCGCTCCGCAGTATTATACGGGCATCGATTTCGACACGCTGAAATCAGACGAACACCTCACCGTCATACTCCTGAAAAGTTACCGGCAGCAGGTGACCACCTACAGCTGCGGAGCGGTTGCCGCTATGACCGTGATGTCCTGGTACGGAAATCCCGTGAATAATACCGATGCCGATGAGGAACGGGTATCCCGGGAAATGTACCGCAATATTTCGGAGAAACCGGGAATTAACCCGGAACCGGTTGCGGCATGGTTCAACCGCCAGGGCATGAATGCTACATGGGGGACCGGTGGCAGCCGCGAGATGCGTCGCGAGAATTTGAAAAATGGCGTTCCCACCATGGTGGAATGGATGGACTGGGGTGGGCACTGGGTCGTGGTGGTTGGGTATGATACCCGGGGAACGGAAACTGTCTGGGACGATGTGATCATCGTTGCCGATTCCGTGGATTGCCACGATGACCGGGTTGACGGTATCACCTACTTCAATTACGAGGAGTTTGATGCAATGTGGTTCGATGCCCATCACTTCCCGGAGAATATGAGGGACCGGGTGTACGTGGTTGCCATGCCGGGCACTACTATCCTCCCATCATGAAAAAATAGCATTGGTTCTCCCTTTTTGAGGATATCGAAATACGGTTCTGATAGGATAACGGTTGATTGATAAGTGTGCAGATTTGTGATAACTCACGGTTGTTTTTTTATCACAAGTTTTGGCAGACCCTGCCAAATTTCATAGCTCCCATACATATCTGCCTCACGAATAGTCAATATGTCATAATGCTTGATTGAGAGCAGATCGGACTTTTTTAGAGTTAATTGCATGAATGGCCAATGGGCGAGAATAAAAAATAATCTATATAAGTCAAGGGATCTTATAATCACTTTATAAAAGTGTATTATCTCAATAGCTTTTTTTGGTGAGATACTCTTTGAGTTAATTCGAGTTACAATCGTATTAGCCGGGGGATGGGTCTTTTTAATTATTGCAAATTTATGGGATTAGGAAATGATATTTACATACAAATGCTTCATCAATTTTCAGTAATTGGATTTTCAATAATCTATTTGATTATTTTAATTTATGGAATAATAGACTTCTATAGAATCTTTAATAAGTCTGGTAAACACGAAGCTATACAATTAGAATTGGATGAGATGGGAGATGGCAAAAATGGTAGTTGATTGTTATCCAATGAATCATCCTGAAATAAAGAAACGTCTTGATGTTGTTAAAAAGGCGGGTTTTAAGAGAACTTTTGCTCTTTCCAGGTTGTATCTAGCGGCAGTCTTTATCAATGGATTTCTGATATTAGTGATTGCAAACGCAATCCGCCCATTAGATCTAACTTCCACTTTCCCGACAGCATTAGCCGTTATTGTTTATTTTGTAGTAATATCACTTGATTTCATTTTGCTATATCACAACAAAATCACACCTGCAATAATAACATTGGTTGTTATTTTCGCATGGATTTTACTTCCATACCAGTTTATTTCAGGGCAAACCATATTGGATAAAAAGAAAACTCCGATAGAGATTAGAAAAAGTATTTTTCACAAAAAATATCCAATTATAGGATAACGTATCTCCCTATTTTACTGCCAACTCAATCATCGTTTCCCACCGGTTCCCCATCAGATTGATTGGGATATTTGCCATCTGTGCTGGGGTCATTCCATTAATTCCCATATGTGGATGGATGTAATTGTAATACGTCTGCATCCCTGCCACAAACTCTTCTGCACCAAGTGCACTATCAAGACTCCACATAACCTTTGTGCGCTCTCGGAATGTTCCGTTCAGTCGTTCAAGGATGTCACCATGCGTAGTGAAAGTGGGTCTTATATCTGAAATCAGAAAAAAAGGATAATATGCTTCAACCAACCGTGACTTATCACCAACCGTTTGCGCGGTTGATCAACCGTTAACTTATCAGAACCCGAAATATCGTTCGATCCGGAAGGGCCATTGGCAGAAAACGGATCGTGCGCAGTATGTTTTTTTCCGGCTGAACGTAACCAGATACAAAAAAGGAAATGCAGGGATTATCCCTAGTGGGTAATTACCCGGAGAGAAGATCAGACGATTGCTGCTTTCTGGAGCAGAAGCCGACCACTCGAAGTGAGCCGGAGCACAATTTCACTGCTGGATTTTCCCCCATCGAGGTATCGCTTGGAGAGTAAGATGCGGACGTTTGACCTGATACTGCTCTCACCATGGATGGGGAGAAGCTGCTCAACCACATGGGTTATATGACATCCTTGTTTATCGCCGACTGCCTGAAGAATGTGAATATGGATGGGATCAGGCACAAAGACTTGCGGGGCTTCAAATGATATAGATTCCATAATTCAACCTCGTGATAGGATTAACCGATTACAGATACCCCGGTATGCACAGGATTTTTTTAGGCTGCCGGGATGCAATTTTGTTTACAAAGGGCAGCAAAGAATCAGTGCGTGCCGGATGTGAGACGGGAAGTTATGCCTGCTTAGTCCCTGTGTCAGGAATCTGTGAACGTGTTACCATGCTATTATTGGATGTATGACATGAAGTAACCATTCATAAAAAAAGCATGTCAAAATATTTTTTTATAAAAATCCGGTGTATCGCGTTCCTGGTTGTATGCAGGACAAAGCGGATCCTTTCTTCTGCCACTATCCCGGTTCAGCGTGAACACTGCCGGGAACCTGCATTCATCCCCGCGATATAACCATGGGGTGGAGAAGAGACCTGTGCCGTTTCCTCATTCCATGCATTTATCTGTACCAAAGATCGAGATTGGAAGCATGACAAAGAAAGAGCATGTAATGAAAGTGGTTGACGAATCTACAGGACTTATGGAATGCCTTGTCTGCGGGGCAAAGCATAACGCGATGATGAAACCCGGTGCTGACGGAAAATTCCTCCCCGAGAACTGGGAATGCGTTAACAAGTGCAGATTGATCCCGCATGACGAAAAACCATCTGCAAAGAAGTAATTCTTTTTTTTTAATCTGATTTTTCGCGGCAAAACCCTGGTGGATTTCACAATCTTTTTTGCGGAATACCGTAAGAAACCCCAGTATGATGAAAGCTCCCTTATTTACTGCCGGGTTCCAGGACAGCCCGGTCCTGGACCGGATCACCGGTTTTTTCTGGGCAAGCCTCGGGGCCTCGGTCGTGCTTGTCCTGATGATCCTGCTCCTTCCCGACAAGGTCTTTCTTGCGATCAGCAACTACCTCCAGGTACTCACCGCAGTCGCCGCGGCTCTTGTATTCCTGTACTTCTGGCATCGTGAAGGCAGGCCGGAATACCTGCTCTATACTGCGGGCGCATTCGGGCTCTGGGGAATTTCGAATATTGCCTGGTACGTAAACATCCTCATGGGCTTAAGAAACGAGGTCTTCCCGAGCCTGATCGACATGGGTATGATCGTCTCGATCTTCGTACGTTCCATCGCATTCCAGAAAGGATTCCCCAGGAAACAGATCGCACCGCATATCCTCCTGGGGATCCTTATCGTCGCTCTCGTCATTCCCGTTGGTGTGCTGGTAACTACGGGCATCAGTGGACCCTCACTGGTCACGCTGCTCTACTTCTTTGCCTGTGGATCCCTGATTATTACCGGTCTGAACCACTCACTTATGAACTACCCAAAAATCCTCATAGGAACTCTTCTCTTTGCCCTTACGTTCATGATCTATCCACTCCGGGAAATGTTTTTTATCGCAAACCCGGTCCTGCTCGTGATCGGCACGTTTGTTTCCGCCGGTTTTTCCTTAATTGTCATCGAGTTATTATCGATCAGCCCCGGTGCAGACACCTCCTGATCAGCATGTGCCGGTAAAACCAAAAATTTTCAAAATCCCTTTTTTCACTGATTAAAAAACTGTGATGTCGCACCATCTTTGTTCCCTGTGCATACTACTGCAATGCCCAGACCCGTGAAAAACAGTCCTTCTTCCACGGATTGTCAAACGGGTGATGATTGATTCTTCTGCCTGCCCGTTAAGAACCCCGATGGGGGCATTTGAACAATTACACGAGTCTAAAAATCCTCATTCACAGACCCGATATCTGCCAGTTTTTATCCCTCACCCTCATAACTCCCGCCACCCAATCTCCTAATCAGGAGTATACCAGATCATGAAGATCCTCGCCATCCACGGGAGCCCCCACACCACACGCAGCACCACGCGAAAACTTGCAAACTTCGTCCTTGAAGGAGCAGCAGAAGCCGGTGCGGAGACGGAGATGCTCGATCTCTGCGACTTCCGGGTCACACCATGCACTGCCTGCGAGGGCTGTTCGTTCAACGGGATCTGCGTATACGAAGACGATCTCCCGGCCCTTGTGGAGCGGATGAAGGACGCGGACGGGATCGTGTTCGCGTCCCCGGTCTATATCGACAATGTATCGGGCCAGATGAAAATTTTCTTCGACAGACTGGCAGACGCGATCCACTACCAGGTGCTTGCAGGGAAATACGGCTGCTCGGTTGCGACCACGCACACCTCAGGGGGGGATGAGGTGGTGGCATACCAGAACCATGTCCTGAACTATCTTGGTGTGATCGCGGTGGGAGGCATCAGCGTTGCAATGGGCGGGAACGCAGAAAGCGTTGATGGGGCGGAGGTTTCCGCACGGGCGCTCGGGAAGAAACTGGCCGGTGCAATCCGGGAAGGCTTCTCCGATTCAAAGCAGGAAGAAGAGATTGCCGGGAACCGGGAATTTTTCAAAGATCTCGTGATAGAGGACCGGGATTTCCGCACCGAAGAGTATGAGCGGTGGGTGCGGATGGGCTGGATCTAATGAGTCCCCGGGTCCCGGTACTCAGGGAAGAGCCGGTTCTTCAGGATTTCTTGGTCTCCAGCCGGATCATCGACCATTATCATCCGGACGTACGGGAAAAGGCCCGCGAACTTGCTGCCTGCCAGACGGATGAAACTGTAATTGCAGAGCGCTGTTTTCTCTTTGTCCGGGATGAAATCCGGCATAGCAGCGACTTCCGGGAAAACCCGGTCACCTTGTGTGCATCCGGAGTGCTCGAACACCATACCGGATTTTGTTATGCCAAGAGTCACCTGCTTGCTGCCCTGCTCCGTGCGAATGGCATCCCGGCCGGTCTCTGCTACCAGCGGCTTTCAAAGAGAGCAGCCAAAGAGAGCAGCCGACCGTTCGGTCTTCACGGACTCAATGCCGTATACCGGAGGAAGTACGGCTGGTATCGCATCGATCCCCTGGGAAACAAAACCGGAGTTGACGCCCGCTTCACACCCCCGGTGGAACACCTTGCGTATGTTCCCCGTGAGACGGGAGAAACAGACCTGCCGGGGATCTATGCAGAACCGTTTCCAGAGGTTGTGGAGGTTCTCACGCGGTGCCGGGATTATGAAGAGGTGCTGCGGAACCTGCCCGACCGGGAGAGTTCCAGCAATCACGTCCTTCCGGATAAATCATCTTAAAAATCAGTAATTCTCCGCCGCAATCTCGAAATATGCCCGCGGGTGATTGCAGACCGGGCATTTCGCAGGTGCATTCTTCTCTGTTCGGGGTGAACCCGCAGTTCCGGCAGTACCCGTTCGCGGGTGGACGGGTGCCGGTAATATTCCTGTTCCTGCGGATAATTCTATCACCCGCTATTTTTCGGCTGGTTTATATATCATGTATTGCAGAACAAAGTTCGAGTAATACGAGCTATGTACACTGTCCTTTAAGTGGATGTCGAACAGTCTCTTATCGATCTGGCCCGGATTTATCTGGAAAAGTCACCGGAATGTCGCGTAAATACCCAGACTTCAGCACAGGAAGCTCTCAACTCCCCGTTTATCACATCCTGCGATATCATTGTCTCGGATTACCAGATGCCGGAAATGGACGGAATTGCATTTTTAAAAGCCGTACGCAAGCGGTTTGACGATATCCCGTTCATCCTTTTCACCGGGCGCGGGCGCGAGGAAGTCGTGATCGAGGCCATCAATTCCGGGGTTGATTTCTACCTCCAGAAAGGCGGGGACGCGAAAGCGCAATTTGCCGAGCTCTCCCACAAGATCAGGATGGCAGTTGAACGGAAGCGGGCGGTGGACGAACGGTCAGAATCCGAGAAGCTGCTCAGCTCGCTCTTCCATTCAAGCCCCATCCACCAGATGATCACCGGTTTCTCCTCCGGGAGGATACTGGATATCAATGACCGCTTCTTAAAAGATCTGAAACTTTCCCGCAGCGACGTCATCGGCAGAACCCTCGATGGGATCGGCCTGTTCATAGACAAAACCCGGTATTCTGCGATGATTAAGCAGCTGGAGAGGGAAGGGATGGTCCGCAATGCCGAGCTTCTCGTCCGGGCCCGGAGTGGCCGCACCTACACAACGCTTACCTCGCTGACCCGTGTGCAGGTCCACAACCAGGATCGTATTTACACCCAGTCCATGGACATTACTGCGCAGAAAAATGCGCACCAGACAATTAACGCCCTCTTCAACGCACCCCCGGATGTCTCTCTCATGATCGATACGAAGGGCATCATCCTTGCTGCCAATCATGCGGCCACAGTACGGTACTGCCTGCCTGTGCAGGATCTCATTGGTATGGATGCGTTTATCCTCATCTCCCCGGACCTTGCCGACCTGCGGCGGATGAAGATAAAAGAAGCGATCGCAACCAGAGAACCGCTGGTGTATCTTGATGACCGGACCGGGCGATCCTATGAAGATCACCTCTACCCGGTTACCGGGCCGGATGGAGATGTAACCGCTGTTGCGATCTATTCCCATGATATTACCGAAGAGCGGCAGGCAAAAGAAGCCCTAAAGGAATCCGAGGAAAAGTACCGGCTGGTGGTCGAACACAGCCATGACACCATCTACATTTACCGGGATGATCACTTCCTTTTTATCAACCGGCAGACCGAAGAACTCACCGGCTTTTCGCATGAAGAACTCATGAAACGGGAGCTCTGGGATTTCATCCACCCGGATGACCGGAAGCGGCTGAAAGAGGCGGCAGCCATTCGGTTCGCCGGAGGGCATATCTCCTCTGCATTCCAGGCCCGGATCCTCCGGGAGGATGGCGAGGTGCGCGAGGGAGAATTCTTCGTTGACCTCATTGATTTCCGGGGAAAACCGGCGATTCTTGGTATCGCCCGGGACATCCCCGGGAAGAAGCAGGCAGAAGAGGAACTCAAGGTAGCCTACGATGAGCTGGCGGCCTCGCAGGAAGAACTCAAAGGCCAGTTCGATGCGCTCAAATCCGGTGAGGAGCTCCTGCGGGAGAGCGAGGAGAAATACCGGACACTCGTTGAGCATACCGATGATGGGGTCTTCATAGCCCGTGACGGAAAAACCCTCTTTGTCAACAAAGCCTTCACTCTCCTGTGTGGTTATCCCACTGAAGAACTGATTGGGAAACCATTTGCGTTCCTTGTGGCACCTGAAGACCGGGAGATGGTCCTCTCAAGGCATAAAGACCACCAGAAGGGAATTTTTCTTCCCGGTACGTATGAATTTTCGCTCCTGCACCGGGACAACCCGCGTACGGGTGAAGATTCATATCGGTGCCGGTACCTATGCCTGCCTGCCGGTCTCCCTTGGAACACTCCACGATCTCACCGAAGAGTGCAGGCGGGAAACTGCGCTTGCAGAGAGTGAGGAACTGCACCGGAAAATGGTTGCTGCCATTCCCGATATTATCGTCAGGACTGACCTTAACGGCACCATTATTTTCATCAATGAAAATGGCGTGAAACTGAGCGGTCATACCTATCCTGCGGATGTAATCGGCACCTCAATGCACTCATTCTTTGCGCCTGAGAGCCTTCCGCTGGTGCTACAGAATACCCGGCTGATGTTTGAGCGATCGCTGGGACCTGTCGAATATGTCTTCATTTCAATGGATGGTGCACGGGTTGCCCTCGAAGTGAACAGCGAGGTCCTCAGGACCCCGGAGGGCATCCCGTACGGCATGGTCTTCATCTGCCGGGATATCACGGAGCGAGGAGAACTACCGCCGCATCATTGAGAATATGCAGGATGTTTTCTACCGCACGGACCGGGATGGTTTCCTCACCATGATCAGCACCTATGGGGTCCGGCTGCTCGGTTTTGAACCGGCCGACGATATCATCGGGAAGTACCGGGCAACGGACTTTTATGCCGATCCCATAGATAGGGATGAGTTTCTTGCCTACCTTGGCCGGGAACATGTGGTCAGCGGGTATTCCCTGACCCTGAAGGATCGTGATGGGGAGATTCACTACGCAACCGCAAGCAGCCGTATCCTGTATGATGCAGAGGAGAAGGTAGACGGTATTGAAGGAATCCTCCACGAGGTCACCCATCTCAAGCGGGTGGAGAATGCCCTCCAGCAGGCCAACCGGCAACTCACTCTTATGACACGCATCACCCGCCACGACAATCGCAACCAGCTTATGGCGCTTGGGGGCTGGCTGGAACTCTCGCGGGATTCGGTTTCTGATCCGGATCGGATGCTGGAACTGATCACCAAAGAGCAGATGATAGCATCAATCATTGAAGAACAGATCAATTTCACTACGTTCTTTGAAGAGATGGGGGTAAAAAAACCGGTCTGGCTGGACACGGTCCCTCTTATCCGGAAATTGAAGTCAAACCTGCCATTTAAGACAATACGGCTGGATGTGACTGTCTCCGGCATTGAGATCTTCGCCGACCAGCTCTTTGAGACGGTTTTTTACAACCAGTGTGACACTGCGCTCAGGTATGGTGGAGATACCATGACGTCAATCCATGTTGCAGTGCATCGGGTGGAGGATGGCCTTGTGCTGGTCATTGAGGATAACGGTGTGGGAATTTCCCCGGCAGAAAAGAACATGATCTTCGACCGGGGATACGGGAAAGGTACCGGTCTCGGCTTATTTCTTGTTCGTGAAGTCCTCTCTACCAGCGGCATGACCATCAGGGAGACCAGCATAAGCGGGCAGGGACCCGGTTTGAGATTCCCGTGCCCAAAGGGACGTACCGGTATAGGGGGTGATATACGGTATCTGGTCCTCTTTGATGATCTGAAATTATGAATTCCGGCTCTGGAGAAATCCTCTGTTTCCCGGCGTTCGCTTATTCTCTGCGGCAGCTGGGAGAGTGACCCATTCTCTCCCTTGGAAGGGGAGGCCGCCCAGGGAGCCCCTTGAACTCTGTTATTTAATTTTCCCGATTTTCCCGAGGTTTTTTCACTCATCTTTTTCACTAACCTTTAGCGGTCTTATCGCGCTATGGGGGATGCCAACGCGGCGGGTGTGGAGGCAAGATGGCACACAGAACCCCAAAAGAGCGTCAAAGATTTTTGAACATTTCACCCGGGCCGGGAATTTTTTTGTTTTCATAACCGGCCCAGGCTTAAAAAAGATCCCGGACCCGGTACCGCCCGGAGGGAGTCGGAGGGGGGTCGGGCGGTGTACTTTGATCTCCGGATTCGGGATCAGGAATGTTGCCTATCCACTCCATCCGTCCGGAAATTACTGACGTAATATTGTCATGGAATGGTAGGTGTCCTGCACTGAAAATAGTGGTGGGAAGGGTCGTGCATCTTACAAAGTACACCGTCAGACCCCCTGCATCCCCTCTCACTACCCGGCCCGGATCAGCGTGTGAAAACGGGCATTTCTACGAATGAAACATACGGTAAAGAGAACGCCATTTTGAGTAACCGGTGTCTGGGGGGGGTCGGGCAGTGTACTTTGAGATCTACGGTGATTAGTAACCCGGAAAACTTAAAAAAAAATCCCGTTGGAACAGTGCCAGCACATTCCGTCCGCACTACGATCTCCTTTCAGTACGATATCCCACGGTCGGGGAATGAGGGTTCCCCGATCCGCTGCTTTTTTTACTTACCAGATCCACGATCCGTTATGACACCGGGATCCCTTCCCACACTTTTCGTTTCGCACGGTGCCCCGACATTAGCACTCGAAACAGGGTTACCTGCCTACGCATTCCTCAACGGGCTTGGAAAACGGTTCCCGGACATCGCTGCGCTGCGGTTCTCTGCATATCTGCCCACTGGAACACGCCACGGCCTGCCGTGAATGCGGTGATGAAACCTGCAACCATCCATGATTTCTCCGGGTTTCCCGGGGAACTCTACGGGATCGCGTACCCGGCACCGGGAGCACCTGACCTCGCCCGCCGGGTTCCCGGTCTTGTGGAGGCAGCCGGACTCCCCTGCGACACCGATACCGGCCGTGGTCTCGATCACGGGGCCTGGATACCTATGATGCTGATGTTCCCTGCAGCTGAAATACCCGTAGTCCAGCTTTCCATCCAGAGTCATCTCGACCCGGCCCGCCACCTTGCACTCGGGGAAGCGATTGCCCCTCTCCGGCACGAGGGCGTGCTCGTCATCGGGAGCGGCGGGGCAGTCCACCCGCTTGGCGACCCGACGCTGGCACTGGGGGACGGTTTTCCCACCGACAACCGGGCGATTGCTTTCAATGAGTGGTTGAACCGTGCAGTCACATCCGGCGACACGCAGAGCCTGGTCCGCTACCGCGAGTTCGCCCCATCAGTGATCCACGCCAAGCCCTACCCCGACCACTTTATGCCGCTCCTCATTGCACTTGGTGCAGCCGGGCCGGGTGCAAAAGGGACGATTATCCACCAGAGTTGGTACTGGGGTAATCTCGGGATGGGTGCTTACGAGTTCGGGTAAAGAAAATTTCCTGCAAAGGAAAAACAATAAAAGAAACGGGCCTGAAGGGATTTGAACCCTTGACCTGCGGATTAAGAGTCCGCCGCTATGCCGAACTAAGCTACAGACCCAGCCTGTTAGACCTAATTAAGTGGTCGATAATGCTGAATAAAGGTTTTGGATGCCGCGATAAAGAATTCCTTAATACCCTAGAATAGTACATCTTCTGTTACATGCCAGAACCAGCCCCGTTTGAGCAGCCGAGACCGACAAAATACTGTATTTTCGGCTGCGGTACGAACGGCTACAATGTCATCCTGGAACTCTTGAAAGAAGAAGAGCGCGTGATGGTCGTGGACAAGGACGAGTCCCGGGTACGTCATCTCCGCGACCAGAAATACGATGCATATCAGCGCGATATCACCTCGTCCGATATGTTAGTCGGCCTTCCCCCGTTCGAGATCGCGTTTGTGATGACCGGTGACGGGGATGCAAACCTCGCTGCTGTCCTGACCATCAAGAAGCGGTATCCCGCAGTGCAGGTCGTCGCCCGCTCGGTCGACCCGGTCAATGGCGAGAAGCTCACCGCAGCCGGTGCCGAGTTCGTCCTCTACCCGCAGGAAGTAGTCGCCCGCTCTGCAATTCTCCAGATAAAAAAACAGCATTCCAGCCGGATCTCGGCGAGACTTTTTGCCCTGCTTGCCGGTTGGGAAGGCACCTTAGGCATCATCACCCACAAGAACCCGGATCCCGATGCGATCTCATCGGCACTGGCACTCGCTGAGATTGCCAAACGGGCCAACCCTAAGAGCCTCACCACCCGGATCTTCTACGAAGGCAACATCGGCCACCAGGAGAACCGCACGTTTGTCAACCTGCTCGACATCAAGATGGAGCACCTGACCGCAGACGCGATGCAGCAGTGCAACTTCCTTGCCCTCGTTGACTGTTCGGGCCCCGGTGCCAATAACGATATTCCCCCCCAGACAAATATCAACATCGTCATCGACCACCACAAGGATGGCAAACATGTCGCAACGCAGAGCACGTTTGTCGATATCCGGCCCGGGGTCGGCGCCACTGCCAGCATCATGACCCAGTACCTGCAGGAGCTGGACGTGCCGGTCGAGAAACGCGTGGCAACCGCACTCCTCTATGGTATCCGCACGGACACCAAGGAGTTCAAGCGCAATGTCACCCCGCAGGATCTCAACTACGCAGGTTTCCTGCTGCCGCTCACGGATGCCGACCTGCTCGACAAGATCATGTCGCCTTCCATGTCGCAGGAGACGCTCGATGTGATCGGCAAGGCGATCCAGGAGCGGAGGATCCAGAGCGGGTACCTCTTCTCCAATGTCGGCTTTGTGATGAACCGCGACGCCCTCCCGCAGGCAGCCGATATTCTCATCACTCTCGAAGGGGTGAACACGGCACTTGTCTACGGTATCACCGACAATGAGATCGTGATCTCTGCCCGCAACCGTGACATCCGGCTGCACATCGGCAACGCACTATCCGAGGCGTTCGGGGAGATGGGCGATGCCGGCGGCCACCCGAACATGGCGGCAGCAGCTCTCCCGCTCCATTTCTTTAACCGGGTGGAGAACAAGGAAGAACTGTTAAAACTCGTGATCGAACCGATTCTTGAGAAGTTCAAGAACCTCATCGGGCTGGAGAACGAGGATAAGAAGAATGGAATTTAAGGACTGGGAACCGCATTACTGCGAGATTTTTGCGTACTTCGGGTTCGACCGTGCAGCGGACGAAGAGGCAGCCCGGCTGCTCGCTTCGCTCCTGCCCCGCGACAACCTGCTCTCCCTTGCAGCACTGACGTGCGACAACCCGGTCATGGTCTGCGGTAATGCACCCTGCCTGAAAAATGAACTGGACAAAATCCAGGGCGTGATTTTTGCTGCTGATGCAGCAGCAGATGTCCTGGACGCGAACGACATCCATCCGGATGCTGTCTTTACGGATCTTGATGGTGCCAGTGACCGGCTCCTTGCGCTGAACAAAGAGGGAACGATCGTGGTCGTGCATGCGCATGGCGATAACATGGCCCTGCTGAAGCACTGGACCCCCCGTTTCGAAGGCCCGCTGGTCGGGACAACGCAGAGCACCCCGCTTCCCCATATCCACAACTTCGGCGGTTTTTCCGATGGTGACCGGGCGGTCTTTGCCGCCTATGAACTCGGCGCTGAACAGGTCACGCTCATCGGGTTTGATCTCGATGATCAGGATGTCGAGCCGGTGAAACGCGGAAAGCTCTTCTGGGCCAGAAAACTACTCGCCCTGCTCGGTCATACCCTATGAGTCCGGTGGCAGTCATCCTTGACGGGTACGTGGATGAGCCGGCGTGCCTTGGCGTGCCCCCGTATATCTCGCCGTACATCCGCACGGTTGCCGGGGCAATGATCGCTCACGGATATACCGTGCAGTACCTCACCATCGACCAGCTCCGCCTCGATCCCATGCGGACTGTTGAGCTGAACCGGGCCGACCTGCTGGTCATGATCGCCGGTGTCACGGTGCCCGGAAAATACCTTGGCGGCACACCCGCCACCCTCACTGAGATTCAGCAGGTCGGGCACATGGTCCGCGGCCCAAAGAAGCTGATCGGCGGGCCGATTGGGTTCGGATACGCGGCAGAAGGAGGGCAGAAGGCGATACGCCAGGTGATCAGCGGGTTCGATGCCCTGCTTACCGGAGAGCCGGCGATTGCGCTGGATAATTATCTTGGCGGGAATGAACCGGTAGGTGCGCTCGATTACACCCGCACGGATCTGTGGAGCGTCTCGGGCAGTGGGATCATCACGCAGCACCCCGATTACCCGTATGTAATGTGCGAGCTGGAGACGGCACGGGGCTGTTCCCACGGGGCAACCGGTGGCTGCTCATTCTGCACTGAGCCCTTCTATGGCCAGCCGAAGTACCGCAGTATTGTGGCTGTCGCAGCAGAAGTTGCCGCACTCCACACTCACGGTGCCCGGCACTTACGGGTCGGGCGGCAGCCGGATATCCTTACCTATGGTGCAGGAACAGGCGAGTATCCTGCTCCCCGCCCGGACCTGCTCGACAAACTCTTCTCATCGATCCGCACCGCCGCCCCTGAGATAAAAACGCTCCACATCGACAATACGAACCCGGCCACCATTGCCCGGCACGAGGATGCCGCTCGCGAAGCACTGCGGGCCATCATCCGTCACCACACCTCAGGAGATGTCGCCGCGTTCGGTATGGAGACTGCGGATCCGGCCGTGATTGCGGCGAACAATCTCAAGGCTCAGCCCGATGAAGTGTTCCGGGCGATTGAGATCGTCAACGAAGAGGGTGGTAAGCGGCGGGACAATGTGCCCGAGCTCCTGCCGGGACTCAATTTTGTCTGCGGACTTGCCGGAGAGACCGAGCAGACCTACGAGTTGAATGAGCTGTTCCTTGTCCGGGTGAGGGATGCCAGTCTCTCAGTACGGCGGGTGAATATCCGGCAGGTGATGCCCTTTGAGGGGACACCCGTCTACACGAATAACACGCTCGGGAAGCACGAACAGCGGTTCAGGACCTTTAAGAAATTTGTCCGTAACACGATCGATCTCCCGATGCTCCAGCGGGTGTTCCCGATTGGTACCGTGCTCTGTGATGTGCGGATGGAAGTGACCGGCGATCTCTCGTTCGGGCGCCAGCTGGGATCCTATCCTATCCTTGTGGGGCTGCCGCTCAATCTGCCGCGAAATACCATTACCGATGCGGTGGTCGTGGACTGGGGAATGCGCTCGATCACTGCCCTTCCGGTACCTGTTGAAATTAATATGCTCCCCGTTTCTGCAATCAGGTGGCTGCCCGGTGTCGGAAAGAAAAAGGTGGCGGCAGTGATTGCAAAACGGCCGTTTGCCGGGATTGAAGCGTACCGGAAGGTGGCAGGGAGTTCAGCGGTAGATTCGCTGATGAGATTTTAGCAGTGTTATTCTGACTTTAAACCTGCTTTAATTCCGCCACTTTCAAAATATCTGTCCGGGTTACGATTCCGAGGATCTTCCCGTCATGCACGACCGGGATCCTGCCGAAATCCTGTGCTGACATGATCCGTAGGGCATCGATCACCGGCGCTTCAGGAGGGAGCGTGACCAGATCCCGGGTCATGATATCGCGCACCTGCATGGCCTCACGATCAATGGACGATGTGCGGTTCACATCTGCAAGAGTGATTATGCCAACCAGTGTATCCCGCTCGATGACCGGGAAACCGAGATGCTTGCTGGAATACATCATGCCAATAACCGTGCTCAACGGCATGGTTGACGGAACGGTGATCACAGGTGTGCTCATCATGTCGCCCAGGGTCACATTCTGCAAAAGATGGCTGTACTTCACCGCAGTGGACTCAGAATTCGCACCGATGTAGATGAAGAGTGCAATCAGGATCAAGAAGGGTGAGAAGGTAAAAAGCCCGATGATGCCGAAGAGAATTGCAAAACCCTTGCCAATATCTGCGGCAATTTTTGTGGCACGGTGGAGCGGCATCCTCGTTGCCAGCCAAGCCCGGAGCACCCTGCCGCCATCCATGGGAAATGCCGGTATGAGATTAAAGAGGCACAGGATGATATTGAGCATGCCGAGATAGCCAAAGACAAAGATCCATATGCCCTGCATACCCGGGTTGGTTGTCACTGACGGTGCAGCGTAAACAAGCCCGCAGCAGATGATCCCAACGATAAGACTCGCAACCGGTCCCACGAGCGCCATCGGGAGTTCAACTTTGGGGTCCGGCGTCCCCTCCTCCATCTCAGCGATGCCGCCGAAGATCATGAGGGTGATGCTGTTGATCGCGATCCCTTTATGCGCCGCGACGAGAGAGTGGGCAAGCTCGTGCACGAGCACCCCGGCAAAGAGCCCGAGTGCGACAATGATCCCCAGGATCCACGGCATATATCCGCTGGTGATGATGGAGGTATCAATCGCGACGGAAAATATCTTCTCGAGCATTCCGGCAGTGTCCTGGATCTCGCTGCCGATGATCCAGGCAAAGAGGGGAATGACTATAAGAAACGTATAATGGATCAGGATAGGAATCCTGAATATGCGTCCAATCCTGAAAGATCCATCCATATGAAAGGATTATCTTTTTAACTCTTAAGTATATACTCTCTCTGATAATGATGGAAAGCCAGATTACCGATTTGTTCGGACTCCAGATCTACACCGATAAGGGCATGTTTGTTGGCGAAGTCGAGGATGTTATCATTGATATTGACAACAAGAAGATGGAAGGTCTCGTTGTCGGCAAGGTCAACGACCAGCTCTTCGAGCTCAAGAACTACAAGGGACTCAAGATCCCGTACCGTATCATCAGCGCTATCGATGATATTGTCCTGATCCGCCACCTGCCGGGGGCATTCTCCGGCTCGGGTACCAGCGAAGAGTAACGAACGGATAAAAATTGCGGGAAAAATCCGCATCCCATATTTTATCTCATCCCGCACGGTCATTTTATGGAAAACCGGGAACTATTTTCAAATCTTACGACCATTCCCCCGATCATCGTCCGGCTTGACGGGCGGGCATTCCACCGGCTGACCGAAACGCTCGGTCTCGAAAAACCGTTCGATGATTTTTTCAATACCTCGATGTGCATGGTCTGCTCATCTCTGTTATCGGAAAGCGGTCTGAATCCCGATTTTGCGTTCACGTTTTCCGATGAGATCAGCCTGTATTTTACGCAGCTCCCGTTCAATGGCAGGGTCGAGAAGATCGATTCCGTATCGGCATCGTTTGCGGCAAGCTCGCTCACCCTCGCCCTGGGAGGCACTACCCTGCTGTCATTCGATGCACGCGTGATCCCGGCAACGCCGGCATTTGCCCTGGAATATTTAGCCAACCGGCAGAACGAGGCCTGGCGCAATCATATCAATGGCTACTGCCAGCAGGTGCTGATCGAAGAAGGGATGAAAGGAAAGAAAGCCGCTGAGCATCTCAAGGGTCTGCCCTCAAAAGCACTCCACGAGATGATGCACGTGCGGGGCTTTAATCTCGCCATGACGCCGGCATGGCAGCGCCGGGGAGTGCTGGTATACAAGAAACTCACCGATAAAGAGGGATTCAACCCCCTCACGCAGGAGACGGTGATTGCCGAGCGGAGCGCAGTTACGGTGGATAAGGATCTTCCGCTGTTTACGAGCGATGAAGGGAAGGAGTTCCTCAGAAAACTGGTGGGCGGGGTGTGAGTGCGGATCATCTTTCCGGTATTTCTCTGTAGTGGTGCAACTGCGTTTCCACTCGTATTTTCTGCTCTGTAGAAAACCTTGCTCCAAACAAATTGTATGAACCTGTCAAGGTTCGCGAGAATGCTCTTACATGAGATTTCCTTCATCTGGATCTGATATATACGGGATTTCAGGTCAGCCCCGTA
>JBAZRZ010000015.1:0-40530 GCA_041662685.1 Methanoregula sp.
TGTCATGGACCGGGGATATGATTCCGAGAAAATGCACCGGTTTATCCGTGAAACTCTTAAAGTGGATTCGATTAGTCCAGCTCGGATCCATCAGGGTACCAACAATGTCTGGGGGAAATATCGAAAGGAGATGACCGACAATTTGGATTTCGTCCGGTATCGTAAACGTTTCCTGGTCGAAACCAAATTCTCTATCCTGAAAAGAAGATACGGGGCTGACTTGAAATCCCGTATATATCAGATCCAGATGAAGGAAATCTCATGTAAGAGCATTCTCGCGAACCTTGACAGGTTCATACAATTTGTTTGGAGCAAGGTTTTCTACAGAGCAATAATCTCTTCAACGGGGAATAATGACAATACGGGTTCTGCAACCGGCTCTGATGGCGCTGGAATGGGCCCGGGTATTGCGGATTTTTGCGATTCCAGTTCAATGTGTCCTAAGGGACTCTCTTCTTCAATATTGCATATCTTCATTGCCCCGGTAAATTCTTCCGTAGTATATGTGCAGAGATTAAATTCAATGGATGGGTGGGAATTAAAATAATCCAGGGCTGAATGTCCTTTTAATTCGATCCTCCCGTGTTTAACATAATAGTAAACCGGCTTTCCCCGTTTTATGAGAATAAACCCTTCACCATCCTGGATAACAATCCTTACCACGCCAATGAACCGTACCGTATGGGTAAATATCCACTGGGGGGGAGCCTGCATCCATCCGATGCTATTGCCTTCAGGTAACTGTTCGATCATAATTCTGAAGCGATATCTTCCTGGTTCTTTTTCATTTCATAGGTGATCTGGCCGATGTTTGCCGTGTTCTTTGCAATGATGATTGAGAAAAATTCCTCTGCAATGGGTCCAAGAATGATGAAATTATCGAAATACTCGACAAATACCATGGAAAGGGGAGCACCGCCAAACCGTAATGCTGTCGCTTTTGAGTCCAGCATGACCGTCGAGATAATTGTAACGATATTGTTCTTGTCGATAATGATTTCCGATTTTATACTTTCGATAATCTCCCCGTTCTCTTCTACTACCATTGCGGCCTGTGCCCCATTGATTACAAGGAACGTGTTAAGGGTCTGTTTGAGCATCGATGTACACCACAAAATTAATGATTTTTATCTCTTTTTTTGGTAATGAACCGGTGGGTTGTGTAACCGATTACCCGGCCCTTCCTGCTCTTGTTTTTTATGTAATGACCGGGCAGTAACGGGTCTTATCTATTCATTATCGTCTTTTGCCAGGGTATCGAGAATTTTATAGGTATTGATCATCCGGTTGAATGCCGTCTGGAGTTCACCAATTTCATCGTTACTGAGCAGCACGATTTCAGGGTTTTTTATATCTCCCGTACTCATGCGTTAGCAATCTTAGAGAGCTTGACTCTTGGACTTGTGATACTGTTTGCCAGGTAGCAACTCCACATGACCACAACGGAGAGCGTGATGAGTGTGATGATAAATATACTGTTGCTCAGCCCTATATTTTTGATAATGCTAGTAGTATCCCCCATGTACACAATCCCGAGAAGGATGATCGGAATTGTGGCGATAAAGAGCATACTCACCATCAGTTTATAAAAAATGGGGATCTGGAAAACAAATCCCGTGGGTGCTGTGTTTCCCTCACTTCTCTTCATATCAGACATATATGAATATTCATGAAAACACCATATAAAATTACCTGATTTTTTCAAAAATTGGTTGTTTCTGGGATTTGCAGGGAAATGCACCTGTAATGAAAACGGATAACTACAAATAAGAGTTAAATATTTTATCCGACCCGGAGTTTACTGCAATATTTTTTCCAGATGACAACAGCGATCTCATCTTTATCCCCGCTTAAAACGGACGTATCGCCCTGCATCAACAGGGTATATTCACCCCGTTCATTTCCCATGGTTTCTGGGGCATTCACCAGTACCATAGTAATACCCCCCTTTGAAATCATCTCCGTGGCCTTCTTTTTCTGGTCTCTGCCCAGTTTGAAGGCAATGGTCCTGGGTGAATATTTTTTTACCACGTCATTCAGCAGTTTGGGAAGGGGTTCAAGGTCCAGATGAGCCTTCTTTCCGCTGGGGATTTTACCGTTGATTTTCCTGGGTGCAAAATCGGAAATTGCTGCTGCGCTGATGTAGATATCCACACCAATACCTGAAAAACAGTTATGAACGGCAGTGCGCATCTCTTCAGCAGTGTCGATATGCACATTGTCCACGCAGGGAAACGTGTCGCGGTGTACTACCGTTACGTCAGCACCGAGACGATATGCCTGAAGGGCAAGTGCCCTCCCCATCAGTCCGCTCGACCGGGTGGTCAGTACACGGACATCATCTACCGGTTCCCGGCAGGGGCCGCTGGTGATTAAGACCCGCTGTCCTTTGAGCGGCTTTTGCAAGACCGCCCGCTCGCACCGGAGAACAATCTCTTCGGTATCGGCAATCTTGGCCTTCCCTTCCTCAATCCGGGGTCCGACAAATTCCACCCCCCAGAGTTGCAGGCGCGCAATATTTTCAACAACTGCCGGGTGACGATACATGCTGTGGTGCATTGCCGGAACAATTAACACCGGTTTCCTGCTGCCAATCGCAGTCGTGGCAAAAGTTGTGACCCTAGTGTCATCGATACCGGAAGCAATTTTTCCCAGGGTATTTGCTGTGCACGGGGCGATGAGCAGCAGGTCCGCACTGCCCTCATCCCCGCAGTACTGCACATGCTCCACCATGCCTGATAACCGCTGGATGGTCTCCCGCCCGCTGGCATAGGTGAGTGCGTCCGGGTGGATAATACCGGTTGCCGCGGGACTCATCACCGGCTGGACAATCGCGCCCCTACGTCGCAGGGCATGGATGAGTTTTACCGTTTCGACCGCAGCGATACTGCCAGTGACTGCGACAATGATCTGTTTTCCGGCAAGGGTCTGTACAAGGGTCATGCGAGAGTCACATCCTGCACCACATGCCAGGCATGGGGCCGGTATTTCTTAACGTTATGTACTATTATAGTGGGAGAAAAACCTGCGCTCTCACAGTGTTGCCGGATCTGCTCTTCTATACTGCCGATGCTGTGGACATGGATGGTGCTTCCGGCCTCGACATGCTGCAAAGCTGACGGCAGCATGCTCATTGCATCAAAATGTCCCATGATGATCCGGTTGTAGGCCGCTGAGAGAAGATCCCTGCAATCGCCCTGTGATGCAGTCACGCGATCGGATACCCCGTTTGCAACAATATTTCGTTGCAGGTAATCGAATGCCACCGGGTTGATCTCCATTGCATGGACCTGCCCCCCGGCCCCTGCAACGGGTAGGGTAAAATAGCCGATACCGGCAAACATGTCTGCCACCCGTTCATGCAGACCACTCTCTTTCACCAGTGCTGCCATGCGCAGTTTCTCGAGCCGGTTTCCCTGCGAGAACATTACCTTACGCGGGTCTAAAAAAAAGGTATACCCGTTCTCCTGATGCCGGACTTCACCGACATCTCCCCAGAGAACCTCCGTTGATGGGGTCCGTGTCACCTCATTGAGCGACTCGATCCAGAGTACCCCCTGCGGGTGGCGGAACTGCACAATCTCTTCAACTTCAGAACGGGCGGGCTTCTTTCCATGAATCACGGCAATTTCACCGATCATGAAAAACCCTCTTCCCGTGTATTGATGTTTATCGGGAATCACGCGGTCAAACGCGGCACCGTCTATGACCGGGACCCAGAGGGTCTCGCCCTCTGCATAAGGACTCCGGTTCCGATCGATCCAGTCCTCTTCCTGGATAGTCCGGATCTTTTCCTTTGGCACCGCTCTGACGCGCATTCTTTACCTGACTACTAGGATCTGCTCCCCATCGCGGAGAATATTGAGGTGATCCCCGGGCCGGGCACACATCCAGGCAAATTTCTTGAATTCAATCGTATGACCGGTGTCAGGATCGAGAATCCCAATCATATCCTTGTCGGAAAAAACTACCTGTGCCTCGATAGCTTCCCGGGCATTACCGACAATCCGCTCCACATCATCGTCTTTTATTGCGCGGAACCTCCCGTCTGCGAGGTCCATCACCCGGATATGGTTGGACTCAACGCAGTCAACCTCTGCATATCTTCCCCAGCTGAGCACGATATCCTGCTTCTGGAAACGGGGAATCCGGAGGGCATACGTGATACGGAAGAGCTGCCGCCCGTTTTTTTCCCCAACCAGTTTTGGATGGGTGGTGTACCTGCCCCCCATCTTGGCGATGATATTCTTGCAGATCAAAACACCGATATGCTGGGAGCCGATGATGATGTCAATGCCGTCATGAATCTGGTTCATGTCATTGATAAACGAGAGGCGCTCTCCCCCGGACTGGAGATTGTCTTCGGTTTGCTGGGCGATGGTCTGGGCCATCTGGATCTCGTACTTGCTGGGAAGCCTGCCGTCAGCACGGACCTGCACAACACCCTCGTAGTAACTTCCGCTGATCCGGTTGCAACGATCGCATTGCTCCTTATGCCAGACGAGTTCTACCATGCATTTATCCTGAACCGGTTTGTCGTACAGTTCGCCGCGAATCTCAAGGTATCCGCGTGATCGGTTCACGGTCATATCCACCACCGTGACATCGATAACTGTTTTTTTTACATCCGGGTGCAGGTGCACGGCAGATTTGGCCAGAACCGGAGCAATCTCTGCCCGCTCCTTGGTAGTGTCCGTCCAGGTACTTGCTACTTTTATCGCATCACAGCTCGGGCAATGAGTGCTTATTGCACGCTTGTCACAGGTGAACCATTTGGTACTGGTTACCTGGCACTCCCTGCAAAGTCCTTCATTTTCTGTTATCTTGCCACATTTCGGGCAGAATCGATCCTGAATACTCATGATTAAACCTGGTATATCTGTACGTGCGGTGTTTTTCCTATCATGATACAATCTGCATCTGTGATAAGGTCCAGTGAAATGGCCACATTAACCGCACGCTCACCAATTAAGTTAATATTTCCCGCTTTTTCGAGCGCGGACCGCACTTCTTCTTCGCCAGCCTGGGTAGTGCCATAAAATGAATCGTGGACTCTCACAGTGAGTTTCTCATGACAGATGGTCGTATTGAGAAGTTCACGGTCGCAGACGGCCACCACATCTGCCGATCCGGGCAAGTGATGAATTTTTAAAAACATTGTATATTCATTGGGCGGATGGCATGAAAAAGGTAAGCAGGGGGACTATCCCGACGTTACTATTCCAGGGTGATGCCAACCCCGTATACCTTCTCAATGGTCTCTGCATGAATCCGGAAGCAGTCATCCTGGGAGATCAGGCCGTTTTTGAGCAGCATGTTGGTATACCGGGGTACAGATTTCGGCCCGACCACTGCACCCGGCCGGGAATTTTCATCCATGTAATCGCTCTCCATGGTAAACGGTCGTTTCTCGCGTGCAAGCTGGGGGATTACCTCGTGTTTTGCGATCAGGGATGGGTGAAGGGGTGTATTCGGTGATCCGTAGTGCTTTACGATGCGCTCTTTTGGTACGTTTGCCCGTTGTGCCATTGCCACCACATCATTACACGGTCCGGTCTCCGCATGAATCTGGAGTGCACACTGGCATTCCGCTGCGAGATCGAGTGCGTGTGCGAGCACATCGTTGGAAGCCACAAGGTGCTCCGGGCTCACCTCATAGTGCGGCCTCCCGCTCTTGAGGGCTACTGCTTTTCCTTCCTGTACATACCGGGCAGCGCAGTCAAGCCCGCCTTTCATGACCGTAACTGCCTGTTCCAGACTCATGCGTTCGGTCAACCGGCTGATCTCTGCCGGATGGACCCCAAGGATGGTATGAACACCCAGCCCGATTGCCGAAACCATCTCTGCTACCCGTAAGGTTTCATCAAATACTTTCGAATAGTCATCGCCGCAGGTGGGATGCACGGAAAGTGACCATGACGGTTTTGAGACAAGGAAAATGTGCGTTCCCCCCACTCTCAAAAAATCCTTAGCCGCTTCAATACCGCGCCCGTTCACCGGATCGATATGGATATGATCGTCAGTGATGGGAAATGCCGGTGAGCTCAATAGCACTCCACAATTCTCATGAGGGGATACCCGTTTTCAGGCAGAAGGCGGGCGCGGCAGTACGTAAACCCGACGCGGGTGATGATCTCTGCGTCAAACATCAGCCCGGATAATTCACTGTACCCAAAGGTATTCTCCGTCATCAGGTCCCGGTTCAGGTGAACGGTGATCTCTTCGACAAACGGCTGGAGAATTACTGCCTGTTCTATTGCACTTTCTACGCTCGATGCCGAATTTCGCGAGATGGGAGTGCCCACCCACTGGTGGTAAAGCGCTCCCAGCTTGATCCCCGCTTCAAAGACTGCCTGTTCCCTGTCCGATTTCATATGTACCTCAAATCAACTGGATGATGCCCTGCTTGGGTTCCATTGCTTCTCCGTTGCGCAGGAGCATGTCAATGCCATCTTTCACTTTGTCCCGGCCGAATCCTTTGGACGAGACTGCATCGATCACCAGATCGATACCGGCACGGCGGCCCTCTCCTCCAATATCACGGATTGCATCCTTGATCACCCGGACGATATCCCGCTTCTCTTTGGAGATCCCCGTAGTAACCTTATCGATATCAAAGGTGCCGGTCTTGGCATCGTAGGCAACCTGTCGCAGGCAGGCATCAACGATATGGATGACCCGTTCTGCATCAGAAATCTCAATGGCATTCGAGAGCCGGATGCGGGCACTTGCCTCGGCAAGCCGGACCAGCGCTTCGAGTTGCCGGGCGGTGACCGGCACGGCCTTGTTGGGTTCGGCAAGTCCCCTGAGCCGGAGATAGTATCCGATCAGTGCTTCCTTGGCTTCAGGGGAGAGCATGGGAAAACAGGAGCGTTTTGCATAAGCGATGTATTTCCTGAACAGGGCCGGTTCAATATCCGGCATCACCGGTTTGAGTTGCTCGACGATGTACTCCGGTGTGACTCCGGGAATGGGAGATTTTTTGTGCTGGGCGATCAGTTCCCCGACCCTGTGGGTTTTGACAATGTGTTCGGCAATCGCAAGATCCCGCTTCTGTTCGGGCTGATCGGTCATGATAAAGATCAGGTCAAACCGCGAAAGCAGGGATGGGGGCAGATTGATCTGATCCGAGATATCGCCAAACATATCAAATCTGCCGTACTTTGGGTTTGCCGCACCTAGAAGGGCACAGCGTGACTTGAGGGTGGCAGTGATGCCAGCCTTTGCAACGCTGATCGTCTGCTGCTCCATGGCTTCATGCAGGGCAGAGCGATCCTCTTTCTGCATCTTGTCCATCTCATCGACTGCTGCAATACCCATGTCAGCAAGGACCAGTGCACCGGCTTCAAGAGTCCAGCGCCCTTCACCAAATTCATCCTTGACTGCTGCGGCTGTCAACCCGGCAGACGTAGACGACTGGCCGCTCGTATAGATGGCGCGGGGGGAGAGTTTTACCACATACCTGAGCAACTGGCTTTTTGCGATACCGGGATCTCCAATCAGCAGGATATGGATATCCCCCCTGAGCCGGCTCCCGTCAGGCATCTCTTTTGCAATCCCCCCGAATAACTGGAGGACAATTGCCTGTTTCACATCTTCGCTTCCGTAGATCGTGGGGGCAACCGAGTGCGTGATCATCCGGTAGATCATCGGATCTTTGCTCAGGGCGAGAATTTCATTTTCCGCTTTTTCGTCAATCTCCACTTCCTCGAACTCTTTTTCAGCAATCTCAATTGAATTGCATTCGAGAAAGATATCGAAGACCGTGCTCTTCTCACCTTTGACTACCCGCTGCATCGAGCGGAGGATGCCGTTGATAATGACCCGGTCTCCCGCAGATACCTTTCCTGATAGATCGTCTGTTACATCAATGTCCAGTGTCTGGGGCTGTTCGCCTCCCCGTAGTCCTTCAGGAGATTCTTGTATCCTAAGTTTCTGGGAGTCAACAAACTTTGAACGCTTGGGCAGCAGTTCGAGTTTTTTGAATGCACACCCGTCAGTAGCGCACCCGTCAGGTTCGATGAACTTCCCGTGTTTTTGTTTCCTGACCGTGAAATGACCGGCAGGACATTTGAAAACGGCTTCAACTACGCGCGGGCGGACTTCGGTGGTCTTGCGCAGGATCCCTTCAGCAGAGACAAATGTGTTGACATCATCCGACCTGATGTTCCGGATAGCGATCTTTTTCGGGAGATTGGTAAACCGGATATTGATGCCCTTGGGCTCTTTACCATCCTTTGTCCGTATGAGCTGGCCGTTTTTTATCGCTTCTCCCACATCTTCCAGGACCTTTCCGGGATTTTCGAGCAGCTCATCGGCCATGGCGATACCGGCTTTGCCGAAACGCTCAATATCCCGGTAATCGATATAGAGTGAACGCTTGTGGGGATATTCACGCGAGATCTCACCCAGTTCTTTTTTGTACCGGCTTTTGAGTAACCGGCTCCAGTCACCGGTTTTATCCGATTCCGTAAGGTCAGGTGTTTTTTCCATATGTAACCTCATGGGCTCTTCTGGGCAGTGAGCACGAACCGTGCAATGAGTGCTTCTAACTGGATATCGCTGTTCGCACCTTCGGAGAGCCGGAAGTCCGTCTCACCGATATGGTCTATCAACTGCACTTTTAAGTTACGGTTCATATCCCGCTTGATCAGCGCCCGGTAACACTGGTTGATCAACTCGTTGGGAGCGATGCCGCGTTCGTGCAGCAGCTGGTTGAGCAGCGATTCGGCAGCGTCGAAATCTCCGGCAAGGGAAAGACCCAGCAATTCGTTTATCTCATCGGGACGGGCGGTGGAGGTGATCGCATAGATCATCTTCTCATCGATCGTTGCGCTCATGATAGCTCCCCCCTGCAGCGCGTTGATTGCCTTGCGCATATCCCCCTGTGCAATATACACGATTGCATCCATTGCTTCAGCTGTAATGGTAAGTCCTTCTTTTCCTGCAATACTCCGGACTTCCTCTTTTACCGCTTCCGGGCCCAGCGGTTTGAACCGGTAGATGGCGCACCGGCTCTGGATTGGGTCGATGATCTTTGAGGAATAATTGCAGGACATGATGAACCGGCACGTCTGGGCATAACTCTCCATTGTCCTTCTGAGTGCAGCCTGCGCATCGGTGGTGAGGGCATCGGCTTCATCCAGGAAAAGAATCTTGAATGTTGCGTCACCGAGCGGGGTAGTGCGGGCAAACTGCTTGATCTGATTGCGCACCACATCGATGCCGCGCTCATCGGAAGCATTCATCTCGCGGAAATTCATCTGCCAGGAATCCTTAAAAAATTCCCGGGCCAGCGTGACTGCCGCAGTGGTCTTACCTACTCCGGCACTTCCCGTAAACAGGAGATGGGGGAGATTGCCGCTCTTTACATAGGATGACAATCGCTCAACGATCTCATCCTGGCCTACAATATCGGCGAGCCGGGACGGGCGGTATTTTTCTATCCAGATGGTGTGGCTTTCATCCATGAAAATCCTCTTTGTTTGCTGATATTTTATCGTGATAGAGTTTATTTTTTAATTGTTATACTCATTTTCATGCATGGGAAAAACAATGTATTCTTTTTATGAATGTCATAATGTTTATCATAATGGTTTTGAAATAACTTTCATGTAAGGTACCTATATGCAAGGAAAATATTTTTTCATCGTTTTTTGCGTAATCTTTCTGCTTGCCGCCCCCGCTGCTGCAGGTCTGAATAAGATTGCGGCCGGTTCCCCGGTCTTCATTGGTGAAAATGACGTCGATATATCATCAGCCCTGAATGGATGTCATACGATCGCATGGTGGCAAAACGGCACGAGCCGGGCTGCATCCCCTGCAAAAAATCTGAACCTCTATGAGATGAATTCCGTTTCTGACACAATTTATCACTACAATATCAGCCAGGCACTATTCAATGGATATACCGGTACCTGGTATTGTGAGGACAATCTGAACCCCCACCCGGTCTTTGATCTTCGTGATCCCCAGGTTACCCTCAGGGTCTGGGATCTGGATCATGATCTGGATGTTACGGGAGAGACGATTCCCCGCGCGACAAACATCACCTACCGGATAGATACGAATCTCTACTCTGCACTCAGTTACACTAACCGCCCCAATTCAAATCCGTCCGATAGTTTTTTCACCATTAAACTGACCGATCCGCTGGGGCGGAACATACCCAACATCTATACCGGAAGTTATGGGGTAGCAAATACCCTGATCCTACCCTTCGATACCAATCCCTATGTCTCATCCACTCCCTATCTCTGGAAAAACGGAAATACCTGGGATCATACCGCCCGGAACATCCAGGGTGACAATGTCTACCCCCCCAGTACCTATACCTTCACCCTGACCCAGAACCTCAACCATATGCAGGAGAGCTTTGCAACAGGAGGAGTTCTTGGGCTGGATGGAAAGACTGCTTCCACTGCAACAGTTACGTTCCCTGCACCGGAACCATTGGTGGGACCTTCATCTGCGGTAACGGTTGTGTCCACGTTACCCGGAGTAACCATTTCATCCGGTTCAACCCCGGTTCCTCCGAAAGCAACGGTCATCCGACGTCGATTCCTGTTGCAAAAAAGACCACCTATACTCCCCTGCCGGTATGGGTAGCCATGCTCGGTGTGGGAATTTCTGGATTCCTTGCAATTGTCCGGCGCAATAACTAGCCGGGTTTTACTACTTTTTATCATATCCAAAGTCAAATTACAGATCAGGTTGATTCAGATGAATTTTCGTTTGGTTACAGCATGTATCATTGCCCTGCTTTTCGTTTCTGGTATGGTGAATGCAGCCGATGCTTCCGCAGAACTCAAGTCTGCCGGTGCGCTCTACTCGCAAAGTGTGGATCTTGCAAATGATGGAAAATATACAGAAGCGTTACAGGCAGCAGATCAAGCGCTTGCCCTCAATGTAACTTCCTTAATGCCCGTTATACAGGCCAACCGGGCGGGGATACTCACCGTAATCGGGCGATACGATGACGCGCTCATTGCAGCTGATGCCGCCCTGGCTTCGGAAGGTAACCTGACGACCACGCACTCCATTGCCTGGTACAACAAGGGCGACGCACTCCGGCATCTCGGCAGGGTTGATGAGGCAAAGGCTGCATTTGCACAGGCACAGGCTCTCGACCCGACACTTCTTCCTCCAAAAGATATGACGGCTACTGTAACACCGGTTCCAACAACCGCGAAATCACCTCTTCCGTGGACACGTGCAGCAGGTGCGCTCGCACTGGTTTTTGTTATTGGGGGCGTTTACTCCCGGGGTAAACCGTAGAGGACTTGAGCAAGATCACCCGCTCTTTTTTTTTCACTGCGGTTACGAGGCTACGAGCTGATGAACCCGGACATTGAAAGGGGATAATTCAAAAAAAAATGTCTATGCCGCGAGTTCTTGAAAAAATTTAACTGTCCCGCCAATTTTAGTTTTTTTATCTGGTTTTTAAAACCGGTATCCATACATATCCTGAATACGGAAAGCCGACGGCTCCTTTCCACTCCATCCCGGGATTGCCACGGGGACTTTGCTCTCGCATCTCAAGCAGGCTAATATCGTGAGGAAAGCATTCCTGAACCCTGTGAAGTGACCGGAATAGTCCGGTCGGGAAATTTCCGAGCAGGCCCGACCCGTCCCTCCTGAGGCCCGGGGGCAGGTGCCAGTGGAACATTTGACTGGGTTCTGGGTACAAAGGGCTCCGAAAAATGCGCTGATGGGAGGTTTTGGAATGCTGATACTGGGTGAAGGGCTGGTGAAGCATGAGAAGAATTCGCCAGAATTATTCGAGCGGGGTCCCACGGGATATAACTGGGATAATGGTGAAACCCCGGAATATCTCTATGGCATTCACTCCGGGTTTTGAGTTACTGCTGATATATGATTTCTGTCCGCATCCTCAAACTGCCAGTTTGATTATTTTGACAGAGATGATAAATATACAATATAATAAATCGTTTATCGTGGACAGCCGGGGGTTGTCCCGAAAAATCAGAGGACGGGTTCACCAAGCGTCGAAACTCTGTTGAACCCGGTCCCGCCCGTAGGCATGAGATGTTCATCTTCCGATCCTATGAAGGTTTTCCCGTGCCTTTCGAGCGTAGTGTATGGAAAAACTAATGAGATGAAAACGAATGACACTAAGCAAAACTTGCATCGTCATACTGGCGCTGATGCTGGCAGCGATGGTGATGGTACCGATGGTGAGCGCGGGAGAAAACACAATCAATTCTGGTGAATTGGGTACAGCTATAACACCACATCATGAAATTTCAGACGATTACCTTAAGGATATGAAACCTGCTCAATGGTTGCCAGAATCGAAGATGATTACTTTTGTTCTCTCTAAAAAAACAGTTGCAAAGGTCGATCAAAACCCTAAACCAAATATCATCAATCTTCCCATCGAGTATCTGAATTCCAAATCTTCATTTTCAAGCACAAAAGAAGCTCCGAGCTTTTTTGTAGAGAACAACCTTGCGTCAGATGAGAATATTATCCTCATCCGAATGCCTCAAGAAATGTACCAGCAGTTTACAAAAAGCGCACAAGATGGGAAGAACGCATTGCCGGCGAACTATTTTTACCGGTATTATGAAAATCTCGATGATCTAAAATCTCACATGAAACTTGAGGATGATACCCTGAAAATTCTACATAATGATAAATATCCAATAGAAAATTCACTTGCGAAATCGAATGAATCAATTAAAAAATCTTTATTCAGTGCCCTGACGGGAAATACCGAAACACGCTCCATGAAGGGAAGAAATTCTGCATTGGATGAAACATTGCCCCACTTTTACATTGCAAGGGAACATGCCGAACGGACTCATACTGATTATAATTATGACTATTGTATTGGCCAAAGCCAGTCAGCTGGACACTCCTCGGTGCGGGAAACGACAATTTTACTATCTTCCAGGAGCGCGAATACAAATTCAACTCCGGTGACTATATTGAAATTGTTGTAAAACATTGGGACAGAGCCGGCAATGGAGATTTGGAATTATTCCCGACAACCTGGAGAAGCGGTGCACAATTCCAAATCCCAACGTATGATTACGCCTCGTATCCAGGACCCATTTCTATTGATAAAAACAATCTGCCCTGTTCATATGGATACCATGTAGGGTTTGCTTCCGGTTATTACACGATTAATTTTGAAAATATGGACACATTAACCTGGATTGGGCCGTACAGGGTGACATCGGCACCAGGCACATCTTCATTTACCGATTTATGGGGTTCCAGTGAGTACAAGCGGGAATCAATCCCCACGACAAATACATTCGAAGCGATAACTGTAGCAACTGATGAATGGGTACGTATAGTAGGCGAGCCATATTTCCAGTATGCAGTAAATGTATGGACGCAGGTTTCCCCAGAAATAGATCAATTTGTAAGTGTAATTGCTGATACGAATTACTGACGGTACACAACCACGTCCCACGCGTTTTATCCGTGAAATTAATCGAACCCTTTTTTTTTTAATGAAAGGATTATTAATTGTCATGGAAAGGGAAATTGTAAAACAGGAGTTAAAGGAAAAAAACCAGATAGAACTGGATTGAGAAAAAAACCCTGATTTGCTGGATTAGGATAATGGATTTGATAACATGAAAATTCCGGTATTGAAACAAAAAAAAATTGCCGTAATGTGTATCCTCATTATCTTGGGAATTACTGGTTGTTTCATAGCTTACGGGATCTTCTTTCCGAACATAAATCAAACATCAGGAAATAATTCATCGAAAGAAACGAGCCTGATGCAGGATCAAAAGGTGATTGATACAAATTTCGAGATATATGAGTTGAACATGAATTATCCTCGCTGGATGACAATCGTTCACCTTACGTACGATAAATTAAAAGAATTTCCGGATCTTGAGAGAGTTATGCACAGTATAAATACCGATCCGAATGTCTGGCAGAACGATCAACGGGCGGTGGCATGGTTCGATGGGAATTATAGTTAGTACATCAGATTTCATAATGCAGCGTGTAAAAACAAAACACTCATAAAATGTTATCCCAGCTCCCCCCTCTACGAATATCACGGGCAACATTATAATGTATTTTACGAGAAAACAGGATCCCATAATCTTCCCTGCTGCGAGCGGGGAAATTATAACTGCACACCTCAATGATTGTATTCAGGGTCTGCCGGACATAAAAATTTTGATTAACTCTCCTGTTCGCGTTTGAAATTTTTTGAGAAATTTCGGAATCTGGCGCCCCGCCATTTTCTCCGGTATTACAGAAGTCCCGGGAGCTGAACGGCCGAGTTGGCGGTTGTGCTGGCGTTGCCTGGGGTTGTACTTTGACCGGGTTCGGCATACCGCAGATTCCATTATGCATGATGCAGGTCATGGCCAGGACGGTATCTCGAATAAGCCCGTAAAATGCCCGGTTTGCCAATCGGACGAAGGCAGTTTTTTGACCTGTGAGAAAAGTGTCCACGCTCATAAAAAATACGGATAAAAACGAGTGTTTTCTCCATTGGGCTGATTTGCTCGGATTTCGACCCTGCAATTTAGCGGGCTTACAACAGCCCCGTTTTTTGCTAGGGGGTAACACGGTCAAGAGAAAAAGAACCCTCTTTTTGAGGCCAGGAACGAATAACTCTCACTTCTGACACCGACGTTAATTTCACGATACATTCCGGACCCCGAATCCATGCAAAATATCCAGGAGGAGGACTTTGTTCCGTGAGATATCGCGTGAAATCTTTTTGAGCAGGGGCCGGGAAAAATTTTTCGTTAAATTCCGGTTGAAAATTTTCCGGAAAAAGTCCGGCCGGGAAATTTCTTGCCAGGCCCCATCCGTCCCTGCTGAAACCCGGGGGGGGGGCTGTCCAACTCTCACGGATAGGGGCCGGTCGTGTACCGGTCTCGTCCCGCTTGTTCAGGCATCATGTGTACCGGCCCGCACCTTCCCACAAGACCTGATGGGAGATGCAGATCTTTGCCTATCTCCGGACTAATTGTACTGACTATATCTTGAATATCTCATCCGGACCATTTTACTACCAGATATGGAAGGCGCAGCACGGGTCTTTGCCGGGGATTTTTCCGGATCAACCCTCTCGGTTCAGGCAGATGACGGTGAGAGCGCTGCTTGGGTCGTGACACCCGGTGCCGGCTGGTGCCGGCTGGTGTATCTCGCGGGTGCAATCACCGAGATTACGGAGTCCGGGGATATGCTGCGATGCCGGCTGGCAGATCCGACCGGGGCATTCAACCTTGTTATTGGCGGGAGGACTTCACCGCTTGCGGAGCCGTTCAGAAAAATCCCCGTGCCTTCCTTTGTGACCGTGACGGGCCGTGCCCAGTTTTACCGCCGGAACGATACCGTGGATCTCTCTGTCCGTCCCGATCAGGTGACGGTGGTGGACCGTGCGGTCCGGGATCAATGGACGCTTGCGACCGCAGAAGCAACCCTTGAACGACTTGAACAGATCCGGCTTGCCCAACTCAATACGTGCAAAGACCAGCGTATCCTTACTGCGCACCGCCACTATGCCACTACGCCGGAACAACTGCAGGCCCTTGCTGACATGGTTGGCTGTGCGGTGCAGAGCATCAAACCCGCAGAACAAATTCCCGTCCCTTCCGAAGTCGAACCATCCCTGGTCCGTGAAATGGTTATGGAGATCATGACGGCTGCCAGCGGTCCCCGGGGCATTGCGGTTGAAGAGATCCTCCGCCAGACTGGCGAACGCGGGATCGCCCCGGCTGATGTGCTATCCGCGATAGAATCGCTTATCGTTGACGATGAATGCTACCAGCCCCAGAAAGGATTTGTCAAGCCATTATGAAGATGGGATTTATCGGAGAGGGTCCGGCACTTATCATCGAAGGCGAGCAGCGTATGCTCATTGTGGCCGATCTCCATTTCGGGATTGAGGCTGACCTGGCTGCACACGGTTTGCATTTCAAGAGCCGGACCGAACGCCGGCTTGAGCGCCTGCATAAAGTTATTGATTCAACAAAACCGGATGCGCTCATCTTGTTAGGTGATATCAAGCACAGCATCCCCTCCCTGACGTGGCAGGAGTTTCACGAGCTGCCAAAAATTCTGGCTTCTCTCCGGGCGAGACTGCCGCTCCATGTATTCCCGGGGAATCATGATATCGGCATGGAACGATTTTTGAACGAGGGAGAGGCCCGGCCCAAAGACGGTGCGGTTATCGATGGGGTGGGGTACCTGCGCGGTCACATGCACCCGGCCCCAGCCCTGGCCGGCGGCCTGATCGTTATCGGGCATCACCATCCCCTGCTCTCGCTCCGGGACGAGGTTGGGTGTGCGTTGCAGACCCCTGCGTACCTGCGGGCCGGCATCGATACGAAATGTCCTGACGCTCCATCACCCCCAGGTAAGGTTACGCCATCCCGGGTGCTGTTTGTACCCTCGTTCAATGAGATTGCCGGGTACGACATCCTCCAGATCATAAAGAAACCCTTCTCACCGCTCTCCCGGATGATGAACAAAGAGGATACCGAGATCATCCTTGCCGATGGGACCTACATCGGCCCCCTGCGGGCTCTGATTCCTGATGAAGCAGATTGAGTTGCTGTCGCCAAAAGTGCAGGAATGCATCCGGAAGCGCGGGTTCACCCGGCTTTCCGATGCGCAGAGCCAGGCAATCCCCCTGATCGTACATGGGAAACATCTCGTCCTGATCGCACCCACCGGGACCGGAAAGACCGAGAGCGCAATGTTTCCGGTCTTCGATGGCCTGCTCTCGCTTCCCGCCGGCGGGGGATTCAAAGCCATCTACATCACCCCGCTCCTGGCGCTGAACCGCGACATTCTTTCCCGCATGCAGTGGTGGTGCGGGGAACTCGGCCTGAAGGTCGGGGTGCGGCATGGTGATACGCCCATGGCAGAGCGCCGGAAACAGGTGCTCAATCCCCCGGATCTCCTGATCACCACGCCGGAAACCGTGCAGGCGCTCTTCATGGGGAAATGTCTGCGCCAGCATCTCAAGCAGGTCCGGTACGTGATCGTGGATGAAGTCCATGAGCTAGCCGTTGCGCTGGAACGCCTACATGTCTATGCCGGGGAATTCCAGCGCATCGGGCTCTCGGCAACGGTGGGAAATCCCGAAGAGATCGCCCGCTTCCTCTGCGGGGATCGTCCGTGTTCTGTGATGCAGGTTCCGGTAGCAAAGCATCTGGAGATCTCGGTAAAATACGTTGGCGATGATTTCAAGCACCAGATCGAAGTGCTCTCCAAGGCGCTGAAGCGCGAAGGTTCCACGCTGGTCTTTGTCAATACGCGGGTGACGGCCGAGGCGCTGGGTCACGCCCTCTTCGAGCACGGGGATGTGGAAGTGCACCACGGTTCCCTCTCCAAAGAGGTGAGGATCGATGCAGAAGAACGGTTCCAGAAAGGTGAGATACGGACCCTCATCTGCACCTCTTCGATGGAACTGGGGATCGATATCGGCCGGGTGGATCACGTGATCCAGTTCGGCTCCCCCGCGAAGTGGCCCGGCTGGTGCAGCGGGTGGGCCGGGCACCAGCTCAACAACATCTCCCGGGGAACCATCTTTGCCACCGGCTTTGAAGATCTGCTCGAATCCCTGGTCATAGCAAAGAAAGCCAAAGGAAATGAGATCGAGCCGGTCGTCCTCCCCCGGAATGCGGCCGATGTGCTCGCCAACCAGGTGGCCGCTATCGCGGTGGATTACGGGGAGATTGAGCGTTCGGCTATTGTTGAGATTCTTGAACGCACCGCGCTCTATCCCCGGTGCGAGTCGCTGCTGGAGGACGTCTGTAAGCAGATGGAGGAGCACCGCCTCATCCGCAATGACGGGGGGCGTATCGTCACCACCAGGCGGGCGCGGCGGTACCTTTCCAACAACCTCTCGATGATTCACGATGAACGGAAAGTCCCGGTCTTTGACATGGTTTCCCGGAGAACCGTGGGCACACTCGATGAATCGTTTGTGGTCGGGTGGGTGCACACCGGTGCGGTCTTCATCACCGAGGGTCAGCTCTGGCGTGTGCTGGATATCGCTGACGGGAAACTTACCGTTGAACCGGCAAAAAAGGCACTCGGCGAACTGCCCTCATGGGAAGGTGAACAGATCCCGGTGCCGTTCAATGTTGCCCGGGAGGTCGGGGAGATGTGCAGGACCCGGAAGATTGCGGATTATACTGCCTGATATGAGGGGATTGCCTTTGCCGGAGCGTTCCTGTCAGAGATGGACAAGAACCGGTCACTCGTTCCCACGGATGATTTGATCACACTTGAGAATACTGATGACGGGGTTGTCTGCAATGTCTGTGTCGGGCACATGGCAAACGAGGCACTCGGACGCGTGCTCTCGATCCTGATCTCCGCCCGGTACGGAACAACCGTTGGTCTCGAACTCGATGCCTACCGGATGCTCCTGCGCCTCCCTTCGTCCATCCGGGCTGCTGATGTGCGGGATCTGCTGCTCTCCCTCAACCCGGCCCATATGTCCGGTATCCTCCGGCTCGCATTGAAACGCACTGCGCTCTTCAAATGGAAACTGGTGCAGATCGCAAAGAAGTTCGGGGCAATCGATTCGGATGCGGATTATGAGAAGATCAGCATCCACCGGCTGCTCGATTTCTTTGACAATACGGTTGTCCAGCAGGAGGAGTACCGCAAGCTGCTCTCGGATTACATGGACGTCGATACCTCTGCTGCGATAGTCGCCCTGGTCAAAGAGGGAAAGATATCGGTTGCGCTGGGTCCCCATTCACTGATCGGTGCGGGTGGACTGCTCTCGTCACGGGATCAGATTCCCCCGCCAACTGCCGATCATGCGGTGATTGCCACCTTAAAGCGCAGGCTTGAGCAGGATGATGTGGTGCTTGCCTGTATGAACTGTCGGGACTGGAAGAGCAGGACCGTTGTATCCCCCGGGTTCCGGATCAGCCCCAGTGCCCGAAATGCGGGCCCGTCTTATTGCCGCCATCAAACCTTTTGATGAAGAACGGTATGCGATGATCCGGAAGCCAAAGAAGAACGCTGAAGAGCGTGCTATTGAACAGCGACTGATAAAAAGTGCCAATATCGGGCTCTCCAGCGGAAAAAAGGCAGTTATCGCACTTTCCGCGCGGGGTGTTGGTCCGGAAAAGGCTTCACGAATCCTGGGAACTCAGGTTGACGGGGATGCCTTCTACCGGGAGATTCTCAAGGCAGAGCGCAATTTTATCCAGACTCACCGTTACTGGTCATAAGTCCTGCAAATGATGGATAATTACACAAAAGAAAAATGTTTTTTTTTTTAATTATTACCTGATGCTTTCGAGTTTCTGCTCGAGGAAGTCAAGTCCCTTCCTGATATCTTCCCTGTTTTTTCCCCCCGTTAAGATGATCTTTTCTGAAGAAAAGAGCAGTGCGGCAATCTTGGGATCTTTGATACGGTAAACGAGACCGGGGAACTGTTCGGGTTTATTGAGAGTGATGGATTTACCGAGATCGTACGAGCAGACCCTATTGATTATGGTAACTTCAGGCTTTTTGGGGTATCGACTCCGGTATCCCTAAGCGACTTTTGGATAATCATGAGCCTCTCGGCGAGTGCCTGATGGTTACGGAGGCCGGTCAGGACCACTTTTCCGGAAGAAAAGATCAGCACTGCAATCTTTGGATCAACAATACGGTATACCGCACCGGGGAACCGTTTTATATTGAGCTCGCAGTTCTCAATCTTTTTTGGCTTTCCGACATTTCGTGTGGGTAAGATCCAGTACAAAAATAAATGTGATGGTTCCCCGCCTCAGAGCCTCTCCGAGGCACAGCGGGGCAAGGCGGTGTAACATCCACTCATTAAAACCTCCGCACAGGAAGCCCCTTAGGGGGCGTCGTCGTTCATCGTGTTCGGGGGTATGGGGGCATCAGCCCCCATCTTTATAATCTACCCAATACATGCGTTACCCATTCAAAATAGCAATAAGCCTTCTTTTTCAACCCATGGTAAATGAAGAAGAGCCAATAAAATCAATACGCGTTTTTCTTTTTTATTTACGATTTTTTCTCTTCATTTCAAAACGGCAAAATTTAAACGAGAATGACATGAAACTATTGTTCCTGATTCTATGGGAAAACGCGCGAGTACCAAAGAGAGCTATGAAGAGATGTGCACACGCTTCTCTATCGAAGTTCCGGAATTCTATAATTTCGGTTTTGACGTGATCGATGCGTGGGCGAAAAAGGATCGCAATAAACTGGCCATGATCTGGGTGGATCAGAACGGCGAAGAGAAAAAATACAGTTACTTAGACTTTGCCAATCTCTCCAACCAGGCGGCAAATATCCTGCTGAAATACGGGATAAACAAAGGAGATCGCGTACTGGTGATGCTCCCCCGTATCCCGGAATGGTGGATATTTGTGATTGCCTTGATCAAGCTGGGTGCCGTGTTCGCACCCTGCCCAACGATGCTGACCTCGCGCGATATCAGATACCGGGTCAATAAGGGTAAGTTCCGGATGATCATTACCGATCTCGAAAATGCCTCAAAAGTAGAAGAGATCTGCAATGAATGCCCCACGCTTACCACCCGTTTTCTTGCCGATGGCGCACTCAAAGGGTGGGCAAGTTTTCCTTACGAACTTCTCTACCCGGCACCGGTCTCCCACCGTTCTGTCAGCATTCCCGATCAACGGAAGACAAAAAGTACCGATCCTATGCTGTTCTATTTCACTTCCGGCACAACCGGGGAGCCCAAGATGGTGCTTCACGCTCACAGTTACCCGCTCGGGCACATTGTCACTGCACAGCTCTGGCAGGATATCCGCCACAATGATCTGCATTTTACCGTTGCAGATACCGGCTGGGCGAAATGTGCATGGGGTAAGATCTTCGGACAATGGATTGAAGGGGCATGTATCTTTGTGTATCATTTTACCGGTAAGTTCCAGGCGACTGAAGTCCTTCCCCTCCTGGAAAAATACCAGGTCACGACCTTCTGTTGTCCCCCGACAATTTACCGCATGCTGATCTTAGCGGACTTAGAGAGGTTCGATCTCTCAAGTCTCCGTCACTGTACGAGTGCGGGAGAACCGCTCAATCCTGAAGTGATACGGGTCTGGAAAGAAGGTACGGGTCTTACCATATGCGAAGGTTACGGGCAGTCCGAGACGGCGTGTTGCGTAGCAATGTTTCCCAACGTTGATCCACGCCCGGGATCCATGGGTAAGCCTTCACCCGGCTGGAAGATCGCTGTCCATGATGAGGATGGAACACCGGTAGGGGTGCATGAAGAGGGCAGGCTGGGGATCAGCACAGACCCCCGGCCCCCCGGGCTGTTTACTGAGTATATCGATAATCCTGAAGAGAACAAAAAGTCCTTTGTGAACGGCTGGTATTACACCGGTGACAAAGTTTACTGTGACGAGAAGGGCTACTTCTGGTTCGTGGGCCGTGACGATGATGTGATCAAAAGTTCCGGTTACCGGATTGGCCCCTTTGAAGTTGAGAGTGCGTTAATTGAACATCCCGCGGTACAGGAAGCCGCAGTTGTGGGTTCGCCCGATCGTATCCGTGGCCTGATTGTAAAAGCGTTTGTCGTCCTCAATAAGGGTTTTGATCCTTCAGAATCGCTGATCAAGGATATCAAAAACTATGTGAAACGGACCACCGCACCCTACAAGTATCCCCGCGAGATTGAGTTTGTCCCGGAACTTCCAAAAACCATATCAGGGAAGATCAAGCGCAATGAACTGCGTGCAGCAGATCTGAAAAAATACCTGAACCAAAAGTGACCGCACCACATAATTTCCTCTTCATTTGTATCTCTATTTTTATTTTTGACCATATTATAAAGATTGTTGATTGAATAAATAATTATAAAAAAAAATATTGTGGTGCAGAACCTAATCGAAACCCTCATCTTCTGCACCACTAAACAATTCTGTATGGTGCGGTATTCTGTCACTATGGACGATTCACTTGCGGAAAGCATTGATAAAACGTCTGAGAAGCGAAATCTTTCCCGGTCCGACTGGATAAGCGAGGCGTGTACCACACAACTCGCCAAAAGTACGGGAGTGACGCTGATTGGTGCAACAACCCTGCCCTCTGCCGGTCCGGTCTTTGGACCCGAAGATCATAATATGCCGGATTACGATGAAATGTTCCAGAAATTTGCCATTGAAGTTCCTGAATATTTCAATTTCGGTTTTGATGTCATCGATGCATGGGCAAATAAAGACCGGAACAAACTTGCCATGCTCTGGGTGAACCAGGAAGGCAAGGAGAAGACGTTCACGTTCTGGGACCTGATGCGACTCTCGAACCAGATCGTAAATATCATGATCAAGTATGGCGTCACCAAGGGTGACCGCGTGCTGATCATGCTGCCCCGGGTTCCTGAGTGGTGGACGTTTACCCTCGGCCTGATCAAGCGTGGTGCAGTCTATTGTCCCGCCCCCACGATGCTTACCCCAAAGGACCTGAAATACCGGATCAATCTCGCTGATATCAAGATGGTCATCACCATGGAAGAACAGGCGGACAAGATCGAAGCGATCGCGAAGGAATGCCCGTCCCTTTCCTGTAAACTTTTAATTGATGGCAAACGCCCGGGCTGGATCAGTTATCTCACCGAACTAGACTACCCGGCACCCGTGTCGGCAAAAATTGTCAACCTTCCCAGTATGAAAAAGACCAGGAGCACGGATCCGCTCGTGATCTTCTTTACCTCCGGCACCACCGGTGAACCCAAGATGGTGGTGCATGAGCAAAGTTATCCGTTAGGGCATATTGTCACTGCACGGTTCTGGCACGATCTGCGCATGAACGATCTTCACTTTACGCTGTCTGATACCGGATGGGCAAAGAGCGCATGGGGAAAATTCTATGGCCAGTGGATCGAAGGTTCGGCAATTTTTGTGTATGATATACGCAGCAAGTTCAATGCAACCGAGATCCTCCCGCTCATAGAGAAATATGGTATCACCACGTTCTGCTGCCCGCCAACAATTTACCGGATGCTGATATTAGCCGATCTCGATAAGTTCGATTTCTCTGAGCTCCGTCACTGCGTAAGTGCCGGAGAACCGCTGAACCCTGAAGTGATCAAGGCATGGAAGGATGCAACCGGTATGACCATTTACGAAGGGTATGGTCAGACCGAGACGGTGCTCTGCATCGGGACTTTCCCGGGTATGACCCCAAAATTCGGTTCTATGGGAAAACCCTCTCCCGGCTGGAACATTGAACTCCACGATGATCATGGAAAACCCGTTCCTGTGCATGAAGAAGGAAGGATCGCGATCAAGCTGGACAAGCGCCCGGTGGGTATGTTCCGGGAATATCTTAACAATCCCGAAGAGAACAAAAAATCGTTTGTTAACGGGTACTTCTACACTGGCGATAAAGCCTATAAGGACGAAGACGGGTACCTCTGGTTTATCGGTCGGGATGATGATGTGATCAAATCATCCGGTTACCGTATCGGGCCCTTTGAAGTCGAGAGTGCGCTCATTGAGCACGCGTCGGTACAGGAGGCGGCTGTCGTAGGATCGCCGGATGATATCCGCGGCCTGGTCGTCAAGGCCTTTGTCATCCTTAAACCCGGCTTTCAGCCCTCAGAAACACTGGTTAAGGAGATCCAGAATCATGTAAAGAGGGTCACCGCCCCGTACAAATATCCCCGCGTCATTGAGTTTGTGGATTCCTTACCAAAGACAATATCCGGAAAGATACGGAGAACAGAGCTCCGTGACCGGGAAATGAAGAAAAATTCTCCTGATCACAGTGATCCCAAAAAGGTCTAACGACCCCCTATCTTTATTTAATTTCAATCATAATTTATACAGGCGCGAGGGTAGCCAAGCCAGGTCAACGGCGCCAGGTTCAGGGCCTGGTCTCGCAGGAGTTCTTGGGTTCGAATCCCATCCCTCGCATTTTTTGTAGTTTTTTTCATTAAACTGTTCTCTATGAAAAAAAGATTTTTTAGAAATCCCGGTATGCCTGTTTACGGTAATCGATTTCAAGAACATGAATGATAAGGACATCGTCATGGATTGAAAGCAGGGCACGAACATCTATCCTGACCCGAAGAGAATAAACCGGATGGGTTGGGTTTGACGCCTTTAATTTTTTTATGAACTGATACGGATCTTCTTTGATATTCTGAATCGCGCTGACAACCTTTCGGGTAATCTCTGGCGGTAGTTTCTCAAGATCCCGGTCTGCACGATGAGTATATTTCAGACGCTACGAACTCATTTAACTCCATATTTCTTCCTGATATCCTCTTCAGAGATCAGGTTCCCCTTTTTGGTATCTTCGAGTCCATCTTCCAGTCCTTTGATAGCATCCGCACTCAGCAGTTCATCGTCAATGGTGAGATTCACCAATCGTTCTATAACATCGTTGTATGATTCTTTCGAGTTTCGCTTCAGGTTGGTCAACTGGGTTTTGAGATCTTCACGGATGTAAATTGAACTTGCTGCCTGCATAGTAACACCTATAGGTGACTGTGGGCATTAACCTTACTATTGGCCCTGGCACTCAGGAAAAAATCAGAAGGCGATGCAATCGTTGGACGGGAGCTGCTCACCTGTTTCCCGGGCTGGTGCTGTGATGCCAGTGGGAAAAAATGCCATTTTTAAAAATATGAGGAAATCACATTCCGGTCTGATGAAGAGATCACTCACACTTTCTTCGAGACATCTCCCTTCATGATATACTTGACGATGATGAAGATGACGAGAGCGATGGTGACAAAATCAATGATTGCGCCAACAAAATCTCCCAGCAGGAACTTGATGGGACCTGCCTGAAATACCGCCTCTCTCCAGTTTCCACCCGGAATAATCACTGCAATGATAGGCATGATGATATCAGAAACTGTTGAGTTGACCAGTTTTGTGGCAGCAGTTCCTATGACAAACGCAACAGCAAGCCCAATTACCTGGTATTTCTGGAGAAAATCCATGAACTCTTTATTGAAACCCTGTGCCTCTTTTCCCAGTGCCATCACACCGTTTTCAAGTGCCTTTTCCGCATCGTCAATATTTTTGTCTGCCATAGAATATTCCCACGGGAACACGTTCGCCCCATAGAAATTCTGGTTGATGTGAGACCACATCAGTCTTTGGGTATCTGCATCGGGATACCCTGAGAGTCGATGCGGTCTTTTTAAAAAAGAGGAGTTTGAAGGTAGCCAGTACTATTTTCTCTGGTTTCCCTATACCAGTGGTGACGGTTCACGATCACCGGTCGCTTAGTGGGTTTGATAAAAACCGGCTCGTTGGACAGGCGGATCTTTTCGATAATCAGCGTCTTTCCTTTCGGGGTCATGGCAAAGACCGGTATCGAGATTCCTGCCTGCACCAGCGCAAGCGGCCCGGCAATCTCCCGTATGGGTTTTGATGCACAGGAGGTTACCAGATCGGATGCCCCGACAAGCCGGGCTGCTTCAACCCTGGACAATCCGCTGACATGAACGGCAACAATCACCGAGTCCGGGTATGCGCCCGGAACGCTTCTGCATCTGAAGGCAGAGCCACCGTTACGGCAATACGGTGGAAACCTTTGAGGTGTGCGAGTGCAACACCCGACTGCTGATCGATCCGTGCATGGATCCGATCGAGGACGTAACCTCCATTCTGTTCGATCCGATCCATGACCGAAGGATGCGGGGAGGTAGACACGAGCCCGGACATTCTGCCGCCAATACCCTGTACCATCCCGGGCGTTGTGGCAACTACGGTGCCAGCATCATCTCATGCGATAACTGCAGCATCGAGCAACCCTTCCTGTATGCCAAAACTGATCAGTTCCGAGGCCCCGAAGCCGACAAACGGACGGGTATCTACTACCTCGCGTGCGGGGGTGCACATGCCAAAGGCCCGGATCCGATGCTCGATGTTTGCCTTGACCGCTTCCGGAGTGATCTCCGGCACAGGGAATGCAAATCGTTTTGCAAGCGGGCAGTCCCCGATGATCGGCTTCCCGATTTCGATAACCTTCCCATCGCGGACTACAACACGGCATTTGCCGATCGCTTCGATGATATGTTCATCTTTACTCGTCATCATGACCTCAAATTATGAATGATTATATCCATTTTTAGTATTTAGGTGCATGGTGACCGGTGTAATTTTTTTACAATCCTGATGTCAGGTACGAATACATATCTGACAATGATACGGATATTTTAGCATGGAAACCGGTTCGCGGCTCTGGAAGATCGATCTGTTCCGGGGCATTGCGATCCTCATGATGGTAGTATTCCATACCGTGTTTGATATCAGTTTTTTTGGCATTGCCCCTCTTAATGTTTCGACAGGCCTCTGGCGGAACTTTGCCTACGCGACAGCCTCGCTGTTTCTCCTGATTGTGGGGGTATCGCTGAGTGTCAGCCATGCCCGGGCAGAGCAGAAAACGTCTGGACTTTTGCTTGCGAAAAAATATGTCATCCGGGGTGCAGGAATCTTTGCGCTCGGGCTTTTGGTCACGCTTGGTACCTGGGTGTACCTGCGTGAAGGGTTTGTCATCTTTGGTATTCTGCACCTGATCGGGATTTCAATCATGCTATCCCCCCTGTTTTTCCGGTTTAAGAAGCTGAACGTTTTGTTTGGGCTCGCGTGCCTTCCGTTCGGATGGATAATTTCAGATATGAGCGGTCCGGTAATTCTGCTGCCACTGGGCATTGTCCCGCCCGGCTTCACTTCCGTTGATTATACACCACTCTTCCCGTGGTTCGGGATGGTGTTGATTGGTATGGGTGTTGGCGAGTATCTCTATGCGGGTGGTGTGCGGCAGTTTTCCCTCCAGCCATTGCCGGATTTGTTTACCCGCCCCGTATCGTTTCTCGGCCGGCACTCGCTCCTGATTTATCTCGTCCACCAGCCGGTGATTATAGTTGTGCTGGCTCTTGTGACTGGTACAAAGGTACTGTGAGACGTTTTCGAGGTTGGCCATGATCGCAGTTATCGGGTTTATGGCCCTGATAACCACCATCTGTAAAGGGTTCATCGGAAGTAATTCCTCGGGAACGGTCAGGGAGGAAGGAGATATGATGTATAAAGATCGAAGGTATTCTGGCAACTGAGTGGATGTTCCTTTGATCCAATCAACACTTGTGACCCCCAATAATTATCATGAGTTACAACATATTTACCGACATATCTCTCACGTTTCGTACTCAGCGATTAATAAAAAATGCCGGTGACCCCATGACCCATATCTCCTCAACGTCCGCCCTGATGATGGTAATCGTGTGCCCGCTCCTTACCGCCGGTTGCACGTCCCTTTTCGATCAAACCAACCAGACCAATACTACAACCCCCGCGATACAACCGGCCCCGGCCAGCTACAAAATGAGCATTACCCAGCCGGATGACACATCCAAATCCATCAGCATGGATACCGATGTGTATAATATTGGAGAAGTTGTCGAATTTTATGTTATCAATGAAGGGGCAGGAACATTGACCTGTTTAAACGATCCCCCGTCATTCTCGGTAAAATTCCAGACGGGCCGCGGAAAATGGGGCACGCGGATGGGAACAGATACACCGGTTGAAACCAATAAAACCCATCTCGAACACGGGAAATCCTCTATGGTATACCGGTTCATCACCACGGGTTGGGAGCCGAACCGTTACCGCATTGTATCGGATTGCGGGGTGTCCCGGAAATTCCTTCTCCGTCATTCACCAACGCCGGTTCCAACGGTCTGCCCTCAACAAGGGGATGGGGCGTTATGGGTTCGTATAAATCCAATCAGTGATTCGTATGCCAGTAAACAATTCACCATCGGCGGGACAACCAACCGGGCTGTTGGTGAAGAACTCAGATACCTGGTATTTCCCAGCGGAATGTTGCCAAAAGATCTCGATCAGGGCACCGAAAAACCTTTGTCCACGCGGGTATCTGAAGGAGTGTGCGGGGAAAATGTATGGTCTGTTGATGTAAATGAAAAAATCCCTCAGGAGTACTATATTATGATCTCGGCAGGTTCCCTGAATGCCACGGCAATCAAGCGGTTTGCGGTACTCTCTATACCTCCTCCATAACCCACTCCCTTTCCTGGTTTAGGCACCTTTTCAGGGGAAAGCTCCATGAAGATGACCGGCATAAAAATGTGAGAGATTAACAATTCATGCACCTCAAAATATTTACCCTCACCCTTGAACCGGCAGACCCGCTACAATTTTCAATCGAAGAGCTACGATCTTTCTTTACCGGAAAACGGGAAGAGTATACCGTGCTCCACAAGAGTAATGCAGCCGGGTTTATTCACCGCTACCCGGCCGTGCAGTGCAAACAGCACAAAAATATGCTTGTGGTTATGGGAATCAGCCAGGGTGCAGCATTACTTGAACAGCTCTCCACTGGCCAGAATGAAATTTCAGCGGGAAAAAACATCTGCACTATCCGTGAGCGCGATGCCTCAATCCGTAATGAAGAGTTCGGGATTGGCACAACGCACACCTATGAGTTCCTGACCCCGTGGCTTGCCCTAAACCAGCAGAATGCAAAGAAGTTCTATGATCTTAAAGGCAAGCCTGAACGGGACGCATTCATGCGAAAGATCCTTGCCGGCAATCTCGCAACGCTCTCAAAATCGCTGGACTACAAAACCCCTGTACCGATCACCTGCGAAACAAAGATCCGGTTTCGGATTGACTGGATGGGGCGTGAAAATGTCATGGTTTTTCTGGGTAAATTCCAGACAAATCTTCGGATTCCGGATTATTTCGGGATCGGCCAGTCCGTTTCACAGGGGTTTGGCACGATAAAGAGTATCCCGGATAGTCCTGTTGAGAATGATGAGGTGAATGAGGGATGAAAGAAGCATTATTGGTCATCGATGTCCAGAACGAATATTTTACCGGGAAACTTCCCGTTACATATCCTTTTGGGTGTTTTGAAAATATCCTTACGGTAATGGATCACGCCCAAACTGTGCACATGCCGGTTGTGGTGATCCAGCATTCAAACCCTGCACCGGAAGCGGCCACCTTTAAGAAAGGGACACACGACTGGGAACTTCACGATGAGATCAAACGGCGGCATGCCGATATCATCATCGAAAAAAACCTGCCCGGCAGTTTTACCGGAACGATGCTGGATGCCTGGTTCAGGAAGAGCCAGATCTCAACGATAACCATTGCCGGTTATATGACCCAGATGTGTTGCGATACGACAGGGCGGCAGGCTTTCCATCGTGGGTATACCGTAAATTTCCTGTCCGATGCAACGGGCACACTCGGATTCACCAACAATGCAGGCTCCGTGTCTGCTGAGGAACTTCACCGGGCAATTCTTGTCACGCAGGCTAGGGGCTTTTCCAATGTTCTGACAACCTCTGAATGGAACGGGCAGGTTTGAAAGGTCCTCTCTCGTGCGGACAAACCCGAGTGGAATTTTTTCACCTTTTTTTGCCTGACATCATTTTAAGAGGCCAAATTAAAAAAAACCCGATCGTTTTTGTGGAGCCGATGACCCCTTTCCCCAATAACGATAGTGTTGCGTATCCTGCATGGCGCTATGGCGACAATTCGACCCTAGGGGTTGGTCTGAAGAGTTCTTATTTAATTACGCCATTGAAACAGCGAAACGGTATTTCTTAATAAAAAGCCCGATATGTGATAAAAACCCAATAATGTAAGGACGTTAAATTGATGCTCTGGATTTTCTTGGCACTCCTTGGTGCCCTTGCCAATGCAGCATATTTCATCATTGTTAAGAAATACATCACTGCGCTGGATCCAAAACTCCTGACCGGAATTGGGTTTACACTCGGCGGGTGCCTGCTGTTTTTAATGTCAGATCTGCAGGGATTTCCTGCAATAGGGCCGGATTTTTTCACAGCCGTTGCCATTACAACGATTCTCAATATCCTTGGCATATCTCTGATCATTAAAGCCCTGTCCTCATCAGATCTTTCGCTCTCTGTAACGATGCTCTCGTTCACGCCGGCCATCCTGATTGGCACATCCTATATCATCCTGCATGAGGCCCCGTCATGGTTCGGGGTTGCCGGCATCTGCATCATCGTGAGCGGCTCTTATGTGCTGAACATTTCTGCTGAACACGGACATTACCTCGACCCGGTAAAAGCGATGTTCCGGAACCGGGGCAGCTGGTACATGCTGATCGTCGCATTCCTGTTTGCAGTCTCGATCAATTTCGATAAGATCGCGCTGCTCAATTCAGATCCGTTCTTTGGTATGGCCCTGACCGTCACGATGATTGGGATTGCATTTCTCGTCATTTCTACCTATTCCGGTTACACCGCCAGAAAGAGTGCTCCGGTACATCCATTCGGTGTCGCGGATGGAGCCACGCAGCCCGCCCGGGCAATGCCATTTTTGCTGTTTGCAGGACTTTGCTTTCTCATCGACCTGTTTGCTGCCATTGAGGCTGCGTCAGTAAATGTTGCTTATACACTCCAGATCGTACCCTACGTGATTGCCATAAAACGTATGAGCATTATCTTCATGGTTCTCTACGGGACGCTTGTTTTTTCTGAAGGGGATAGTAAAAAACGCATTCTGGGTGCAGCTCTCATGGTTGCAGGTGCAATCATCATCCTACTTTTTGCGTGATGAGAGCCCCTCGTACCATTTTTCCCGTACCATTATGAGCCGGTGAACAGGGGCACATCCCGGAACTCACCCGCATCGAACACGCCCCGTTCCGTGATGCGCAGCAAGGGGATGACCGTTAATGAGAGAAACGAGAGGTACATGAACGAATCTTCAATACCGCCCATCTTTTCGGTGATAATATGCAGTTCCTGTAACCGGGCTGCGACTTTTGGATACGGCAGCGTTGACATCAGTCCGCCGCAGTCAAGCGGGAGGCTCGTTTCCCGGTCCCCCAGAACAGCGGCCATCCCGCTCTGCATCCTTATCACCGCTGCAATCGCCCGGAGGATCGCATCGTCTCTGGTTCCAACGGCGATCACGTTATGCGCATCATGGGCCACGCTCGATGCGATGGCTCCGGTAGTAAACTTAAATCCCCGGACCAGACCCACGCCACAGGCAACGGTGCCGTACCGGTTGCACACCACGATTTTGAGAATGTCGTTGTTAAAAAGAGCCGCACCATCTACGGGAAGACTGAGTGATTCTGTTACTATCTGGTGCTGCTTGATCCCGATCACGCGTGCAGTTCCTTTGCCATGAATATGGATTGCATCGGGGGAAGGAACTGTGCACCGGAATGGGGATAGCAGGGGTGTTCCCTCACCCGGCAGTGTATCCGTAAGCGCCGTTCCGCCAACAAATACCTCACTGACAATAAATCGTCGGGGGTCATCGATCACGCAGAAATCTGCACGACGTCCGGGTGTAAGTGCGCCGCGATCCGTAAGCCCGAACCGCTCTGCTGCCGAGAGTGTGACCATACGGATCGCAAGTTCCGGCCTGATCCCGCAGGCGATCGCTTTCCTTATGCAGCGATCGATATGCCCGTCTCGCATCAGCAGATCAACATGGCAGTCGTCTGTGGCAAAGCAGCACCGGGAGACCGTGAGCGGCGCGATCAGCGGGGCGATCTCTTCAATATTGTGTTCTGTCGAGCCTTCACGGACATAGAGGTACATACCTTTTTTTTTTTAGTTTTTCTTCCGCTTCATCCCGACGCGTGCATTCATGATCGCTCTGGAGTCCGGCAAGGATATAGGCGTTCGGTTCATTTCCTGAAAGCATCGGGGCATGACCGTCCCTTAAGGAAAAAATTTCCAGTTTCTTTCCAATTGCTGGATCTGCACCGAGAACCCCGGGAACGTTCATCATCTCGCCAAGGCCTAATACGCCCTCACGGCCTTTGAACCATTCCAGATCGGGTGCATTCAGGATTGCCCCCCCCGATATCCATCGGTGTTGCCGGTACGCAGGACGGTATCATGTACCGGATATCCACAGGAAGTCCCCCACGCTGGGAGAGCATGAACTCAATGCCCGCTGCACCCGCAACATTGGCGATTTCATGGGGATCGGCAATTACGGTGGCAGTCCCGTGCTGCGCGACCAGTTTTGCGTATTCGCGGGGAGTGAGCAGTGAGCTCTCGATATGCACGTGAGCATCGATCAGTCCGGGAACGATGTACCTGCCGGCAAGATCATACACTTTTTTTCCTGTATAGCCTCCAATCCCCAGAACAATGCCGTCTTTTACCGCAAGTGTGCCCTTGTCCCAGGTACAGGTATACGGGTTGAAGATACTTGCGTTTGTGAATACTGCATCCGCTGGTGCATTGCCCCGGGCAGCATCGATAAGGTCACGTGAAAATGCGATCATGTATGTTTCACCCAGATATTTTGTATTACCGCGGTTTTTTGTTCACCGTTCTGGTGAACGCAAGGACCCCTAAGGAAGCCGGTGGTTGGTTTGCATAGCGGAAAAAACAAATCCCCGGTCCCTGTCATAATTTATTGAACGGGCAGCAAGGATAAAAAAGGTAGGGGTTTTCCCCCGTCTCGGAAAAAATTACACCTTTTTAGCACTTGAACCGGGAAATTTCTTTTGATACATTGTCCACAATGTTATTGACATTGCCGACAACCTGGGTAATCTGGTCAATTGCTGCACTGGATTCCTCGGATGCAGCTGCCGAGTCCATGGCTTCTTTGGAACTGTTGTTGATCAATGTCATGACCTCGCTTACACTTGCTGCTACTTCTTCAATGGATGCTGCCTGCTCTTCTGCAGCGGCAGCTACCTCGCTCACGTGCTGGCTGATCTTATCGATGGATCCGGCAATCTTGCTGAAACGTGCGATTGTTTCATTGAGTGCACGGCTTCCTTCATTGACTCCTGCGTTTGATGCTGCTACTGCATCGACTGCATGTTTTGTCTGGGTCTGGAGTTTCTCGATCATTCCCGCAATGCGTTCTGCAGAGGTGCATGATTCCACGGCAAGTGATTTGACCTCGGTTGCCACAACAGTAAATCCACGTCCTGCATCCCCGGCCCGGGCTGCCTCAATGGCTGCATTGAGGGCTAACAGGTTGGTCTGGTTTGCAAGGTCTGTTATCAGGTCAACAATCTGACTGATCTGATCCATCTGGCCTTTGATCTCATTGATGATCTGGTCCACGTCGTTTGAGGATTTGGTGATGCCCTGCATACCCCCCTCTGCTTTTTGTGCAAGTTCCATTCCCTCCTTGCTGAAGGTCGTCGCATCCTGGACGATCCTTGCTACCGCTTCAGACTTTTACTTGCGGATAATCCATCCGGATTGACCATTGAACAGGTATCCCGCCAGCTAACTATAAATCGGACCACTGCGGCAAAGTACCTGAATTTCCTGATAGCATCCGGAAAAATTGAAAAACGCAATCTCGGGCCTGCAAAAATTTTCACCCTTTCTCCGCGTATCCCGCTCTCCCATTTCCTTAATCTCTGGCAGGATGGGATCCTTATCCTTGATAATAATCTCATAATTCAGCAGGTGAACGATCCCGTCCTTACCCTCATGTCCCTGAACCGTGAAGACCTTGTAGGATTACAGATTGACACATCTCCCGTGGCTGCGATTCTGACTGATACAGGAATAAATCATCTGCAGAAAGCGCGTGAAGGACACGAACAGGTACATATTATTAAGCTCATGGTACAGGATCAGGCACAATATTTCCGCATGAAGATAATCCCCCTTGTTTTAGACCATGGGGAACAGGGTCTTGGTACCATCGTCGAACAAATTCCCCATGTGTCCGAAACATTCCCTGATCCTGATCCTACAAAAGAGGGTGTTACCGGGAAAATTTCAGATAATGCCGAATTCGAACACAGGATATCCGAACACCGGAAGATCGAGAAAGCACTCATTGTATCTGAAGCTAAGTACCGGGCACTTGTCGAGAATATCACGGAAGTTATCTTCACGCTTAATGATCAGAACCTGATCATGTATGTCAGCCCGGCAATTAAGAATCTGTCAGGAAATGATCCCTCCGAGTTACTCGGACCTCCAATCCAGGAATATGGATCCAATGAAGATATCGTACCTTTCGAAAAAGGTCTTGAACGGAACCGCCGGGGAGTTTTTGAACCGTTTGAATTCCGTTTTCTGACGAAGAACCTGTCTCCCCGCTGGGTCCAGGTTTCCGGAAAAACCCTTCCGGGAAAGGAAGCGGTCAGCGGATTCTATGGTGTCATTGCCGATATCCATGAACGCAAACGCATGGAAGATGCGCTTCGCCATGCAAACAAGCAGATTATACTTTTAACCAGCATTACACGGCATGATATCCTCAACGGCATCACAAAAATGCGGTTATCTCTCGATCTGGTGAAAAGTGAAACAAGGGATGAAAAACTCCTTAACTTCTTTGAGCAACAGGAATCGATTATCACCTCTATACAACACCAGATTAATTTTACCCGGGATTACCAGAATATTGGTTTGCGTCCACCTAAATGGAAGGACATTGTAGATCGTTTCCATGCAGCAGTTGCAACGGTCCCTCTCGGAAAAATTTCGGTTTCTGTAGACATCAAAAATATTGAGGTATTTACCGACAATTTAATTGAACGCGTATTTGCGAATCTGATTGAGAATTCTCTTGAACACGGTGTCAAAACAACGACAATCAGGTTTTTTTCCGAACCGCAGGGTAGGGACCTGATCCTGGTCTATGAAGATGACGGCATAGGTATACCCGCTGAAGAAAAGGAGCTGGTCTTTGAGCATACCCGAAGAGGACGCATCAGCTATGGCCTGTTTTTCTCCCGGGAAGTGCTTGCGATTACTGGTCTTTCTATAAAAGAGACCGGTGAAACCGGCAAGGGAACACGGTTTGAGATCCTCTTACCCGAGGGGTTGTATCGGTAATGTCAGGAGGTTGATCGAATGTACCGTGATACCAGAGAACCATCAGGTGCAGAATGGCAAGAGAATACAACAGATGAACAGGAGATCAGATAATGGCAGATGCAGGAGAAGTTTTGGAATTTACCCTGGGTAACGAGCGCTATGCACTCGATATAACCCCTGTTCGCGAGATCGTAGAAATGACTCCAATCACGGTTATTCCCCGCGCACCCAAACATATTACCGGGGTTATTAACCTACGTGGTGAAATTGTCAACATTCTTAACCTGAACGCATTCCTCAAGTTACCCAACCAGCCGATATCCCAATCCCAGAAGATCATTGTATTCATGGCAGATGCAGCCAAAGGCAACAATGTTGGCGTTATTGTCGATAATGTCAGCAGTGTAACTGAGATTTCTGCAGCCCAGGTCGATTTCATGACTGAAGGCATCGCAGGGAACGAATCAAAATATATCAAAGGTATTATCAACACCGGTGCTGACAGTGGAGAAAAAGAGGGCCGGGGATTAATCATCTGGCTTGACATAAAGAAGATGTTTAAATATATAGAAAATACCTAATCACCATCTGGGAAATATTTGTATGGAAGAGTCGGCTACTGAATTTAACCTCTTAAAACGGCATGTCGAGCAGCTGCTCAAGATCCAGTGCTCGAATTACAAAGAGGACTATATCAAAAGACGGTTTTTGTCTCGTATGCGTTCAACCAATTCAACAACGTATGCTGATTATCTCAGGTATCTCAAAGCGCACCCTGCAGAAAATGAGCCTTTACGGAATGCACTCACGATCGACGTGACCGAATTTTTCCGTAACAAAGAGGTTTTTGATGAGATTAAGAACACGATTATACCTGCGTTCTTCCAGCAAAGAAAACGCATTTCAATCTGGTGTGCCGGTAGTTCAACGGAAGAAGAACCCTATTCCCTGGCCATAATCCTTTATGACATACTTGCCGTTCACAAGGACTTTTCAGGTCATATTATTGCAACTGATATTGATGAAGTAGTGTTGGGAAAGGCAAAAACGGGAATTTTTGAAGAAAAAACTATCTCCAAATTAAGCCCCATGCAGATTCAGCGCCATGTTACCAAACGGCCGGATGGAACGTATGAAGCAAAGCAGCACTTAAAAGACCTGATCCGGTTCCGCCCACATGATCTGATGAGCGGTGTCCCCCCGGCACGATACGTTGATCTTATCACCTGCCGCAATGTCACGATCTATTTCAACGAGAAACAAAAAGATGATCTTGCGCGTACTTTCCATTCAGCGCTCATTGCTGACGGCTATTATATCATGGGCAAGACTGAATATCTCGGGCGTCAGGTAGAGGATCTGTTTGCACCCAATAACACCTCCCAGAAAATTTTTATAAAAAAGGAAAATCTGACGTCCCCAAAGACCGCTTAATGTTTTTGCCGGTCATCCACATCCAGTTTATCACCACGGACGAAATCCTGGGTCAGTTCATACTGCATCTGCTTGCGGGAGGCTTGCTGCTTGATCTGGGTAAATACAACGTAGAAATTGACCCCTACGATAATAATGACAAGCATCAGGCTCACCCAAAGCATTATTCCCTGCGCAGAGAGAAACGTTGCCCAGAGAAGGACGACAAACGAGATCAGGTAAAAGACAATCCACGTCTGAAGTCCAGGCAGCTCCATACACATCAATTATTCGCCGAATGCATAAAAAATATCGTGTGGTTTTTTTGTAATGCAATTATAAATCCAAAAAAAACGGTAGGGTAAATTGCACTGGGTTTCCGGTTATCTGGTTTGTATCAGAGATACATCCCCATAATTTTTAAAGAGAATCCCCCAGTACCTTGTGTGGAAAAAGGCGATATTCTCACCCTTGCCGTTGGCCTTTTCATTGTGCTGGTGATAGCTGTACTTGCAAACCCCCAGTATCTCTCTGCCCTCAAGGGTATCGGTGAGAGGGCCGCACCTACCCCAACGCCAACTCCCTTTCCTGTCTCCACAGTCGTACCCCCGACCCCGGGAACTCCGGCTTATGTTGAACCCACACCCATACCGGTAATTGCTGATGCCCCTACGTATCGGATTGTATATACAGACAAACCGTTTACGTACCCGGTCTTCAAACTTCCTGAAAATATGGAAACCTACGGTGCATCGGATATTGTCTCGCGCAAACAAGAGATGGTTTCTTTTGCATTTGTGGATGAAAAACGGGGCGGCCTGACACAGAAATTTTCTGTACCATATCCCGTGTGGGTAATCAACACCACCGTTACAGCAAATACAACTCCACAGTATGGTAAATTTCGGATGGCGCTTTGCAATGCAAAAGATGGTGTCATCATTGATGGAGAAGAGATTCTTAACCGTGGGACTTCATATCGTGTCATCCAGACATCCAATACGGATATGTATATGATCATCAGTACTGCATACATCGACGGATATCATATCAGTCTTGAGACCCCCAGAAATTATTATAACCTCTCCCGGCCCCGATAATCCCTTATAATCTGCATTGTTCGTTTTTGCCGGGTCTCATTTTTTAAATGAGGTGACGTATGAATTTTATATCGGAACGTTGAAACGATGCATATCGTTAATTTTTCCATAATCCGGCATGGGAAGATAATCTCTAAATCCCTAAAGGAAACTCTATGACGTATTCTATTACCCTGATAGCCCGTGATGAGAACGAGCGCCTGAGTGAACTCTATCTCCCTAAAGTCCACTACGAGATCAAATCGGAAATATACGGATGCTGCATCAAACTGCTTTCCGATGATCATACAGTAAAGGAAACATGGCAGGCTTTTTGTATTCAAAGATCCGTCCTGTGAACCGGATACCGTTTTTTTTTCGATCCGCTTTCGCGGTCTGCGTACCTGTTCAATTTCACTTATTATGGCTGGATAAAATCCATAGCCCTCGGTCTTGCCGGGGATATCTTAGACGATGAACATAACATCTATTCTGTGCATGGCGCCTGTATGGATATTGACGGAAAAGGTCTCTGCCTTATTGGAACTTCCGGCGCAGGTAAAACCACCCAGACTTATGGCCTCTTAAAAGATCCGCATTCCCGCATAATTTCAGATGACTGGTTCTTTTCACGGGTATATGGACCGGATATCCTTGCCTATGGATCGGAAAAAAACTTTTACATCCGAAAAGATCTCGCAACCATCTGGAAGGAATATGATGGGCTTGTTCCCGAGGGTGATTTCGATAAAGAAGGCAGGGCTGTTGCAGATCTCCGGTGGGTAATTGGAAAGGGCAGGATCCTTCCTATGACCACCTTAAAGATGATGATACTCCTCAAAGGAGATCCTAATGATCCAAACGAAGTCAGATCACTGCTTCCCGAAGAATCTCTCGCTCTCTTTGAGGAAAATAACTATTTCAACCCTCATCTTCTCGTCAACACCCCTTATAAAAAACACATACAGAAACGGTATATTACCAATATCCTTGAAAGGACTACCGTTTATCTCGTTAATACAACGAATTCTGCACAGGTTACCCAGAGGCTGATCCGGTCACTCTCAAATGTCCCCCAGAGCCTGTGATTAAAATTTAGGAGGAATTTCCGTACGTTGGCGGACTCGTGCGATGAGGATGCACAACATGGCGTCGCGCAGTATTGAGGAGCAGACCCGGGTTCATCCCATCTCCATCTTCAAGCACCAGAACTATGTGACCGCAGGAGACCTCACCCAGCTGATTCTCTGCTGGCGCATTATTCACCGCCGGATTGTCATAGAGACCAGCCGGTTATAGCACGGCATTCTATACCCGCATACAAAAAGGCAATAACCGGTGAATCAAAAGGAACATTCAGGAGACTCTCATGAAAAAAGAAACACGCCACAAAATTTCGCTTAATGTGCCTTTTAATCATTATACCGATATATTGACACCGGGAACTATGAAATCAGGAAGTGACGGGGTATTAAAACCATAGGTGTCCTGACCGGAGGTGGTGACTACCCCGGGCTTAATGCGGTGATACGGGCGGTTGAGAGAGCGGGAATTAAATATAATTTTAAAACCTTTGGTATCCGGAACGGGTGGCAGGGGCTTATCGATGACGATGTCGAACCGCTCACCGATTCCTCTGTATCAAGAATTCTATCCAGTGGCGGAACAATCCTTGGTACCTCCCGCACGGACCCGCTGGAAAAAACGTCGGATATCCAGAAGATCAAAGCCACCATAAAAAAATACGATATCTATACCCTGGGTGTCATTGGTGGTGACGGAACCCTGTCAGCTGCCCGTGATATGGCGATGCAGGGCATTCCCCTTGTGGGAGTTCCCAAAACCATTGACAATGATATCTCCGGGACCGATATGTCATTTGGCTTTGACACGGCTGTTGCCACGGTCACTGAAGCGATCGACCGTCTCCATACTACCGCAGAGTCGCACCACCGGATCATCGTTGTCGAAGTAATGGGGCGAAACGTGGGGTGGATCGCGGGCATGGCTGGGATAGCCGGGGGAGCTGACGAGATCCTGATCCCGGAAGTGCACTTTACCTTAGACGGGATATGTAAAAAATTAAAAGACCGATATGATGCAGGGAAAAAATTCTCCATTGTGGTGATTGCTGAAGGAGCTCATGAAGCAGATCTTGGTCTGCCCTCAGTTCCTGAGAATGAACGGGACGAATGCGGCCACGAGAAGTTCGTTAGGGTCGGTAATAGGTTAGGAAAAGAACTGGAGCGTCGTCTGGGTATCGAAACACGCGTCACCATCCTGGGGCATGTCCAGCGGGGTGGATCGCCAACTGCGTATGATCGGATTCTTGCCACCCGATTCGGTGTTGCAGCCGTCCAACTCGTACATACCGGTGATTTTGGAAAGATGGTTGCCTTGCAGGGAAACCAGATTACCCGTATTCCTCTTGAGTCTGCGATCAGCCAGTTAAAAACCGTGGATGCTGATTTCTATGAACTGGCGATAACGGTCATCGGCGGTCGGAAATAATCAGTAATCCTCGCCCTCAGGAAGCCCTGCCCTCTAAACCAACATTTATGGATGGTTCCGGTGGATTTCTGCCATGTCCTTACGTAGAATTGGAAAAACTAGATTTTTTCTATGGTGATCCTGATCCGGTCACCGGCTTTTAAGATGTGACCTTTTGGGATGTCGATGTTGTACCAGAGAGCGTTTGGGGTCTCCTGCGTGGGGTCCTGTGACATCAGGCAGTCTTTGTGGTCGTTAATATCTGCAACAAATTCGATCTCGGATTCGAATTCCAGAATTTTTGCCATGATAAAAGAGTTGGTCTGAATGGATGGGATTAGCACGCCCTTGGCGTGACCATCCATGTTGTGCTGTTCGAATAGCTCCACCGTATGATGTCCAGTTCCTTACAGTTGTCTGCAAGGATCGCCATGTTGGTTCCGACCTCTTTAGGTGATAACCCAAGGTCTTTTGCAATGTATTTCGATTTGAAATAATGCTTGCCTAAGGTTATACCGGAATTGAGGTGCTGGACGATCTTGTGCTGGGTCTCATTATACGTTTCACGTAATTTTTTGGTAGTTGACATGTTGTGCCTCAGCATTAGAAACTCATATAATTTAACTGCCATATAAATTTATCTAATTTTTGAGTGAAAACTCTGGTCTTTTTTTTTTCTTACTGCACCTGAATTATGACCCGAAAAATGTATCGGGCGCTCCGGTCGAGTTGATTTTTATGCTCTGTAGAAATGATTTCCTCACGAAGAAA
>JBAZRZ010000016.1:0-39552 GCA_041662685.1 Methanoregula sp.
CAATCAAGGCCAAAATCAACGAACTCAAAGCCCGTGACCCGGGTGCGTTTGCTGCTGAAGCCTTTATCGTTGAAGTCAAGGAAACCGGTGGCGCTGAAGTTGGTTCCGCAGCTGCAAACCCCCAGTTCCTCGAAATCGAGAAGCGACTCGACAAGATCGAGAAGAATATCGAATTCGTGGATGCAGAGGTTGCGCAGCGTGTTGGACGAAAGATCGGACGGGATATCGGTATACTGTACGGCCTCATGGCAGGCGTTATCGTATTTATTATGCTGCTGTTCCTGTACCAGAAATTAATGACATTGGTATAAAGGAGGTGTAAACGAATATGTTCAGATTTGAAAAAGAACAGAGTGTCTGGGACTTCAACGGCACCAAGATCGGTGGACAGCCCGGCGAGTACCCTACAGTATTGGGTGCATCAATCTTCTACAACAAGCACGAATGCGTGCTTGACGACCACAAGGGAACAATCGACAAGGCAAAGGCAGAAGCCCTCTGGAACCGCTGCCAGGTCCTCTCAGACCTGACCGGTATCCCGCATTTCATCCAAATCATCGCTGAATACGGCGAAGCGTTCGAGAGTTACTTCAACTGGTTTGACAGCATCGACAACAAGACCGCGTTCTTAATGGACTCATCGGTGCCAACCGCACTTGCCCATGCATGCAAGTACGTAACCGAAGTCGGCCTTGCACACCGTGCGATCTACAACTCGATCAACGGTTCTATCTCGCCGGAGAGCATTGAAGCACTCAAGAACAGTGATGTGGACGCAGCCATTGTCCTCGCATTCAACCCAGCCGACCCATCAGTTACCGGCAGGGAGAAAGTGCTCACCGAAGGCGGCGTTGCAGGACAGACCAAGGGTATGCTCGAGATCGCGGAGTACTGCGGTATCAAGCGCCCGATTCTCGACACTGCAGCAACCCCGCTTGGTCTCGGCAGCGGCGGCTCATACCGTGAGATCCTTGCATGTAAGGCAATCCACGGCTACCCGACCGGTGGTGCATACCACAACATGACCGTTTCCTGGACCTGGCTCAAGCGCTGGAAGGGAACGAGCAAGACCCCCTCAGTACTCGCAGCAGGATACGAGGGTAAGGATGTCCTCCTCAAACAGATGTCCCACCACTACCTCGGCGGTCTTGATGGCATCAGGCAGGCAGCATGGTCAGCCCCCGATATCGGTTGCAACATGATTGCAAGCACCCTCGGTGCAGACCTTATCATGTACGGTCCGATCGAGAACGTCGAGGCCATGATCACGGCACAGGCCTACACGGACATCACCGTTCTTGAAGCGACCCGTCAGCTTGGAATCGAGTGCAAATCAGATAGCCACCCCATCTTTAAACTCATTTAATTTTTTTTTTTAGTTCCCGTAGCGGGAACTGAGGTGGAGAAGAATTCATCAAAATTTTTCGTATTCAGCCGATTAAACGAAGTGAGACTATCTGTTCGATAGGGAATCTGTAGATCTCTAAAAAAAAAAGAGCCGGATGGTCTCTTCCTCTCAATCGCTCTTTGAACGGTTACCAGATAAAAAAACTATATTTTTCCCGCACCACGGGGAAAATTCACGATTTTGATACACTCGTCAGCTTCTTTTATCCTGCCGAGATTGCGAAGAGCAATTGCTTTGTTGTAATACACAAATGAGTTTATGGAGTTGAAATTGAGTGCCTTATCAAAAAAAAAAAAACAAGTGATTCTTCATTTTTTCCCAGCTCCCGCAGCGCAATACCTTTTGCAGTCGCCGCCCGGACATTATTCGGACTGGATTCGAGGGTGATATCAAAGCACGCGATCGCTTCTTCGTAGCGGTGAATCTTTCTCAGGGCGTATCCTTTCTCATACCAGAGGAGGATCAATTTGGGATTTATCGCGATTGCATCTTCGTGTCGTCCCAGGGAATAATAGACATTCCCTTTTTCTTCAAGAGCGGTTATATTTCTGCCATCCTGTTCAAGCACACGATCATAGTGCACAATGGCATCATCATACCGACCGATCTTCATCAGATGATGGGCCTTTTGAAGCAATGGGGTGACGTCCATATCACTCAGTATACCATCCACACAATAATACCTTGCTGAACTTCTGGTAAACTTACCAGTCTTCTCGTTTCTGTCGGGAACACGCACGAATAATGCCCAATCCACATACCGCAATGATCCCCACTATAACGGATAACGGCGTCTTTTTTGTTGGGGTTGGTGTTTCTCTGAGGGTTAGGTTTGGCAGAATCGTTACGGTTGGTTCCGGGGTAGGGATTGTTGTTATGACGGTTGTTGTGGGGGTGGCAACCGGAGTTGACGAATGCATTTCAGGGTTCAGGGTATAGGATGTCTGGGCACTGGAATGAATATCGGATGAACTGCTGTCTTTGAGATACACCGTAAGGGTTTTGTAATTATTTCCCGAAAGACCAGAGCGGTCAACCGGTTCATTCGATACGTACACGGTATAGATCCCGGCCACAATTTCATTGTTGATCCGGTCGGTGTTCCATTTATAGGACCATTGCTGTTCGTGGTCCACTTCGGTAACGGTGAAATGACCCCTGGTCTGCACGCTGTGTCGGGTCTGTCAGGGATACCCCGTTTTCCGGCAGGTTCGGCCCGGTAAAAAAGAGGGAGACCTGATCCCCGACAAAGGAGTAACCGTGAAGATTGATCGTATCTCCCAGCTCCCCCACATACGTATCAGAAGTGTTTGCACCGGATGTATCTGCACTGGATACAGGACAGATCACTATGCCAGCCCACAGGCAGACGAGAAGCAGGAAAACACCCATACGATACCCGAAACCCTGGAAAAATGCGACCATATTGACCTCGTATAAAAAAATAAACTGCCGAGAGGTTTATAGATATGGTATTGAGATCCCGATGCATGCACGAGCGATTACAAGAATCACATTAAATCATATTCAGGAAAAAAGAGTGATTCTGTAACAGGTGACCGATGATGATGCACGTGCAGGAAATGACCCGGTGTTAATCGCGGTAAAAAAATTAAAAAAAGTTCCGGTTAGGTAAACCGATCAGATATTGATCGGTTCAAATCCCCGTTTGAACACCTTGCCGAACTGTACACGGATCTTGGGATCCTGCGCAAACACCGGGCAGACATAATCGTCAGGGAGATCTTCAAATTTCGTGCCGGCTTTAATCCCCCGGTGAGGTTCCCCGCGTTTTTCATCATACACATAGGAACACAGGGAACAGAGGTATCGCGTGGGGCGCCATTCCTCAAAACCCCATTTGCCGATCCTGCCTTTGCCCTGGTACCCACAGACCGGGCAGGCGTACGTGCCAGGAAGATCATCAAAGGCAGTCCCCGCGGGAATGCCATTGTGAGGTTCCCCCCGGAGTGGTGAATAGACGTACCCGCAGATTCTGCATTTATATCGCATGGGGGGCACAGCGGTTTTTTTCGATCCCTTTTTGGCTGCCACTTTCTTTGCGGTCTTCTTAGGTTGGGTCTTTGCCGCTGTCTTAACAGGTGTTTTCTTTTTTGCCACAACGGCTGCTTTTTTTCCTGCGGGTTTGCTCGCCACAACAGGTTTTTTCTTAGTCACAGGGTATACATTAGCTTTGGCTGCGACCGGTTTTTTTATGCTCGTTGCACTACTCTTTTTTGTTGCGGTCACTGCTTTTGCCATAAAAATTCACCATTGCGGCCTTTTCACCCCGGCGATTGTGGTGCGAGGTCAGGTCAGCCCTATGAGAACATGGAAACTTGTGGATATTATATATTGTGGATAATGCAATCCAGAGACAGGATAATGAGAGACGATCCGGTTTGATGTGATCACCCCCCTGATCCCGTACGTCTTTTTCTGTCTTGCTGCGTGGATACGGGTCATCTATTTTGTCGTGCAGGAATTATGTGGCGGGTAGATCGCAGGGTGAGAATCACGCCAGTTTATCCGTGATCAGAGCATATAATTTTAAAAGATCATGCCGGACCTTATTTCAGGAATTATCTATTCCTTTGCCGCTCTGTTCATCATTATCGATCCCCTTCTGTTGGTGCCAATCTTTGCTGCCATGACCAAGGGTCAGTCCGCTGCAGAGATCCACAAGCAGGCATTCATCGCTGTTGCCGTAGCTGGCGGGCTAATGTACCTGTTCCTGGGGTTCAATAAGATGATCTTTGATATCCTTGGCCTCAATTTGCCCAGTTTCCAGATCGCCGGGGGAATTCTCCTGTTCCTTCTCGGTATCCAGTATGCGCTTGGGATAGAGATCGGGCATTGCAAAGAGCATGCAAAGACCGCAGTGGGTGTGGTTATAGGAACACCGCTCCTGTGCGGGCCGGGTACTATCACGACCGTGATGCTGCTTTCGAGGGATTATGGACTCCTCGTCCCCTTCATTGCGATCACACTCTCCCTACTCGCTACCTGGCTGGTCCTCTATTATTCGGAGTTCATCCAGCGTATCCTGGGCGATGTGGTAACAGACATTATGGGGAAAGTGCTCGGTATGCTCGTCGCTTCCATTGCAGTCAAGATCATCGCATCGGGTGTGATGGCCCTGGCAGTTACCCCCTGATCCTGAAACATAGCAAAAAATCAAAAAAAAAAAAACAACCGCAATTTTTTCTGGTCATCAGGAACAAATAAAAATCCTTATCTCGATTTGAAAAAAACAAGAATTATGCGATGGTCACTGGCATTAGGACTTATTTTATTCCTCATTTTTATTCCCACGGTCAGTGCCTTTGATCTGCAAAAGGTCTATTTCCAGATCGATCAACAAGGTGATGCAACGATCACGCTCACCTAGCAAGATAATCCCGTTGAGTACCTGGGTATTAAATCATATATTGCATCGGCGTCACCGGTCATTGAAGACTACCAGAGATCACATAATCCGAATACCGGAGAAACCTCTGATTTTAAGATCCTCTGCGCAAATCCCGGTACTGCAAAACTCAGCTTCCCGCATTTCGCAACGGTCAATGGCAGGAAATATAGTACCGATGGATTTGATCTCGCTTCTTACGGGGTAGATTTCCAGCAGAGGATAGCAAATTACAACTATCCTCTTGATTTTACCGCAGATACCCTCGTGGTATTTCCGGATGGGTACTCTGTTGCACAAAAAGGAGTCACCCACCTCGATCCGATCTCCCACACGCTTTCTGATAAGAAGACAAATCCTCCCGCCCCGGACGCCAGCTGTAAAGAGGATAAACAACTTCCGCTATTCGGCATCATACCGGATGAGGCGGCGCCGGTTGTTGCCATTGGTGCGGGTGTCGCGATGACCGGACTCGGTCTGACAGCATTTGGTTCTGCATTTTCTGCATGGCTGGCTAAGCTCCTCATCTTTGTGCAGAATGCATTAGGACAAGTGATACAGGGGCGACTTTCCGAAGAGGAGAAGAAGAAACGAGCCCTTAAGGCAGCAGAGTCAAAGGAGATCGAATTCGGGTTCACCCAACGGGAACTGGGCGTGGTAGCCATAGGAGCGGTGATCATCGGTATCCTCTTCTTCTTTGCCGCACGGACCCCGGTCGATCTGACTACGGTTGCGATCTATATCATCATGGGCGGAGTGGCCTTGTGTGCGCACGAAATAACACACTGATACCTGAACCGGACATACCAGTGCAGCACCGAAGTCCAGTTCTGGGGCTTAGGCTCCATCATCATGTTCCTCACGGCCTGGCTCTTTGGGAATGTGTTTGCCCAGCCAACCCTGACCGTTATCCGTAGCCAGATACCCCTCGAAAAACGAAGTCTCGGGCTGATTATGCTTTCAGGCCCGGTGTTTTCGATCCTGATTGCGATTGCCTGCCTGTTCCTCATACATCTCGGGGGAGTGTTCCGTACCGCTGGCATGCTGGGATTCTCGATCAACCTGCTCACAGGTGTGTTTGAGCTTCTCCCTATAACTCCCTGCGACGGAAAAGAAGTATATGTCTGGAACAAGTGCGTCTGGGCTCTGATCTTTATCCCGCTGGTACTCGTTTACTTCCTGGTCAATATCTGATAGTGAGGGGAAGAAATTTTTCTTTTTTGTTCTCCACCGGCAATCAACAAAACGCCAGCAGCACGTAAGACCGTTCAAATATGCAGATAAAAAAGGAGGTGCAGACAGAATCAGGAATCACGCTTTAAGGAATATACTTCAACCATATGATCGGGGTGGTACCGCATCTTTGCCTCCCGAAGACCAGCAACACCGAGATCGCTTTCCCGGTTGATATAGACAAAATCTTTTTTAAGAATTGTCGCGGTTTCCGCGTTAATTTCCTTGTAGATGCCTTCACAGTCGGGCATACCTTTCTCGAAATGGACAAGCGCTGTATCGTTATTGAGCGGTTCAAATAGTGACATTGCCCCGATCGCGTTGTGAACCCGGACGACAAGCCCGGATAATCCTAACTCTGCGAAATGATCGATAGCAAAAAACGTTGCATCCTTTTCATGGGCAAGCACGGGATCTCCTTCACAGCCTTTCCATTCACACCACTGGATCAGGAACTGTTTCACTTCCTCCCGGTTTTCCGGGGTGATCGACTCGACGGAATAGAGACAGTTTTTCCGGAATTTATTGAGATGATGACGGATGGTGAGGTACTGTTTTCCGGGAAGATCTGCCAGATCAAATGCCCGGTACACATACTCGAAATGGTTCCTGTCAGGTACCAGGTTCAGACCGGTGCAGGTATCCCGCATCCATCTGGCGGTATCTGGATCGATTAACACGATAGGCTCAGCATCACTGACTTCCGATGCGAACTTGATAAGCGACCGCAAAAGTGCCGGTTCACGGGGACCTGTCGGAGGGCGGAACCGGGTTATACCGTCAATAGTACTGGCAAGAATGACATTTTTCTCGACAAAGGCATACTGGTAATGCGCGTAATGGTTCCAGCAGACCATATTGGTAAACGTGTTATCGCTGTGAGTCTGGGGATAATAGGCATAGTGCTGCTGAAAAAATGCCCGGTCTGCCAGCGTGACCGGCCGAAAATCATCCTGTGTAAGGTTCATCCTTCCCCCAGTAAGATCAGGGGCACATGCCCTTGCATAGGTACAAAACCAAGCGGCAGGTAAAACTTTTCGGTATCCGGTTCTGCGATCAGGGCAAGCCACGTAACACCGGACTGAATACACCGCTCGACAAGGGCAGAGACCATCTCCCTGCCAATGCCGCTCTTCCGGTAATCCGGGAGGACTACCAAGTCCTGGATATATCCATCAGAAACTCCGTCAGAGATAACCCGCCCCATACCGATGGCCTTCCCGGTTTTTTTCTCAACGGCAACAGCGAATGAAAAACTTCCCTGTATCAGAGAACCAAGCGCCGCAGGGTCATATTCTTCCTTCCACCATCCACCAGCCCGGTACAGGTCAGCGATCTCGTTGTTGTCCCATGAACGGACCAGCTGAACTACGATCTCATCTCCCACAACTATCATACTCATTTCAACACGTAAAAGATTTCCACGGATCTCCCCGGTTTCGGGAGATAAAAGATAACCGACAACAGGTGTTTTCCGTCGAAGAACACATAAAAGAACAATTCTGATTATTCGGGCTTTATCTGGGCGATCGCAGTATCAACAAGGGCACCCAGCGCTTCAACACCCCAGTGCTGGGAGTTCAGGGTCAGGTGATAGAGGGAAAGATCGTTGATGTCAATAGAATAGTACGACCGGTATCGTAATGCTTCACACTGCTCGCGCTCAAGCGTAAGATCGCCAGCGGTTTTCTCATCGGCCACATGGTCACGGAAAACGATCCGTTTTACCCGGCAGCTGATAGGTGCATGCACCCAGATCTTGAGATCAGCATTTTCCACCATCCAGCCGGAAAGCCGGCCTTCAACAATAATATTGTCCTGCTTCTCTGCAAGATCTTTCTGCCGGGCATCAATCATCTTATCAAAAGAAGAATCCTCTTCGGCAAGACGCCCGAACTCGGCAAGCTCCATATGGTGTTCTTTGGCAAGCTGCCGGAAGACTTCACCTGCTGAGATTAACGAAAAACCGTGGCGTTCTGACAGGTACCGTGAGAGGGAAGTTGTCCCGCTGCCGGGCAACCCGCTCACGGTAATCCGCATCAGACCCCCCCGATGTTTAAGGATTTCCGTATCACCTGGCTTAAGGTGATAGAACAGATCATATACCAGAGAATCCAGGCGGGGATGATCCAGACCGCTGCATCATGCAGACCGACAGTGCCCACATAGGGCATGGTGATGGTGCTTTTCACCTGTGCAAGCCTGAAAAGTAACCAGAAGAAGATCGGTACGGTAATCACGAGAATGTATGCCATCGGCTTGAACTGCTGCTGGGACATCTCAAGCTGCTCGCGCATGACCCGGTCTTTTTTCGCATCCATCTTCTTGATCTTCTTCTCATCCAGGGAGAGTTGGGCTTTGCGATACTCTGTCTGGAACTCTTTCATCCGTTCCTGCGAATCGGTCATCTTCTCGTAATCGATAGTGTATTTCTGGATGATCGAAGAATACAGCCCGGTAAATGCCGAGAGTATCAGGATGAGGATGTAGAACGGAATCCCGAATCCATCAACAATGGGCGAAAATGCGCCATCGATACCTTTCCCGACACCCACCCGTAACCATTCGATGCTGTACGAGAACATCATCAGCATCATGAATGCAAGCGCTATATAGATCCCGTATTTATCCCAGATTTTTGAAAAATCCATCTGTTCACCTGAGAACGTCGGCCAGTTCCGATAAGGACCTGTCGAGTAAAAAGTCCGCATTTATAACAATTCTTATGGTGCAACCCGTCATCATCGCATAGGCAGCAGCGATTGAGCGGTTGAACTGCTGGTGTTCTGCAATGGACCGGGACCCGTCCTTGTCCCGTGCACGAGTTTCATCCGTCAATCGCCGCATGAGAATCTGGTCATCATCTGTTTCAACGAGGACAATAATGTCAGGCATAATCTCGCGGAGCACCCATTCGGGAAGTCCCGCAAGATAGCCTTTTGGCGTCTTGACCGATGCGTGGGTGTCGATCAGCACATTGCCTGGTATCTTTGCTATCGCCTGCGCGGCACGCTGCTGCAACCGTTTCTGGACTGCGCGATCGAGCGAACGCATCTGGTCCCGATCCTGGACAATATTATCGCTCTTTGCCACTTCAAACATGAAAGAGCCGAAATTGATGGATTGGTATTCGACTCCCTCACACATGAGCTTCTTTAATACCTCGTTGATAACCGTCGTCTTGCCGACGCCGGGTACACCGGTTATGATGACCGTTCGTCCCTGCATTTGTGTCCCTTTCCTGAATCACTCTTTGCCAAAGAATGTCCGCATGAACGGGTACATCTCCATGATCTGCTGGCTTGCTATCTCTTCATAGAGCCGGTAGGTTATACTGACTGTCAAGAGCAGACCGGTTCCGCTCACAGCACCGATGACACCAAAGAGGTTAGCTACAACACTGAGCAACCCGATAAAGACACCCCCAATCACCGTAACACGGGGGATATACCGATCAAAGTACTTTTCCAGCACCTGCGGATTCCTGCGGTAGCCAGGAATGGACATGCCTGATAGCTGGATCTGCCTGGCGACATCCTTTGAGTCGAGCCCTGCGGTTTTGATCCAGAACAGTGCGAAGATCGCACCACCGACCACCATGATTGTTGTATCTATTCCCAGACGTAATAGAATCTGCCATGGTGCGTGACCGAGATCGTGAATCCACCACATCCATTGATCCGGCCCGTTGACCGGAGCAAGATAATACATGATTCCATCCAGAGGTGTTGTTCCATTGAATTTCCCAAAGATCGTGATGCCGACATTGGAGAGGAACATTCCCAGCATCTGGATATTTGCCTGCAGTACACGGACAAGGATCATCGGCAGAACGCTGGCATAGATGAGTTTCACCGGGAAACGCGCCCGTGCCCCGCGTACCTGCGCGTGGGCAAGTGGGATCTCAATGCGCGTGGATTCCACATACACAATGATCAGGAAGATAGTGATAGTGGTAACAAATGCAAGGATATCCTTACCAAAGAAGGTGAGATAGTTTCCACCATCGATACCAATAGCAACAAGACGGGGGAAGAACCCGACTGGATACTGGTCAGCGACCGGAACCCAGTTGATGAACCCGTTGACAATTGCCTGCGAGATACCGGCAATAATGAAGAGACCCACACCAGATCCGATACCCCATTTCGTTACGACTTCATCCATGAGAACGACGAGAACGCCACCGATACATATCTGGATGAATAACAGAATTGAAACCGCAAACAGATTACCGCCGAAAAACTGGTTGGCAATAATCGGATTCGGTTGCATAAAATTTCCAACCAGATTTGGCGCAGCTTCGATGACGATCATGACAATGATGAGGATCTTCTGAAGACCCATGTACATGACCTGTCCGCGCGTTTCGCTGGTATCAATATGGAGGATATCGGCACCTTTGAGCAGCTGGAGTACGATGGATGCAGTAACGATCGGTCCGATACCCAGATGGACAATCGAACCACTTGCACCGGCAAGAAGCGCTCGCCATGCGGCAAAAAGATCCATTGACTGGGGTGCGAGTCCAAAAAGCGGTATATTCGTCAGGGCAAAATACAGAATCAATATTCCGAGTGTCCAGATCAGTTTATTCTTGAAATGAACGTGTCCCTCCGGGCTCTTGACCGCGGGCATCGCAGCGAGCAGGGGTTCCATTCGATCCAGCAGGTTTCCCATTGTTTCACCAAAAAATATTGGGAGGCTCAGACGATCTGCGCCTTTCCACCCATCTTCTCAATCTTTGCCTTTGCGGATTCAGAGAATGCCTCAGCGGAGATATTGATCTTTTTAGTGACCCTGCCACTGCCGAGCACCTTTTCGATGCCCATGTCAGCAACATTGATCGTAACTGCATCTCCTTCCTGTTTGGCAATACCCTGCGCAATAAGCGACGGTATGATCTGATCGATTATCCCGACATCAATCGTTGTAACGAGGGTTGCCGGGTTGTGGAAGAAACCATCCTTACCAAAGACGGGGCCTCCCATTTCCTTATACCACTTGACAAAGTGGTGGGCATTGATGCCGGCGCGTCCCCGGCCTCCACGGTTACCTGCACCACGACGGTTTTTATGGGTACCGCCGCCGCATGTCCGCGATCCGCGGTACTTTGAACGTTTATTTGTTGGCATCTTTGCTTCACCTCATCTTATAGAGGAGAGTATTGATCTCCTGACCATAATACCCAAGCGCTCCACCCTGAGGGAATGCCCGCTTGGTGGTCTTGTATCCCTTGCGTGGCGGGTGAAGACGGAGAACCGGTTTGAGTCCCGGAACCTCACGTAACTTCGTTTCACCTCTGACAAGTGCCTGTGCAAACTCACTGATACTGGCATATGCGGAGTTGGTTTTTAAGTACTCCTCGGTAAGCGGCGCATCGCCAAGCACTCTGCCACGGGTTTGCAGCAGGGTCTCAACGGTTGGTGCATCCACTTCACCATATGCAACATAATCCTTCACCTTGCGTATCATGCCAAGATTCTCGGGAGTTTCCGAGATTAGCACGCAGTGATTGATGTGGTGAAGGCGCAGCATCTTTAAGGTGTCCTTGATATCGCTACGGGTTCTGACTGTCCCGCGAACCTGAACGACCGCGTACATTTACTGTGACCCCCCGGTCCTGATCATGTTGGTTGCTTTGAGCGCGTTGAATGTCGCTTTTGCAAAGTTGATCGTAGTGCGGGTCTGCCCACGGGCAAAGGTCCAGGTATCCTTGATACCGGCGAGTTGCAGCACTTTCTTGCTGATATCACCGGTGACAAGCCCGATACCCTGTGGGGCGGGCTTCAAGGTAACCTGAACACTGCCGGCCGTTCCCTGCACCTGCATGGGGAGGGAGTGGTTGACATCGCAACCGCATTCCCAGCTGCCACATCCACGGTGTACTTTTACCAGGTTCATTTTTGCCTTGACGATTGCCTTCTTGATCGCATTGCCGACCTGGACATCCTTGCCCTGGCCAAATCCAATGTAGCCGTTGCGGTTGCCAACAATGACAACTGCACGGAACTGGACACGGCGACCTGAGTCGGTCATACGCTGCGTCATGGCAATATCAAGAACCTCATCCTCCAGATCCGGAAGGAACGCATCAACAATTTCGGGTTCCTTGATAGGTCTGCCACTTTCGAGAACCTGATCAATACTCTTGATCTCTCCCGAGGCGACGAGTTTGCCAAGGCCGGTGACCGGGTGCCACTCCTGTTTTTCATATGCCATTTAGACCAGCTCCTTTTTGATGACGACTGCAGCCAGTTCGACCATCTTTACGATATCCCCGGCATTTTTGTTGTAGGCCGCGATATGCGCACCCTTGACCCGCTCATCGGAAGGGAGGATCTCTTCGCCATGAGGGATCTCAAGACCTGCTTCGACAGCACCTTTCAGTGCTGCAAAGACCCGGGCGCCTTTTGTTGCCCGGCTAAGTCCGATGTCCAGGATTGCCCGTTCATGGTTTGCTTTCTTCGCTCTAACGGCAAAGAGCATGCCAGTCAGATATGCTGCCGGCGTGCTGGAAGTCGATCCCTTATATCCGTACTGTTCCAGCTCGGCAGAGTTTGCTGCCACGAGTGTGCGGTCTCCGTCCATCTCCGCAGTAACGAGCTGGATGATGACGTGCCGGTTTGTCCTGCGCACGACCATCCTTGGCGCATCTGCTACGACGAGTGCGGTCCGCTTGTAGTAATCGGTTCTGCCTTCCCTTCGCCTTCGGAAGGGGACAAAATACCGTGCTCCTGTTGCCATGTTACTTCATCCTCCCTGCGAGGATCTCCATCTGCGCCTTCATGTGCGCGACACTCCTGAACTGACCACCTGCTGCTTTCCTGTATACAAGGCGGTACATGTGCCGGTCAATGGTTCCGGCATCACGGAGTGCAACGAGCACCTTCCTGATTGCACGGATCTTCTGGATCCATGCGGTCTTGCTCGGGTTGCGGGCTCCTGCTGCCCCCTTCCTCTTTCCGGGACCTTTGCAGTGCCCGTACGACCGCTTTGCGATTCGTGCCCGGGCTCTGCCGCGGCTCACGCCTTTCTTTTGGCGTGCCTTGATCGCGCCATCAACGGCGAGCCCACGCAGATCCTCTCGTGAGATTGCATTCTCGATATCCGAGATACGGGCCGGGTCAAACCAGATGCGGTTGACACCGCACTTTAATATGGCGGCAGCGATGCGTTTCTGGCTGAAAACATCACTCATTCTTCTTCACCTCTGAACCGGTCTTCTTTTTTGTATTTGGTTTTGAGGCCACACTCTGTTTAGGCTCAGGTGATTTCTCTGCCTTGGACTTTGCAGGTTTATTGGCTGCCTTCTCTGTCTTGGGCATTACAGCCTTCTTCTCATCTTTCACCGGAGCTTTTTTCGCTTCAGGTGCTGCATCCATGGCCTTCTTTGCACCTTTCTTTACCGGTGCATCGGTTGCCTTGGGCTTTGCAGCCTTCTTTGTCTCCTTTTTCGGAGTGGATGCCTTTGCTGCGGGAGTTGCCTTCTCCGTCTTTACGGCACTCTTGACGGTTTTTACGTTGAGTACCTTAAGACCTGCAGCGATTGCCTTGGTCTGGAGACCAATACGCTTACGGTCGCCAACTGTACCGGATATACGGACAGCCTGGGTCTTGGGATCGAGTCCCTCAAGTTCCTTTAATGAGGAGACCAGCACTTCGAAAAAACCGCTAGGGTGCATACCGCGCACCGCAATCGGGCTTCCGTAGCCGGGCTTGGGAAGAGCTCCTTTAGCCTTCTTCTGCTCCCTCTGTTTGTTGTGCTGCCCTTTGGGCTTTCTCCAGGAATCGGAGAGCTGTCGTTTCTTGCCGTATCCATCGCGCTTGAAGGCGGCACCCTTCGCTACTCGCACACGGATCAGTCGCTTTATTTCAGTAGTCATAGCTCCTCAACCCCTCTGCACGATATAGATGCCATCCTGGAAGACACGGGGGTCACGGTCGCGAATGTGGGTTGCATGCTCGATGTTTGCTGCGGAGTTACCGACCAGTTCACGGTCAATTCCGGTAAGCACAACCTCATCGTTTTCAATTTTCGCCGCAACACCCGCTTCGATTCGTGCGGACCGTGCCTTCTTCTCTCCAAGGAAATTGACAATCTCAAGCCGGTTTCCCTGGAGTTTCAGCTGGATCGGGAAGTGGCTGCAGACTACCTTCATGTGGTACTCAAACCCTTCACTGACACCGCGGCACATATTTTTGGTGTGTGCCTCGAGCGTTCCGACCATTGCATTGATCTCTTTGCGCCTGGATTCTGTGGAAAAGGTGACTTCGTTTCCCTCACAGGTTATGACAACCTGCGGGAACCGCATGTTGCGGGAGAGCTGACCTTTTGGACCAGTCACACGAAGAAGCGAGCCTTCAAGAGTGGCTTTAACACCCTCGGGGATAGTTACTTTTCTGATTGCCGACATCTTTCGCACCTTCTAGTAAACATACCCGAGCAGTTCGCCACCAATGCTCTCTTTCTTCGCCTGTTCGTGCGACATCACGCCGCGCGACGTCGAAAGCATAATGAGCCCGAAATTCTTTCCGGGCAGGTATCGCTTCTCCCAGTATTCCATTTCATCCAGCTGTACTGAAAACCGTGGCGTTATTGCCCCGCAACGGTTTATTTTGCCCGTGAGGTGGACCTTGAGCTGCCCGCCCCTGCCGTCATCGATAAACTCGAAACTGCCAATATATCCGGCGTCCTGCATAATGCGGAGCATCGCGCCAAGGAGTTTACTCGCGGGTTCGATGATGCACACGGACTTACCGGTATCACCGGCATTTTTAAGGGCACACATTCCGTCTGCTAATGTATTTGATCGTGTCATTGTGCATTCACCTTCAGCTCATCTTCTTAAAGCCAATCTTCGAGGCCCATTCGCGGAAGCACTGCCTGCAGAACATGATATGGTATCTGCGTACGAGGCCCTGTTCGCGCCCGCACATCTTGCATTCGTTCGCACCGCGACCGTAGATCTTCTTCCTTTCTCCAGCCATTAGCGCACCTCGACCTGGTAGTCCTGTTTGAGGAATGCAATTGCATCCTGCTTGCTCACACGCTGTTTTGCGGGGAGTTTCTTCCGTGCCACGCGCCTGCGGGTGATACGGATGCCCTTGCGCTCGAGAACAACGTTCACATCCATGCCGAAAATCCCGATCTGGGGATCATAGGACATGCCGGGGAAATCCGTGTGTTCTTCAACACCGAACGAGATGTTGCCACTCTTGTCGAACTGGCTCTCGAATACGGTTTTGTTCAGGATACCGACAGCGGTCTTGAAGAATTCCCGGGCGGTTTTTCCGCGGAGGGTGACTTTGCAGCCAATCGGGGCACCCTTACGGATGGAGAACGCCGGCTGGGTCATCTTTGCAATGGTACGAATCGACGTCTGACCGGTGATCGTCTTCATGATGTTTTCAGCTTTGACGAGCTTTTCGCCGCTCTCGCCTACTCCCATGTGAACGACAACCTTGTCGATGTAGATATCGCGCATCGAGGTCACTGTTCAATCCCCCATTGTGCAATCGCAGATGTCTTTTTACCAACAACATAGATGTAGGGCGAGATTGTCTCAAACTTTATGCCTGCGGATTCATCCTCAAGGATGATCTTGTTGGGCACACTGCCGGGCATCTTGATGATCTCGGTGATCCGTGCAACCTTACCGGAATGCTTACCACCAATGATCATCGCCATGTTGCCAACTGCAAATGGGAAATGATCAATGATCTTAAACCGTGTTTCCGGTTCAAGGGAGAGCACAATCGAGTCACCTGATTTGTAGGTGTTGTCAGCGAGCAGGTTCGAACCGTCTCTCATGTTCAGCTGAACCTTGCCGCCGGCAACTATGGATTTGTTTTTCACTTTGCATAGGCGGGTCTTGGCTGCCTCTGCATCAATGAGAATGGAAACATGGCGACCGTTCTTGTCGCGCAGGATACGGTAGAATTTGTTGATCTTCGGAAGTGCGATGATATCGAAGATCCCGATACCCATACGGGGGTCACGGCAGGATCTGCCGTTAATGACAACGTCGTGTTGAAGGAGGATCTGCTTGACCTCTTTCATGTTCCGCGCTAAGCCCATATGATCGCGAAGCCAGACGGTAATTGGCATGGCATTCGCATTGTGCGGACCGGGCGCTGTCTTTGTAATGAACTTTGTTGTCTTCTTTGCGATGTGCCACGAGTCCGGGGCGTTCAACCGCTTCAGATGGTCTCCCATTATTCAGCCTCCGCTAATTTTGCCTCACGGCGTTTGTCTGCAAGATTCAGTTTTGTGATCTGGACGTTCGATGCATCAACGGGCCGGGGTACTTCAGTCCCGTCAGCCTTGGTTGACGTAACACCATGGACGACAAGCTTTGACTTCCTGGTATCAACTGCATCAACAATTCCTTCATCACCGACAAAATCCCCTCGGGTGACCTTTACCGTGTCGCCCTTGACAACCCGCAGCGTCTTTATCTTGTATTTATCTTTGAGTGCAGCGGAGAGCGGGGCGTTTAAGTATTTTGACTTCACGTGTGAAGGTGCCTGATAGCGTGCCTTTCTCTGCTTTCTTGGCTGTTCGCTTTCGATTCTTACCATACTTCACACCTCATACGATGATCGTGGCCATGGATCCAAGTTTCGGGAACCGCTCTGCAACTTCACGGGCAACCGGTCCTTTGATCTCTGTTCCTTTCGGCTCATTCTTCTCATCAACAACAACAACTGCGTTGTCATCGAAGGACACCCGCATGCCGCTTGGCCTGCGAATCTCCTTTTTCTGTCGGATGACGACTGCCCGAACAAGCTTTTTGCGCATGTCGGGTGTGCCTTTCTTGACTGTTACGGTCGCAAGGTCACCCAGTCCCATCTTGGGCTGACGGCGGCGAACTCCATGAAAGCCAAAGACCGATACGATCTGCACTACACGCGCGCCGGTGTTATCTGCACAGGTAAGTTTTGTTCCGGTGGCGAGTGCTCTTGGGGTCTTTGACTGTTTTGCCTTCATGGCTGCTGCACCTCTACTACGACAAAGGTGGTGCTCTTTGACAGCGGTCTGCACTCAGCAATCTTCACCATATCGCCAACCTTTGCCTGGATGCAGGGGGAGTTGTGCGCATGAAGTTTCGAGCTGCGTTTTTCGTACCGCTTGTATTTCCGGATGTAGTGCATGAAATTACGCTCGACTACAACCGTTCCCATCATTCGATCGCTCACGACTTTGCCGGTGATCACCTGGCCGCGCACCGGTAAAGTGCCGTGAAACGGACAGTTAACATCCGCGCACTCCTTCTGGGGTGCCTGAACGTTCAATCCAATGTTTAGTGCCATTATGGTATCCTCTTCCTTTCGTGCAGGTTGATCCTCTTTTCAGGAGCCAGAGCCATCACGGATCCATCTATCTCGACAATTCTGCTGCCTAAATGCAGCTGAAATCGGGTGTGCATCTTGGAGATGCGTTTTACGCCGGTTAAGGTCATAATTACCACCAGATTTTTTGTTTCATCGATGATGCGTCCGCAAATTCCCCGGTGAAGGGGATTGGAAGCTCCTGATACCAGAACGTCAAGGCCGATCAATTCGTGCCTGAGGACGTTCTGGGGAGAGATCATGCAGTTCTCCTGCTGTTCTGCTCGGTCAACATGCGGGCGATAGTTCGCCGGAGTTCCCGGATATGTCCCGAATTCTCATTTGCGCCACCGGCACTGACTTTCCCGTAGTGCTGGACAAGCTCCATCCGGAGTTTTCCCATCTGTTCGAGAATTTCCACATCCGAGAGCTGCCTGACATCCTTTGCCCTGAAAATCGCCATTTACTGGTCCTCCCCTAATTTCTCATCGGGAAGTGCTGGCTCATCAGATTCAACATCACCGATACTGGTAACGGTAACTGCTGATGCCGGGGCCTTCTTCTTCTGCTCAATGATGGTGAAATTATCGGGCATCTTTGCGCCACCGGGGACCAGCTTGACCTGGACACCGATTACACCAAGTTTCTTGATGGCAACTGCGTAGCCTTTCTCAACGATGGTGTTGCTTGGTTCACCGCAGTGCTTGATGTAGCCCTCGGTAAACTTCTGGGTACGCGCACGTGCACCGGTAAGCTTCCCGGCAATCACGACTTCACAACCCAGTGCACCGGATTCCATTACACGGCGCAGGATGCTGGTGCCTGCCTTACGGAAGTACCAGCCCCTCTCCAGAGCATTGGCGAGCCGTTCTGCCATGATCTGTGCGTTGAAACTGGGGTTTGTGACCTGCTGTACCTCGATCTGCGGTGATTCAACACCGTAGTTATGGGCAAGGTCCAGGGTGAGCTGGTGGACGAGTTTGCCGCCCTTACCAATCACGATACCGGGCTTCTCGGCAAAGATCGTGACCTGTGTGCCCAGAGGGGTTCTGGCAATATCCATACCGCCATATCCCGCGCGTTTGAGTTCCTTTGAAAGGTACTTCTCAACGCGGGCTTTTCGTACACCCTCTGAAATAAATTTTCTCTCGATTGCCATTTATGCCACCTCGCGGACTACGATCTCAAGGTTCACGGATTCGCGGACCTTTGGGGTTGCTCGTCCCATTGCTCTTGGGAAGAATGCCTTCTGGGCCCGGCCGCGGCTTGCCGTGGCATGAATGATCTCTAAATTTTCCGGGTCGAGACCGATGTACTCGGCATTCTTCTTTATCGATTCAAGGAGGCGGATGTAGGCCTTTGATGCTTTGACCGGGTACCTGCCCGCATCCCAGTTACCTGGAAGACCACGCTTGTGGGCAACATTCCGGTTAAATCGCCGGAACGGAATCGCCTTTTTCAAGGTGACGACCTGGTTTAAGTATGCAATTGCATCGTTCACATGCTGATGCCTGATAAACGTGGCAATTTCGATCGAATGCTTGGGCGACATATTCAGTTCGTTAGCCTTTCCTCTGGCTATGTCATCGCCCGCGATTTTCAGTGAATAATTAATTCGTGCCATTTCCATCACTTCAGCGGAACGTACTTGCTTCCTCGTGTTGCACCGATACCGGCGCTTCCGTGAGAGATCTTCTTTCTGGTCAGAGCAAATTCACCGAGGTAGTGGAAGACAGACTCCGGCTGGAATTCAACTTTTAAGAACTCCTTGCCGTTGTAGATCTCGATGGTCTTGCCGATCATTTCCGGCATGACCAGCATTTCACGGAGATGTGTCCTGACTTTCTCATCGCCACTGCGAACCTTAGCGAGTAATGTCTCTTCTCCACGGGAGAAACCGCGAACAATCTTGCGGCGGGGACGGGAAGGCATGAGCGGGAGGAGTTCGCTGATTCCCTTTGCCTTGAGCTCGTCTATTGTAAAGCCGCGATAGGTGAACTCCTCACGCCGTCTTGGCATTCTCTTCTGTGTCTTTTTAGGTGCTGCCATACCCTTCACTTCCTGCTCTTACCTGTCCTGCGTGCAGCCACATGTCCGACAGTCCTGCCTGGAGATGTGCCTCTCGCAACGGTCTTCGGGCGACCAGTGTGCTGGTGTCCACCGCCACCGAATGGATGGTCAATGACGTTCATTGCGACACCACGGACGCGGGGCCAGTTGGATGCGGTGTTCGCCATCTTATGGTACTTGTTCCCTGCTTTCACAAACGGCTTGTCTACGCGACCGCCACCGGCTACAATACCGACAGTTGCGCGGCAGCGGTGGTTGAACCATTTGGTCTTGCCGCTGGGCATCCTGATACCAACCCGATCTTCGATTTTATCGACGACAACAGCCTGGACTCCGGATGCTCTGACAAACTTTCCGCCATCATTGGGGCGGGCTTCGATATTGCAGATGTAGGTACCGGTTGGGATGTGTTGAAGAGTGAGCGTGTTTCCGTTCTTCACTTCGCCGCTGGATCCCCAAGTGGTGACTTCCCCGATTCCGAGCCCTTCGGTCACAAGCATATAGACCTTGGATCCGCTCTCGAGTTTGACAAGTGCAATAGGTGCATTGCGGGCCGGATCGTGTTCTATGTCGATGACACTGCCGGTGATATTTTGTGTGTCGTCACCGATGTGTTTCAACTCTGCTTTGTAACGGTGGGATGGGGCCCTGTATGTCGGACCTCCTTTTCCACGGGCTTGTGTTGTGATTCTATGTCCCATTTTTCCCCACCTACATTATACCTAGCCGGCTCAGAATTTCCTCGGCTGCTTTTTCGTTCTCAAAGCTCACGGTGGCTTTCTTTTCACCATGCATGTTCATCAGGGTTTGAACGCTCTTTACCTTCTGTCCGAACATTTTTTCCATCTCGCGCTTGATCGAGATCTTTGTTGCCTGACGGCTGACGAGGAACTGGAGTTTGCTCTGGTTCTCTAACAGGACCATTGCCTTCTCAGTTACAAACGGGTATTTCAGAACCATTTATCTCCCCTCCAAGCGAACGAGTGCACTTTCTGTCCACACGGTCAGGCGTCCTGCCAGCATACCGGGTGCAAGGTGCTCAACATTCAGCTGATCTACGGTAACTACATCGACACCGGACAGGTTGCGTGCTGCACGCAGTGGTGTTCCGGAAGTAACGATGAGCAGGCTCTTTCGCTGCTTGAAACGGCGACCACGCATCTTGCCCCTTCCGGCTTTGACCTTCTTGCTGTCCTTTGACCGCTCAACATCTCCGTAGAGACCGGCGGTGGTAAGTGCAGTTATGACATCTGCGGTCTTATCAAGAGTCTCAAACTTGTCCTCAAGGACAAACGGGGCTGCGCCTGTAAATACATGGCCTCTTCCCCTGATGAGCTCCTCACAGATGCTTGCTGCAACTGCAGAGCGGAATGCTTTCTGCTTTTCCTTCTGGTTGATCTCTTTGATCAGGACTTTGGCTACTTTCGGGGGGTGTGCTTCACGCCCGCCCTTGGCCTGCGGAACCTTGGCTGCCCGTGAACCGTTCTTGATACGGGGCACGTGCGATGAACCGCGACCGCTTCCCCAGCCTACTGCTGACGAGCAGATGCCGGCAAACGGGTTGGTCCCGTGCGGCTGCCTGCGGGTGCTCTGGAGAGCCATGACTGCCTTTTTGATCAGATCGGGGCGGTATGCTTCGGAGAAGAGCTCCGGAAGTTCGATGTTTTTTACAACGCCGCCATCAAGTGTTTTAACCTGTGCTTTCATCTCTGATCACCCCTGCTTGCTCTGGGCGCTCACAAACTGGATTGCGGGCATCTTGACAACTTGTTCACCAAGACGAATCGCCGGGCGGATACGTACAAGACGCTTGACCGGGCCGGGAATCGAACCCTTGACCAGAACATACGGGCTCTTTAAGACACCATAGTGAAGGAATCCACCGGTTGGGGTGATCTCACTGGCATTCTCGCTGACTTTCAAGATCCGCTTGTTGAATTCTGTACGCTGCTGGAATCCCAGCTGGCCGATCTGGGGGACCTGCCACCGTACATGGTGGGGGTTCCAGGGTCCAAGAGTTCCGATATGTCGCTCTTTCTTGCCGCGGGAGTGCTTGCGTTTGCGCAGTGCGATACCCCAGCGCTTTACAGCACCCTGGGTACCTTTACCGGTTGTGATTGCCGTAATATCAGCAAAAGCGCCGGTCTGGATGACGTTATTTAACGTGACCTCTTTTCCTAAGAGACCCTGCGCAAATTCAAACAGTTTCTTCATGTCGCCACCGCCGACCTTGATTTCCATCAGGTCGGGGACTTTCTTGGGAACGCCGGTTAAGGCTGCGGGTTGCGTGTAGGTAACCGCGTGGATCTCTGCAACAATGCCGGCTTCGATTGCATCTGCAAATTTCTTCTGCGCGGCTTCTTTGTCATAATCCTTGGGCATGGTAATCCTGCGTCCAAGAATTGCATCGAGCGGTTCTGCCCAGAGTTCAGTCAGGGCATGTTTACCATATGTATCACAGGAATAGGCACGAATTGCAGCTACTTTCATCGAGGGAATTTCAATAACAGTGACGGGCACCATGATCTCTTTACCCTCGGTGGAACTGGTCTTGCGGTCATCAACCATGATAACATGCGTCATACCTACTTTGTATCCTGCAAATCCCTGCAGCATCGGGGCTCCTTCGGTCGAAGGCCACGACTGGTATTTAGGGATTGGGCTCTTTGCACGCTTTCTCGGGCTGAATGCAAGAGAACCACGGCGGGGTCTGTTAATTTTTGGCATGTGTTAATCAATCCTTTTTTAGCGTGTAGGTTATTCTGATTGCGACACGAATTTGAGATTAATCCGAGCTTTTGGAACAAATGTTTGTTCCAGAAACTAACACGCGACACGGACAATAACATCAGCAGCCATAAGCGCGGTAATCCGTAGCGGCGGATGACTTGCACTTATAATTGATGCTGGTATTTCGTCCGTAGTTATAGGGGATGCAACAGAAGTTGCATCGCTGTGCCAGTGTGCACCGGCATTCCTGTCTCGCGAAAGAAGATCCTGATATTGGCGCATCCACCTGCTGCTCTGTTGCAGCAGAGGGAAAGGGCTCGTTGCACGAACGTCGACCCATGCGTCCTAATCAGACCCACTCTGTCAGCCTGTTGTGATGAATCACAACTCCTTCTCGGTCCTCACCATTCTGGAGAGGGTACCAATCGAGGAACACCCACGGCACAACCGTTATTCTTTGTGTCTGAGATACGGTCACGCCGTTTCAAGAGATCAAATGCTGTTTTTCATATGATCAACAGACTGATTCTTGATAGGATAGCCTCATATCGGCTTCCATAATTATTGGAAAGAAGAAGATATAAATATATGCCAGCGAGAGGTCGGAGTTTTCGCCAAGGGGGGAAAAACTCCATGAGCGGCAGAGGATTTTATCAGCCGAAATAGAGTTCCCCCTGATCTGTGATATACACCAAAACATCCTCGCACATGCACCGGGCTTTGCAGCACTGGGGGCGCGCCTCCCGGATACGGTTGATCAAGGATATGGTATCATATTTTACCTTGATGTTTATTTTTTCTGCCTCCCCGAATACGATGGCAGGAACATCAAACAGATCGGTTCCTGAAGGTATGGTGCAGAGATGGGTGGCATCGAGTGTGTAAAGGAACTCAAGCGTTTCTTTGGCGCGGCGGATGTTTTCCATAGCGCTCTTTTCAATCGTGCAGACATTGGCCTTGGAAGTGGAGATGATATCAGCGATTTGCTGCTGGGTAAGCCCCTGTTTCCGGTACCGGAGTACCTCCATCTGACGATCGGTAAGCAACCCATCTTTCATAGAATTTAATTTTCCATCTGAACTTAAACACTTTTCGTTAACTCCAGAACGATGAAGGGTACTGACGGGGATTTTTAGTAGGGTATTGCCACGGTAAGGTAAAAACCGGTTTGCAGGGATTTTCGACGTGAAATGACGTTTCAAAATGTTTATATGAATACTAGGTCATAATATCGTGTCATAACAAATCGAGGTGAAAATAGATGGTTGTTAAAGTAGGAGTTGCCAAGCTCGGCAACATCGCAAGTGGTGTAATGGCAGAACTGCTTCTCGATGAGAGAGCAGACCGTGAAGACATGCAGACATTCATGGCGACCAGCGGCACAAAACTCGAGCCAGCGGATGTTGACCGTGTAGTTTCCAACCTGAAGGCATATAAACCGGACTTCTGTATTGTAGTCTCCCCCAACGGGGTTCTCCCCGGACCGACCGGCGCCCGCGAACAGCTCGCTGCAGCAGGTATCCCGGTTATCATCATTACTGATGATGTAACCACGAAGAAGGAATGGGAAGCAGTCAAGGCTGACACCAGGTTCGGCTACATCATAATGAAGGCAGACTCCATGATCGGTGCCCGCCGCGAGTTCCTCGACCCTGTCGAGATGGCCGACTTCAACGGCAACCTTGTGAAAGTGCTGGCTCTTACCGGCGCATTCCGCAAGATGCAGCTCGCTCTTGACAAGGTCATCGACCAGGTCAAGGCAGGAAAGAAGGGCACAGAACTTGAGCTCCCCAAGATCATTATGACCACCGACAAGGCAGTCGACGGTGAATTCACCAACAACTATGCACTCGCAAAGGCACGCGCTGCCCACGAGATCGCCATGGCTGTTGCAGGTCAGAACGTCAAGGGCTGCTTCATGACCAAGGAATGGGAGAAATACATCCCGATCGTTTCAAGCGCTCATGAGATGATGAGATGTGCCGCAGCTCTCTGTGATGAAGCTCGCGAGCTCGAGAAAGCAGGCGACAGCATTTTGCGCCAGCCCCACAAGAAGGATGGCACGCTCGTCCGCAAGAACAAACTCGTTGCAAAATTCGAGTAAATTTTCTTATTTTTTCTCTTTTTTGTAGAATTTTCCCAAGTCTTCAGGAAGCGTCATTATTACCGGTTCCAGATGGAGCCGTTCCATGAATGCGGAGTCGCTCGTTGATGAAGGGTTGGGATTTATCCGGGAGATCATGGAGCAGAACGCCCGAAACCCATGATCGGTGCCACACTTATCAAAAAACAGGGACATATTGAACGCATGGGTTCCCAGTTCCCGGTACAATGAGATGATCTCAAGTATGCCCCGCGCCATAAGATCCACGTAGTTTTCCATTTCATCCAGCGTGGATATCGGCAGGATCCCCCGTACTTCGCGCTCACCAACCGGTACCGCATGGGCAGACCAGAGGATCTCATCTCCGAACAGGTACCGATCTGAGGATCGTTCCTGCTCCCTTACGGCATCCCAGTAGTTCCGGCCCTGTTTTGTTCGGTACTGCTCACTTGCAGTAATAGAGAGAGCCACAATATGGGATGGGCAGGAATCTGACAGCCCCTGCAGATGGGGATGCACAAGGCTCGCCCCTGCAGATGGCAAGAAGTTCCAGTTGATGTTGGGATAACCATCAACCGGTCGGAGTGCCTCAACCTGCGAGAGAAGTGCGTCCACTACCTGTTGCCGGCTGAAGGCAACGACCGCGTGCTCACGGGTCATAACAGTTACAACATGACCTTCACCGAAAGGAAACAGGTTGGGAAACGTGACACTTTCACCGCGGATGATCCGGTTGCCATCGGGAAATGTGGGGGTACCGGTCATCACTGCATCCCGACAGAACGGGCAACCCTCGGCAGTTGAAGGTAGGTATAATGACTGGTCGATATGCCGTTTTAAACGGTCCGGACTAATCCTGCACCTGAGGCCGGTGATGTGCTCTTTGCGATATTGTAGTGTGCCCCTGCTGGTGACAACTTCCCTAACCGAAAACATACCTGCTCAGGTTACTATTTCCGGCAGGATCGGATAGTCGTTTGCACTTGAGTCGGTTAGTCCACCTGCTGGTTCCCGCTGCCGGACCGCACTGTCAGCACCCTGCATCCCAATCCCAGTTGTCAGACAATCCTCGCGATTCTTCTCAGTAACAGGAAGGCCGGGAAATGAGCACCCCAAACACACGGGTCAAAAGCATACTTGAGAGGTCCTGAACAGGACCGGTAATGCATTTTTGGTGCACGTTTTCAAGGAACATTTTCATGGCAGACCCTGCTCAAAAAATTTCAATCGCGATCATGAGATGTAAGCTGATAAGGCGATTATCGGATAATTATCCTACAATCAGATGTACAAGCGACAAAATATTTTGTTCTCCGAAGTGACTGACCATATAATGAAGTCAAGGTTCAATTGAAAAAAAAATGAGGGGGGAAGGGGGTGATTGAAAATTTTTTGCCGGATATCGATTGTGGTGCGAATTTCTCTGCGGAAAATGGCTCCCGGGTTTTATGTTATGCACTTACGGTTATCCGAACAGGTTCATAATCAATTAGAATGGAAATCTGAACCGCATTTTTGGCATTATGCGGGACATCACGGATCGTAAAAACTATGAAAAGGATCTTCAGCGGGTGCCACGGGGGAACCCCTCTCAATAAGAGAGAGAGGGCGCAGGCTACCTGCTCTGAAGGGGTCCTCACCACACTTTTATACTTCAACTATCCCACTACAACCAAACACGTAAGGAGAAATGACCACAAGAGCCCGGTTTCTCCACACGGATAGTATTCAAGTAAATGAGATCCCGGAAAATGGAGAAAAAATGATTGATAATACCTGCCTGAAATCGCTCCCCTTTTCCAGAGAGTGTCCCTGACAGGTATCGTTCCGCGCTTAAATGACGTATTTGCCAAGCAGGCGGATCGAGTTGGTCATGTCGGGACCAAGGGGTGAGCCGAAGATGATCTGGGTGACACCGGCCTTGGTGAGGTCTTCGCATTTCTGCTTAACCATTGAAGGGGTTCCTGCAATGGTGAATGCATCGATCTCCTTGTCGCCAACGAGTTCTCCAACGGTCTTGAAGTCGAACTTACCGAGTGCATCCTTGATCTTTGCAACATTGTGCAGGTCGAGGCCGTGGCGGGTGAGGAGGTCTGGCGGTGAGCCGGCTGCAATGAATGCTGCAACGATCTTTGCTGAATTGCGAGCCTTCTTCTCACTCTGGTCGATTGACATTGCGGTGTATGCACCGATATCAAAGTTCTTCTTGCCGACTTTGTCAGCTGCTGCCTTGATGATCGGGATTGCAATGGCGAAGTCCTTGGGGTTGGATGCATTGATCAATGCACCGTCGCCTACTCTTCCGGCGAGGTCCAGAACCTTGGGGCCCTGTGCACCGATGTACATCGGGATACCCTTCTTTCCGGGCAAGGTGACACCGGTCAGCTTTGCACCGTCGTAGTCAAAGAACTTCATTCCTGACTTCTTGACTTCTTCACCTGCGCAGAGCTTGCGGATCTGGACAACAGCTTCCTCGAGACGTCCAACTGGCTTATCAGCGTTGATTGCCAGCTTCGGGAGCGTTGAGAGGTCACCGGGTCCGATACCGAGCACTGCACGGCCATCAGAGATCTCATTCAGCGTGCAGGCAAAAGATGCCATTGCGGCGGGGGTGTCGGTAAACGCGTTCATGATACCCGGACCCATCTTAATGGTCGAGGTCGCCAGCGCGATGGCGGCGAGGGTGGGGTAGCAGTGGCGGTTGTTGTAGTGGTTTGTGATCCATGCGAAATCGATATCTTTGGATTCTGCAAGTTTACAATAGTTGACAACTTGCTTTACGTTGACATTTCCTGGTACAAATTCAATTCCATATGTCAAGGTTAGTTCACCTCATTGTGTATTACCGTACACGCGTTTAAATAAATTATGATTTTATGCTGAGCGATTTGGAAGGCTCACAGAAAAAACGCCCATTTTGACGTTTTTTAAATGAAAAACCCTGAATCATGAGTCCGAGCGGAGGTGAACGCAGGAAGATCCGTCCATTCGATCGGCAAATGGGTGTTTTTTAAAAAAAATCCTGGTTTTTTATCCAAGGGAAAAAGTAAAAATTCAGGAGATGTGCGAAACATACTCAGAAAAACAGGAACGTTGCTGTTCGTAGAGCAACAAACCTTTTTTTATCTGACGTTATTATCCTATAAGATATTGAACTTCGAACAATCAATTGTACATATAGTCAGAACTAATTTTACCACCGGGTTTAACAAGGGACGTTCATGAGAATACTGGCAATCGGACTTGGGAGTGCAGGCAGCAGGATTGCAAACAGCCTGTATTCTATCGACCGCCGCAGCAGCAACGTGGCTTGTGTCAAGGCGTTTGCCGTAGATGTCGATGAGACTACCTTAAAGCAGCTCAAAGGCCTGCCAGAAGAGGCAAAGATATACTTCCCTGCACTGGACCCCGGATTTACGGATGCAATGGGAGAGAGTACCCAGACCGCAACCATCGATATAGGAGAGGTTATCTCCAGAGTCCAGAACATTGAACACGGGGAGACCGATGCGATCTTCATATGCTGCGGGCTTGGCGGAAGCATGGTGGATGTGGCACCCCATATCATTGCAGCTCTCCGCAACTCAGTTGTGGAACCCATATTCGGCCTCGTCACGCTTCCCTGCCTGGCTGAAGGTGAACGAAAATCCGCAAAAGCCGCGGATGATATTGACATGCTTTCACCCCTTCTCGATGGCATTATCCTCTTTGATAACGAGACGTGGTATAAAAAAACCCGCTCGCAAAAATCCACCCTGGCAAAAAAAGAGAAGAGTTTTGCAGAAAAGATGGGCTTTGTAAAAGAGCAGCCTGCACTGTCTCCAAAACTTGCAACCTACCTCCTGTTAAACGATGCGATTGTCAAGAGGATCAGTCTTATCCTTCGGGCAGGGGAGTTCAAGGCTGACGGGGGTCTTGAACTCGCAGAAGTGGTGCTGGATTCCGGTGAGGTCCTCAATACGATGAAAGGGATGGGATTTATCACCATCGGTTATGCAGTTGAACACCTTCCCCATGATCCACTGGGTGTCCTGTCATGGCTGCGACCAGCGGGCGTTTTAGCCGACGACCACAATAAAAGGGCCTCGCGTATCGTGGAACTCGCAAAACAGGCAATATATCACGAGATATCAACACCGTGCGATATGACCAGCGCCCACAAGGCGCTCGTACTCGTTGCTGGGCCTTCACAGGAACTCTCCATGAAAGGGTTCATGACCGTCCGCAAATGGATCGACCGCAGCATTGCCGGGCTCGAAACCCGATCCGGGGATTACCCCGTGATGAATACGCAAAATGTTGCGATCATCGTCATGCTCTCCGGCCTTGAGAACATTCCCCGAATCGATGAGATCCGGGGGATCCGTGCACAAGGCAGAACCGGTTATCAGAAATATCCCGAGAGTGATAATGAATCCATCACTTTGTCAAAGGGTCAGGGAAACGCAACAGGCACAAGCGCTATCTCTCAAAGACAGAACAACAGACCATCACAATCCCGGGATGAAATGATTGTTCTTCCCTTAAAGGAACAACCGGACAGGGATTCGGGTGCGCGTTCTCCGGTTGCTCGTCCGCGCATATCAGAGGGGCCGGATAACCCGGAAATTCTTCGTGCAGGAATCAACGGGGCAATAAGAAAAGGGTTACCGGTTGCAAATTATCCGCCATCAGCAGATACACAAAAAACGGCAGCAGATTTACAGGAAAAAATCGTTCCGCACCCTACGTCGAGGGGTTACGCACAACAACGTCGGGTTGTTGCCTCACAGGAACACGAGGTGCCCCCCAGCCGTACATCATCACCCGTGCACCAGCCCCAGCCACATCAGGCATTACACCACGATGCACCATCATCAGGTACCCGTATGCAGGAGCCGGCAAGAGAGAGGGCAGTCCCAATCAATGACAGCCAGATACGAACGAAAGACACAGAGCGCCAGAGGATCGAAAAAGACTTGCAGAGGCAACGGATGATTGCCATATCCGGCCGGACCGTCAATGCGAATACTGATATTCTGAAAAAACCCGTGACAGCACCTAGCCGTACTATCATCCACCACGACCCATCCAAAGTTTCACCACAGATTCGTGTGCAGGAGCGCGACAGATCTACTCCCCCTATAGAAAAACCCCCGGAGCAAAGAACAATCATCATTGGAAAACGAAATACCCCACCCGTCAAGGACAAAAACGTCAATACAGAAGACCAGAGCGTCCAAGAACCCGTAGATTATGAGGATATTTCTCTTTCACCAGGTCATGATGAATATGTACCCAGAGCAGACCCTGAAGAGATGAAAGTCAGCATGAAAGATCCCAGTTACCGGGCAAAAGATGATATTTTTGGGGGAAAGTCCGTTGTGCGCACAGCGGTTCCGCAAGCCCGGGACTCCGGGTTCGAAAATACCCAACTAGCCCAGAAAAAGAGCGCCTCGGGAGCAGGGAATGAAAAAGAGGGAGAATCGCACGACGGATCTGCCACCGGGCAATCGCAGGCTCCTGATAAGAAACGGAAAATTACCACAAAAAAAGATGATATTTCATGGATCTGATCGGAAGAATCAGTTGGTCTCCATCACTTTTGAGAACGGAATATTTCCGGCCCCGATCTCTGTTTTGATCTCAATGCCGTGCTCAACGGTATTACCGATATAATTCAGCCCGCTGAAGGCAACAATCGAGAGCCTGAAGGGATTGTTGGGTAAATTGAAGATCTGCGTTCCCAGCGCAACGGGAAATATAAAACCGCATTTGTTCATCAGTTGAATGGTCTCTTCTACCTGCGCTTTTGCTGCACAGGGAACTTCGCGGACATTTGCAAGCGCAATGCCGGTTTTTGTACGGGCGAAACCGGAAATTGAAGTGAGCCCCGATGATATAAAGAGTTCCAGCGGATCGATGGTTGTTCCCCGGTAGCCGATCAGATCCCTGAAGCGTTTGGGTACTCCCTGTTCGATCTCCAGTCTTCCACCGAATGCCATCTTGACAGGGATTCCCTTTCTCTGGAATACCCCATCCATAGAAATACTACAGAGGGTCATGAAACCGACCGATCCATGAGGGATCCGGGGATCGCGATCAATAATCCGGTAAGAGTTAAAAAAACCACAGCCGGATTTTATCACTTCATCAAATGCGATGGTGACCGTTTCTTGGGAATCCGAAGGCACAATAGAGAGATTGTAGGCTACATCACCGGTGCCGGTCTCCGGATCAAACGTGCTCCGGTACGCGAGCCGCTCAAGTTTTGATATGATAAACCCAATCCTGTCGTCAACAAGGGCGTTATCAGTCTCATCCCGGCCAAGAGGGGTCAATAATCTTCCCTGGTTCCCAACCTTCTCGGTAAATCCCATCGTGTCGAGATAGCTGAGATAATACTGGACCGCACGGTCACTCAGGACAAAACCCCGATCGGCCATAAGTTCAGAAAGTCGTTTTGCCCCCACCGGCTCGCTATGTTCTTTTAAGATCCTTAATATCTCGATATATTTTCTTTCAGTACGAATCACGCTCATTTTGCCTCAACAACACCCTTGCTATCCTGGTAACGCCCCGCATACAACCGCGTTCCTTCCCGGACCTCGTGAAGAACCATCTGTACAATCCGGTTATTCTTCTGTACAGGTATGGGATCCACACCCATATTGGTCAGGCAGAGTGTCAGCTGCCCCCGAAAACCTGGATCCACAAAACCTGCGCCCAATAATACACCCCGTCTTCCCATCGAGGATCTGCACCGCAGTGTTCCGGCAATATCCATGGGCAGTTCAACCCATTCGAGTGTCGGGACGAGCGTGCATGCGCCCCGTTCGAGCACGATATCGCCAGCAGCGCGGAGATCATAGGACGCTGGTTGCTGGCATTCTGCCCCATACGGGGTGATAACAAGTTTCCCTGCTGCGCTGTCGAGGTCGAGACGGCGCTCAATTTCAGGTGCAGACAGAATCATTTAGTAGTGTATCGGTAGAAAATACTTAATATCTTTTGATGTAAAGAAGATGAGAAGGATCCATGGGGTAGAGGACATCCTCTTGGGCTTCGAACCCAAGGACGCGGGTTCGATTCCCGCTGGGTCCGTTTTTTCTTTAAAAAATATTCGATTTTGATGAAGATTCACGGCCACCAACGGTTCTGGTGCCGTGAGGTTTGCATTGATATCGGGTGTACCGGATCTGTAGCGATTATTCTGATCTGGTAGATCTCTGGGAATGGTGCACTGTTTTTAATACGGCAAAAACCGGCCGAAAAAAGAGATTATATATCGTTCCTTCTTAGGGTATGACGCCGCTTCCGGTGACCAAGCATCCTGATTACCGCAAACAGCACAAGAACACCGATAACCCCTGCTGCAATTATGGTAATCAATCCCCAGTCAAAACTCTTTTCCAGGGTAAGATCCGCTGTTGCGGTGGCATTCCCGGAAATAACTTGTTTCTGGATCGATGCGGGCTGATAACCATCCTTTGAAGCGGTAATATTGTAAAGGGCATTGAATTTCAATTTGGTATTGTACTGCCCGTGATCATCGGTGACGCCAAGAACATTCCCATTGATGGAGATGCTGGCATCCGGAACAATTTTCTTATTGTTATCCTGAACAAAGAGAGTGAGATCGGCGCTTTCAAAGGCCATCTCGAACGTATAATCATCATTGGCGTTTAATACCTGAATAGGGCGGCTCACCGTCACATACCCCGGTTTTCTAATCTCAACGGGGTAGGTCCCCAGTACAAGATTGGGAAACGTGCTGCGTCCGTACTGGTTGGTAGTCCCCGATAAATTACCATTGATATATACATCCGCACCACTGATCGCGGCACGGTTTTCATCAACAACGTAGATGAATGCTCCAACGGGGGCTTTGGTGATTTCTACAGAATAGATGGCATCGGCATCACTGATTACTCTGGATTCCGTGTATGTCTGGTAGCCGGCTTTCTTGATCCCAATGGAGTAGGAGTTTCCCCGGGTAACCGGTATAACCAGCCTTCCTTTGGTATCGGTTTTTCCGACAGGTACTGAGTCGATACTCACTTCTGCATCAGGAACCGCTGCCTTTCCATCCTTGTCTTTAATTTCAATGGCAAAGCGGTTCCCGGAGAGCAGCCAATACTGCATCTCCCGGTTTTCTGAAGCCATATCAATCGTCCCGCTGCGTGGCTGGTAGTTGGTGGAAATAATATCAACGGAGTACAGGGTTTCAGCGTTCACTCCAAACAGTGCAGAGCCGGAAACATCCGTTAGTTTTCCCATAGTCACATTTTCTGCAGAAATATTTACAAGGGCTCCTGAAACCGGTACAAGGGTATCAGAGTCGTAAAGACTCACTTTAAGGGTGAGGGTTTTCCTGCTCAGGTTGACAAGGAGGGCCGTTTCATTTCTGCCTATCGATTTTTCCCAGTCATCATAACCGGTCATCGAGATCCGGATGCTCTGGTCATTCAATCCGGAATGAGTTAGATACACCTGACCAAGGATATTTGTCCGGGCATAATTGGCCCCGTTGACGAATACCGTGGCATGAGAAATCGAGGAGTTATCAATATTGTCCTGCACCGTTATCTGCAGGTTCGTTGCCTGTACAGTGCTGCAGAGAAGGAACACGCACAGCAGAGCAAAAAGGAAACGATGCCTTTGACTATACATGATAAATTATCGCTACCTGCTCATATATCAGCCAATCGGTCTAATTCTCTGAAATTGAGGGGACACGGTCAAGAAGCATGCCTTCGACAAGCACCGGCATCAGACGCCTTCCTTCCTCAATTGCATTCTGGAGCCGCCAGTTTCGTTCAGCATACAGGGTAAAGAGCGGTTCTCCAGCTTTGACGAGTTTGCCCTTTTTGGCGTGCAGAAGAATCCCGGCACCCAGATCCTGTGGGGCTCCAGCAACGCGGGCAAGGGTGACGAGGGAACGGTTGTTCATCTCGATTATATACCCTGAAACGGGGGCTTTTACTACATACTGGTGTTCACCGGGAACAATATCTTCAGATTTGACCGTGGGATCGCCTCCCTGTATCTTAATAATCTGGCGGAATTTCGCCAGTGCTTTTCCGGATGTGAGGATCTCCTGTGCCATTGCGGCTCCGGTACCCCGTGCAGCTTTTCCTGACATTTCAAACACGATCCCTGCAAGCGAGATACTCTTCTGGATGAATGAGTTAGGTTTAGTTGCTCCCTCAAGCACTCTGAGAGCTTCTTTTACCTCAAGTTTTGGCCCGATACTGTGCCCTACAGGTATATCCCCATACGTAAGAGCACATTCAACTTTCATGTTGAGCCGTTCACCCAGTTCAATAAACTCCCGGGCGAGTTTTCTTCCTTCCGCCAGCGTCGCAACTTTAGTATGCAGACCGACGGGGATATCAATCACAACAATATTTGCACCCACGGCAAATTTTTTTGCCATGACGCTGGCAAGCATCTGACCTCTTGCATCAATCTTGAAAGGATATTCCTGGATGATAATACGATCATCGGCAGGTGCGATATTTGTGGCACCGCCCCAGACAATGACACCACCCACTTTTTCGGTCATCTGCTGGACTTCCCCGGCAGAGAACTCAACGAATGCAAGGACTTCCATGAGATCCGCTGTGCCACCGGCTCCCGTGATTGCCCGCGAACTGGTCTTTGGTATCTTGAGGCCGCTTGCGGCGATAATAGGAACTACGAGGAGCGAGATCTTGTTGCCCGGCACGCCTCCGATAGAATGTTTATCAACGATCGGTCGTGAGGCAAACTTGATCTGTTCCCCTGTCTCAACCATCGCTCGGGTGAGATGTTCTACCTCATCCATATCGAGCGGGTTGATGTAGGACGCCGTTATGAATGCCATCAGTTCGGCAGCGGATAGATCGTCACTCACTACATCCTTGATGATGGTCAGTGTCTCATCTTTGGTAAGCCTGCCGCCAACCATCTTCTTTTTTATAAAGTCAAGGGATGCCGGTCTTCGGGCTTCACGGATCTCTACCTCTGCGTCATCTTCGAGATGCAGGCGCTCATTGGTGATGCGGTATATGCCAACAGTACCCTGCTGTTCGATCGTTGATGTTATATTCACTAATGCCGCTGCCGATATGCTGTTTTTTACGTTTATTACCTGGACACGATCTCCATCCAGCACACCGATGCTGCGGGCATCAGCCCGGTTGAGAAGTACGCCTCGCGTTGCAATATCCAGGATTTTTGCACTGAATTTCACTGATGTGTCCCTCCACATGGTATGATGCACCCTGCCGGTGGCATCGTAGTTACATCTACATTAACCGCTCTGGCATTAAAAGGTGCCACGCCGGGTTTGGGATATTGGCAGAAACGTGGATGAAATCATTGTGTTAAAAACAAACGATCGAGAAATGTGGATCGGGTATGAAAATACATCAGATATTCAGGAAAGCCCATCTGGCTTATACCCGGTTTTTTAGAAATCTGCAATAAAAAAAAAGATTGTTAGATGTTAGTTCAGTGCCTGCGCACAATGATGAACGCAACTGCGCCGAGACCGATCAACGCGATCAATGCACCATAGCCGGGTGACTTGGTCGGGGTTGGGGTTGGGAGTACAGTTGTTACAACGGTTTCTACTGTGGTTACAACGGGTTCTGTAGATGTTACAACCGGTGTTGCGGTTACAGCAGGTGTTGTGCCATCAAGAACATTGAAGAGTGCAGTTGCCGTGCATGTCTGAAGAATTGCGTCTTCAGTAATGATGTACTCGTCGGGCTTGAATGTTGATGAATCAACATCGAACCAGAGTTTGTTCATGCCGCTGTCACCCCTGGTTACCTTGACGGTACCGGTTGCTCCGCTGAACTCACCGCTCTGGCTCTTCTGAGTCGGCTTGAATGATGATGAGTAGACCTGGACGAGGACTTCGTCATCTACCGCGAGGTTGGTCGATGCAGTGATAGTGAACTTGTCACCAACGTGCTTGTCGCCAACAGGGTCGATACGAATGACTGGTACCTCAACGAGGAACTGGAGCTTGGTGTAGGTATCATCGACGTTGGGGTCGTTGATTCCCTGGACAAGTGCTTCAGCTGCGTCGGATCCCTGGAGGCTTCCTGCTCCGAGGAGAGTGAAGACCTTTGTTCCGGCAGTTGCAGTTGTGCTTGCGGCGTTCAGCTGCAGGTTAACAACGTTCACAGTACCAGTGCCAGTGCCGTCATCTTTTGCTACGACATCGAACACGTTGTTTTGCATCGGGTGCTGAACGACGACGAAGTACTGACCGGGGTAGAGTGTCTTGGTGGTTGCCTGCTTGATTTCGTATTTGAACGAAGCATCAGTGTTCACAGATGCATCTACGACACCGTTGATGTCCTGCGGATAGTTCTTACCGAGGATCCAGATCTTGACACCTATGGGGTTACCCTGTGCGGTACCGCTGATGAAGATCTTGTCTCCCTGTGCGACAGTAGACTGGGATGCGGTTGCAGATACGAACGGCTTCTTGATGATGATAGAGACCGTGCCGAATGCTGTGTTAGCGAGGTTCTGTGCATCACGGGGCTGGCTTACTGCGTAGATAGTGTACGTGCCTGCATCGAGTGCAACAGTTGAGGTTCCCCACTTCCAGGACCAAGTGTTGTCACCGTTGACATCAATTGACTTGAAAGAGGTTGAAACTCCATCTTCGACTCCTGCCTTAGAGGAGGTTATATGTCCAAGTTTGTCAGATCTCGGGTTGGTTCCCTGGATCTCTGCGCCATGAAGGGGCAGGTTCGGTCCCATGATGAACAGGTAAGTCTTGTAAGACTCAGTGTTGGTACCGGAGAACTTGATCTCCTCGCCGAGGTAGTAGCTCTGGTCACCGGTTGCCACAATGGTGACTGCGCCCTTCTCGATCTGCACATCGACCTCGTCGCTCTTGACGGCACCCGTTCGGGGTGTTGTATAGCCACCGATACTGAGACCATTGATGTCGACGGGGAAGTTCTGCTCTACACGGATGGTGTACTTCTGTGCCTTGGTCCAGTTGGTGGTTGCGAATTCAACCGTTCTGGTACCAGAGGATGTAGTGTGGATAAGTCCATAGTAGCGAGTGCTGTTGTCGGCTACGTTAATGGCATCGGTTGCAACATTAGTACGGATAGTGTTTGCGCCACTGTTTTCGTACTTGTATGAACCAATCGGCCAGGAATAGGGGGCTGCGTTAGTATCACTGTCGACCATCTCCTGGTTGAGGTTGATCATGGGGGGCTGGTTATCGATTTTGCCATCCATGGTGTTGGTGTTCTTGACCCACAAATAGTATGTAGTGCTGGGCTTACCGGTAACGGTAATTGAGAACGGCTTGCTGCGGACGACTGAGTCCTTGTTGGCCTCGATCTTCACTGTGTTTGAAGTAAGGGTGAGCGTGCCAGTACCGGAAACGGTCTTTCCTGTGTAGTCTGAACCGGCATTCTTGTAGTTGTCCTTCATGTTGTTGAGCTTGGACTCTGCCCATCCTTTATAGGTACCAACCGGGTAAGCGTACTGGTTGCTGCTGGTGTCAAGTGCATCGGTTACCCAGTAACCCGGGGCGGTCCCGAGTTTATCAGAGGACCCGAAGAAATAGGGCTGAGTGTCGACGTACAGGCCAGTGATGCCTACAGAGGACGAACTGGTCGCATTTCCTACAATCAGTTTGCTGAAGACTGCGCCATTCTCGTCCGACACCTTGAGGGTGATGAAACCGTCACGGGTCGAGTCAAGAGGGGAGTAGACGCCACCGATTAATGAAGAGCGGAACCTGGTGTCAACTGCAGAGTACATATTGGTGTAAATCTGGACCCCAATGTGTTCTCCCTGTGGAACTACTTTACCCGTCACATCTGTGCCGGAGGTTCCTGCAATACCATCAACATTCGTTCCCTGCTGGAAGTCCCAGAACGCAATTGACAGGGTCGGATCTGCGACAGTGAATGCGTAGTGAGTTGAGGAAACGGGTGAAGTTGGGTTGTATACGTACCAGTTGCCGGTGTATCCGACAAAGTCTGATTGTGCAACAGTCATGGACTGGTACCGGTTGCCCGTGCTAAGATCAATGGTCTTGGTCGGGGCAGACGAGTCAATGTTTGCTGCTGATGCCCACCATCCAATAGTCAGGTAAGTTGGTGCTGCATCAATTCCATCTGGGCTACCATATGCCGCATTCAGGGCATGGGTTACGTTCAAACCATCTTCACCAATGAAGATGGTTGCACCGGTGTCGATGACGTTGTTCGCTGCTGATACTGGCATAATTGCCATCAGAACGAACAGAACGACTGCAACGAGTGCAATAGTTAATCGCTTAGTCATATGTTTAGTTCCTCCAAAGTTTACATCATACATTTCAAGCCGCAAACCGTTTCGACAGATGCCGAATAACAGTTCTGCGAGCCCCATACTCCGATTAGACGGAATATGGAACAGTATTTGTAAAAGAGCTAATATATCCTTTGTGGTCGTTTTTTTAAGGACTTTTAAAGCCAAATCGAGCCCCGATTTTAATTTAGGGCATATAAATTGAATTTCAGTAGTCCCATACTTACCCGATTCCATTCATGATTATCAGCACGCGGAAATGTGAATGGGTTATATGTCGCGCACGGCAATATTTCACTATAATCATCCTTTATTATACACAGATGGATAGTATTGCACAACCATTTTTTGCGTTGGAGATGATCCTGCAAGAGATTTATGCAACACACGGGACTTTCCTTATTTTTAATTAGGACTTACGCGGTTGAATCCGGTTTGAGAGAGAAACATAACTTCAAAATAGCTAAAAAGAATCCAATTAGAAAGATGGTGAAGCGATAAAGAGAGAAGTAGCCGGTCGATGAATTGAACGTTTTGACTCGTACCAACTAGAACCCGTATTCAAACGATGAGATTCGAGACGGAGAAACGCCAGCAGCGAGAGAAAAATATGTCCTCGCTGGACAACCTCTTTGCGACCCTGGCATCTCTCAATCCCACAACACTGCTTAATGCCCCGGTGATATTCTCGATATTCCAACCAAAATCCTTGAACGATTTTCTGTCAGATTCCGATGCATCCGGGATATCGGTAGCCCGGTGTTCAGGTTCCTTGTTGAAGTGAACAATCCTGAAAACCTTGATGAAACCGTATTGGCGGAGGTGCACAACCCTTCCTTCGGGAGGGATATCGATATCAGAAACTGATCGATTGTACAAGTGATCTGGGTCGACCAGTCGGTTGGATTTAAATCGGGTGCACCAATGCCATTTCAGAGAACGGATCAATTTCAGGTTGTCGATACTCGAATACCACGAATGAAGATGACGCAACCCGGCTCAAACTTTCGTTCAGCCGCAGCCCGGACCATATCCCTGAAATGGTCATTTTTATTCTTGCCATCCTTGTCAGGATTATAGATCCGAAAATCAACCAGGACTATCGCAGAACCATCAGTCCAGATGGTTGAGATTAGGTTGATTCCCTGAACAACCCGGTGATGTTTTCCGCTCCAGTGCCGGGTGACCAGTTCGATCTGATGCGAATAGGGTTTGTCGAGAGTACTGTCATCGATTACGAGCACACCTTCATCCGCCCGGATCAGCCGTTTTGCTTTGTCATACAACGCCTCCGTGTGGTGAGGCTGTCTCTCCAGCAAACGCTTGACGGAATCATGGGTTATTGATTCGGGTTCGTCGGCCAAACACCGGGACGCTTCTGTACATGAGCATACCTGGTACGTTGATATGAGGAAATTGACAAAACTGTTGCTCGTACATTTCGGAGGATTCACGCTCTTCGATCTCCATTCCGGGTTTGTCTAACCTTCGAATGGGTGTTACTAGATCTTAGATCTTTCGGTCGAAACCAACTGGGTAAGTCCTATTAATATACGATTCCCGCAGCAAAAAATGATGCACCTCACACAGGATTGTTCAAAGTACAGTATTTTAAAGATCCCCAGATCCGTTTTCGCACAAAAAAATTCGCAATCGATCTACGGCAAAAATTTTTCAAACACCCCCTCGCCCCCGGCTCATTTTTTTTCAATCGAACCTTGATTTCATTGTATGGTCAGTCACTTCGGAGAACAAAATATTTTGTCGCTCGTACATCTGATTGTAGGATAATTATCCGATAATCGCCTTATCAGCTTACATCTCATGATCGCGATTGAAAATTTTTGCTCTGTAGAAATGATTTCCTCACGAAGAAAAACCGAGTGAAAAACAACCGAAAGATCTAAGGTATGGTGTCTCCTTACAATGTTATGCTAGTAAAGAATAAGGAGATAATTA
>JBAZRZ010000017.1:0-39528 GCA_041662685.1 Methanoregula sp.
AAGATACGGGGCTGACCTGAAATCCCGTATATATCAGATCCAGATGAAGGAAATCTCATGTAAGAGCATTCTCGCGAACCTTGACAGGTTTATACAATTTGTTTGGAGCAAGGTTTTCTACAGAGCAAAAATTAGAAACATAAGAATATCTGCAAAAAACAGCTGAATCCTCTCATCATATCAAAAATTGTTATTGTTTTATAAAATTGCGGCACTCATGGTCACGAATTCAAAAAACCATATAATTTGTAAAAGCAATAGATCATTTGTTTCAGATCGAAAGAAGATATTATAAATATCACTATGTAAAAATGAAATCCAATCGGAAATACGGCCCGTGCAGGGTTTCTGGAAAATTCCTAAAAAAAAATGCGGTCCTTCCCATGCGCGTTTCACGGGGTCTGGAATCATTTCCTGTGATCTCAATATCCGTCCAGTCCTCATTTTTCCCAGAATCAGGTTCGATTTAATTGTGCCAGCCTGGATATTTCAGGAATCCCCGGGACCTTGTTTGCAGGGTCCGCATAGGGTGGGAAGAAATCTTCCGATTCATGATAGTCATCGATGCACTCCTCAAAGAAGTGTCCATCACGAAAAAAATAAAAAAAAAGTATCAGATATACCGCGCTTTCTTTGAAAGTTTAGGCGAGATGTAGAGTGGGCGGAACGGTTTTCCTGCGATTCTCTGTTTTAACGAGTCAATACTCTCTTTTTCCCGGGCCACCCGTTCAAGATATTCGCGTGACGTCAAGGGCATGTTCCGGGCATTCAGGACAAAACTGTCGATTAGTGCCGCCTGCTGTCGGCTCCATTCGGCATTCAGCATCCGCTTCACCCACGCTGCATAACTCCGGACAAATGCGAGCCGTTCTTCCGCGTTTACCTTCCGGTCAAACGATAATTCCATACTCCTCTCCACGGACCTTAAATATCTCCATATGCCTCTTCAGGCTGGCATGATCGAGTTCTTCTTTGAAGATCACCCAGAGATACAGTGCATCTGCGATATTTTTCTGGGATCCTAGATATAGTTTATACGCAATCTGAATTCCGACTGGCGAGATAAAGAAGCTCGCATCCGGCAGGTTCACTTCGATACGATCCCGGAGAACCATCCGGTCGACCTCATCTTTGAGAAATTTCAGTTCGATATTGGGTATAAACTGATCCGTTCTCGCGAGCCGGATACCCATCTTCTTAGTGAGCATATCGTGCAGACCGTTTGCATTCTCTGCATTCAGGAATTCAAAACCTCCTTTGCAAAGGGCATCGTGCAGTTTTGTAAAATCCTCTTTCTCAAGAGTGGGGATGAGTATGTCCACGTCCTCCGTACCCCGGGAACGCCCGAACAGGATAGCGACATATCCGCTGACGATTACATACGGAGTTACTGGTTCAAGTATCCGTATGAAATCCAGTACGAACCGATCCAGCAGGGTAAGATATTTTTCACTGACCCAAATCTTCCCGTGCGAGTACTGGATATCCATAGTCTCATGCACTATTAGCCTGTTTATTCACAAGAGGATATCGCCCGGACGGCCTTAAAAAAAAAAGAGTTCAGATATACCGCGCTTTCAGGGAAAGCTTCCGGGGAGTATACAACGGGCGGAACGGTTTTCCTTCAGTATCCTTTTTCACCGCTGCAATCAGGGCTTCGATTGAGAGCTGCTCCTTGAACGGTTTGTTGGGCTGCGACTTCTTCCGTACAGTGACAGTCAGCATCTTTGATGCGACTTCCTCGTCACCAACTACAATGACGTAGGGGACCCAGTCCATACCGGCGTCGCGGACCTTCTTGCCCATCGTCTCGTTTCGGTCATCAATGTCGCACCGGACCTGTGCGGCGTTGATCGTTTTTACCAGGTCTTCAGCAAACGCGATGTGCTTTTCCGTCACCGGCACGACCCGGACCTGCGTTGGCGAGAGCCACGTGGGGAGAGCGGGGACTTCCTGCGTGGAGATGTTCTCCAGGATTGCGCAGATAACCCGCTCGACACTGCCCGTGGGGGAGCAGTGGAGAATGGGGGGGTAGACGGGGGTCCCGTCTTCCTTGTGGTACTTGATGTTGAACCGGGTCGAGGACTCGACATCGATCTGGACGGTCGGGTTCTCGATAGGGCGGTGCTGGCCGTCGATTGCAGCGAGGTCAATCTTTGCCACCCAGTAGTGGACACGGTCGGAGAGGATCTCGATGAGCATCGGGCAGTTGGATTCCTTTACGATCTTCTTTACCCATGCCTCGTGCTCGTCATAGAATGCTTTCGTGCACCGGAACGCGGCAACGAGCTCTGTCTCGAAGTCCCTGCCGGTCTGCCAGCCCATGGCAAGCTGCTCCTCGAAACACTTGAGCGCCTGCGGCATGTCAAGGCAGAGCGAGTGCATATCGGGCATGGTGAAGCACCGTAGGCGCTTGAGCCCGATGACTTCCCCCTTCTGCTCGTGGCGGAAGGAGTAGGTGGAGAGCTCGTACATTTTCATGGGGAGGTGGTTGGGTGAGATGTGCATGTCGCGCATGATCGAGAACATGCCAAAGCAGGCCGCAAAGCGGAGCATCATGTCCCGGTTGTTGGACTTGAAGCGGTACTGGCGCTCGCCAAACTTTGCGGCGTGCTCGCAGATTGCCTTGTCGCCAAGGTCGTACATGACCGGGGTTTCAACCGGTGAGCCGCCGTAGTCCAGCACGAGGCGGAGCACGTAATCGGCAAGCAGATCGCGGACGATCTTGCCTTTGGGCAGCCAGCGGAGGCAGCCGACATCGCTCGCGGGCTCGTAGTCCACGAGTTCTTTTCCGCGCATCAGGTCCACGTGGGCCGGGTCGCCGCCGACCGGGACAGCAATACCGAGTTCCTTCTTGACCATGCAGCCAAAGGGCGTGTCGTTGAGGTACTCCTTGCAGTCGTGCTGCTTCCCGTCCGGGGTCATGACGAACCAGTCGTGGGTGACCTCCGTCTTCTCCTTCTTGACCGTTATCTCACCGGGAACAATCGTCTTGGAGAGCTCGGAGAGCGGGTGGCCCTTGCAGGACAGTTTGAAGGATTTATACCAGCCAAAGGGTGCACGCTTGACGGCAAACCCCTCTCCCTCAAGACCTGTTTTGAGTGCCTTGAGCACGATAATCGCAGTTTCCGGTGAGGAGAGATCGCTGGAGAGGTGGGCATACGGGTATACAACAATCTTGTTGACGTTGACTTGGCCCGCCGTCTTTTTTACTTCAGCAATTGCCTGGAAGACTACTCCTTCAAGGTCTTCCTCATCGATCGATTCCACGGCGCAGAAAACAGTGAGTGCTTCTTCTTCCCTGTCGGAAAGAACCGAGCACACCTCTGCAATCTTTGTCTTCTTTTTAGCTTCGTATTCAATATAGTCAGAATGAATGAGAAGAAGTCGCATTAATTCATCTCCGATCCGAAATGATCATCCGTATAAAATCGGTTTTTATGCTATATAGTGCTTAACCCGGCTCGGGTCCGGTTTTTCCGGTATTTCACCGTGATTTGGGAAAAATATGATTCTCATAGTCTCTCAAGACACGATTTCCCCGCTTGGCAGCGCGTGTATCTGAGATGAGATCAGGCAAATTTCCGGTTTTCAGGGTACCGCGAGAGGATTGTCTGCCGCTGGTCGAGATATTTCGCATCGCCCTTTTTGAAGTACGGTTTCTCTGCCCGCTCGGTTGTGTAAAAGACGAGCTGCCCGATAGGCATACCCGCATATACTTTCACCGGGCGGGCGTTGACATTGCACATCTCCAGGGTGATCGTGCCCCGGAACCCGGCATCGATCCAGCCGCCGGTCTGGTGAAGGGTAACGCCGAGCCGGGTGATACCGGACTTGCCTTCAATCGTTGCAACAACATTGTCGGGAAGTTCGATGCACTCCAGTGTCTCGGTGAGAATGAACTGGCCGGGGTTTAAGATGAACGAGTCTGCGTGCACCTCGTCCACATCGGACGTGACACTGTCCTGGTTGTACGGGTCAATCACTTCTGTGCCCGGCTTGTACCAGACAAAATGGTTGCCGAGCCGGATATCGACCGAGTTGGGCTGTACGAGTGCAGGATAGTACGGACCGATTTTGATAAAGCCCCGTTCTATGCGATCAAGGAGCTGCCAGTCCACGAGAATCATTGTGCTATTAGGATGGGCGTTGATCGGTCATAAGAGATTCTGCGCTGGATGGTAACGGTAAAAACCGCGAGTCCTTTTTTATGGTTTAGCGAACGGTTGAATCTCGTTACGGGTTATCGAAATTCCGGTTAATTACCCCAAAATTCCTGCCGGTATTTTGATTGACCGGTCAGAATATTTTCGTGAAATCAATGCTGTAAAAAAAAAAAGGATTTTTCAACCGGTAACCTGAAGGGTTACCCGGTTTTTAGTTATTTTATGCCGGCAAAATTGATGGCATTGATGAAGGTATCATAGTCTGCCTGGGATCCATTCTCGATGGAGACCTGTACCATGAATCGATCGTTGACTAATATCCATGTCTTAAAGGTTTTTCCTGCAATGGAATGTGTCTCCCATGCCGGGTTTCCCTTGATGGTTGAACTCCTGAAGTAACTGTCACTGTTCTCGGTATTGGAAAACGTACTCCAGATGGTCTTTAACCCGACCTTCCGGCCTACCGTGTCCTGGAACGTTAACGAGGCTGTTGTGTCTTTGTTTGCGGTGCTGGTATAGATAGCCGAAGACGCACTCCAGGCATTATTATCCGAGTCCAGCCGGGTGGACCCGGTTGGCTGCTGAGTGACAGTCCAGCCGGCAGGTGCCGCGGGGAAAAGGGCGTTTAATGTTTTGACGTCCATGGCCTTGCCTGATGAACTGCCCGAAGAAGCCGGCGCTGATCCGGCTGCTGCGGGTGAACTATCCGGTTGCCCAGTCGTGGTTTGGGTTGTTGTCGTCTGAGGTGCCGATGAGGTACACCCGGCTGCCATCACCAGAACTGTCAGGAGCAGGATCAGCAGCAGGGTCATACCGTGCATATGTTGTTGTGAGAATCGTGTCCGTTAAACCACCTCAATGGTCTGTTATGTCAACGATATCGGAGGGGATTAAGATTTTGGCATCGGTGTCGATCTCACCGCCGATCTCTCCTATTTCGCCGGGGACAAACTCTCCTCGCTCACCTATGTCAATCCCTTCAACAAAGGGGCGGCACCATGTACCTGCACAACCACGGGGTAGTCTTCAAAAATGTCCCCTACGATGCATCGCTTGACCTGAACACGCAGGTAAAAAAGATTGTAACCGACGGAGAATTTTCCGATATGCGCCACCTGCTAGACAGCACCCGGCTGACCCGGGCCAAGATCGGTATTGCCTATATCCAGGACATCGTTAAGGATGCCTGAACCGGATTTAACCAGTCTTCTTTTTTACCAGCACAAGGAGATTTTTCCCGTCTTCATACCGGTAGATAATCTCGTTCATCACCTGCCGGATCAGGAACACGCCCAGGCCCCCGATCTTCCGGTCTTTCACATCCCCGGTCATATCCGGCTCCGGCAGGGACAAGGGATTGAACGGCGGGGCGGAATCTTCGATCTGCACCCCGGCAAGTCCATGGGTGGTACGGATGGTGATCAGTATCTCCCCGGTGGCTCCAGCATACCCGTGCACGATCACGTTGGTGATCGTCTCTTCGACCGCCAGCTGGGTATCGAGGATCTCCTCTTCCGAGAACCCGTGGGTACGCATGGCCGTATCGAGCATAAGGAATACCGTGGGAATTGAATGGATCTCGGCATTGATCGTGCAGGAATATGTTTCTTCCATTATTTCACCCGGATAACCATCAGCGTGATATCGTCAGACTGGGCGTAGTCCCCGCAGAACATGCGCACGGATTCAAGGATCGCGTTCAAGATCTCTGCCGCAGGGAGTTTACGGGATGCACGGATCATCTCATTCAGCCGCTCTTCACCATACATATCCTGCTGTGTATTTTTCGCTTCGGTGATCCCATCTGTGTAGAGCACGATGGTATCGCCGGTATCGAGCACAGCGGTCTGTGCAGTATATTCGGCATCCGAAAGGGCCCCGATTGCAATACCTGTTGCCGTGAGTTCGGTGAGCAGTTCGTCTTTCGAATGGCAGATGATCGGCGGGTTGTGGCCGACATTCACGTACGTCAGCGTATGGCTGTCCGCTTCAAGGATGCCGTAAAAGAGCGTGACAAACATGCCCCCCCGGGAATCGTCTGATATGATGGTGTTTGCATTGCGGATCGCCATTGCCGGGCGGTCCATGTACCACGTAGCATTCACCCGCACCACGATCCGCGAGAGTGCCATGAAGAGTGCAGCGGGGATGCCCTTACCCGAGACATCGGCGATCATGATCCCCATCGTCCCTTTCTTGAGCGGGATCACTTCAAACGGGATCACATCAAAAAAGTCACCCCCGACTTCTTTTGCCATCACACTCTTTGCAACAATTTCAAAGCCTTCGATCTGCGTGATCGTATCGGGTAAGAAACTCTGCTGGATCTCAGCGGGGATCGCAAGTTCGGTGTTCTTGCGCTCCATCTCCCGCAGCAGGGTATCGCGCTCGGCCTGCATCTTTCGTTCATTCTGGAGATTTTCGATGATCAGCGCAAAGATGAACAACCCCGCCGCATTGGCAAGGATCATCGGAAGAGCCACGGCGGATGTGACCGCCACTGCCTGGTCGAACGGCCGGCAGATGGCAAGGGTGAGCAGCATGTGCAGCCCTTCCATGAAGATGGCAAAGAGCACGGCAACGGTGATGCCGCAGAACTTCCGTTTATATCCCAGCCAGATAAGCCCGCCAAACAGCCCGGCAAGGATGGTTGCCGTAGAGCAGGGAACGATGGTAAACCCCCCAAGGCTCCAGCGGTACGCCGCCCCGATCAGGCCGGCTACCATCGGGCCTCGGTCCCGCACATTGACAATCGCGCCCAGCATCTCAACGCCGCTCACGGTTCCGTAGATCGAGAGAATGCCGAAGACGAGGATGAGGACGATCTGCGTTTTTACCGCAGGGTGGCCATCGAGCACTTCTAAGAAGAGTTTGCTACGGGTCAGGAGGTAGGCTACGACAACAATCACGCATATAAGCTGGAGCAGGGGACCAGCAGGGACGAAAATATTGTTGCAGCCATGAATTCTCAACTAGTGTATTACCCACCGTATCTTTTAATGGTCGCGTCCTTTACCGTAATTAAGCGGGTAGCAACCGGCATATATCCCCGGTAATCCCTGCAATCTGTGGGCAACCGTTACCGTTCCGGAGTAACGGGATGATCGTTAGGGATAGCATTATCTTTAAAAAACACCAAAAACTCCATTACATTTTTCCTGGCATACATTCCAGATAAGGGGAAATATCGTGGAGATAACAACCGTAACCCGTGACGGGGCAACCATCCTTTCGATTGCCGGAAGAGTAGATACCGCTACTGCACCGGCTCTCGAACTGGCGATCAACAAGGCAATTGAGGGCGGGAACCGGAAGATCCTGCTCAACTTCTCCGGAGTTACCTATATCAGCAGCGGTGGTCTCCGCGTGCTGCTTGCAACCGCAAAGAAACTCAAGAATCCCGGTGACAAGTATGCCCTGTGTAACCTGGCTGCAGAAATGCTCAAGATCCTAAAACTTGCCGGGTTCACCTCCATATTTTCCATCTATCCTTCCGAGGGCGAAGCGCTTGCCGGGTGGTAACGAACCACCCGTTTCCCAAGTCTGGCAACCGGTGCCGGGTGCCCCTGAAGCACAGCTGTATCCCCTCATCCGGAAGATCGACACGATCTCTTCGAATTCCTACCTGATCCAGACCGGCGACGTGATCCTGTTGATCGATCCGGGTGGGCTTGCAGAGTAGTCGGCACACCTGGCACAGGTTATCGAAGAGATTCGCGAGGGTAATGACCGTCCCGTCTTCGTCGTTCTCACCCATGCCCATATCGATCATTTCCGTGGCACCCAGACGGTTGCAGCTTTTTCCCATCCGAATGCAATGGTCTTTGCGGTGCAGGAATCCGGAGCTGCTGCCCTGGAACGCGAGGATGTCAAACTCACCCAGGCAGCGCTCCTGGGCCAGACAATTTCGCCTGTCAGGATCGGGCTGCCCCTGGTAACGGATGAACGTGCCGGTTTTTGCGGTGTTCCGATTTCACTGGCCTTCTCCAACGGGGCTACCGTCACCATTATAAGGGGACGGACCGATGGAGGTCTTTTACAGGAACGGCTCGAATTTGGCACCGGTCCTGCACTTGAAGTCTACCATACACCCGGCCATAGCCCGGACAGTATCTGTATCCGGATGGGCGGGCTGTTATTCATCGGCGATGTGCTCTTTGCAGCAAACCAGGGGATTGCCGGTATGTGGGGATGGGACCAGGGTGCCCTCATCCGCTCTCTCGATGGTATCGGGGCTCTCCTCGCAGATGGCGGAATAGTTTTTGTCCTTCCCGGTCACGGGCGGCTCATTATGGCTGCCGATGCGGGGCGGATGATTGCTGCCATCCGTTCCGATGCCGTGGCGCTCGAAAATATTGCGGAACTCAACCAGGAACGGGCGATCGAGACTGCTGCATTTGCCGAGGAGTGCATGGAGCAGGTCAACGAGCTCTTCACGATCATGGCATGACGGTTGTATTATGTCTCGTACGTGATGGAAGAGCTCGGCGAAGCAGATGTGGCAGAAGAAGTCGGCCTCTTAATCAAAGGGGACGTGATCGATGAACTACTAGACGTGTTCCGTTCCTTTGCCGAGGAGCACCACAAAGGGGGCGGGGTCTCTATCCACCTGGCTCTCAAAGCCGGCCAGGTGATTGCCAAACTCGAACGATCGTTTGACCGGGCCGAACTCGCCCATATCATCGACCCGTCATTTGTCCAGCGCGCGGCCCGGCTGCTCTCGGACTATACTACCATGCTCCGTGGGTTCTGCCCACCCTGCGAACGGGCAGAATGCGACCTGGTCCGGCACCTTGAGGCCCAGGTGACCGGGCTCTCGGTTCCTGCCTGCTCATATGACGATCTCCTTTCATCGGCTGACGATGATTCAACGTTTACCCGCCTGCTCCTGAGCCGGATCGGGATGCAGTCACTCCTGTCCGATATTGCATTTTCGTTCTCTGCGGCAGAAAAAAATCTTGTTGCCGCAGTAGATCATGACGATCTTACGGACCTGGTCACGTACATTCTCGAAGATCTCGTGGGTACCGGCGCTGATGCGATCACCCTGACGATAAACCGTGACGACACCGACGCCATCATCACCCTTACCGGAACCGGGTGCACGGTCTCAGATCCCTTAAAAACAGGCAGGGGCTTTCTCGGGCGACTCTGTGACCGGGCGGGAGGAACGCTTTCCTGTGCTACCGATGGCAACCAGCGGACGTATACGATCAGGATTGCCGGGCTTCTCTGAACGTGAAGGATAGAACCGCACGGGCTCCCGTCCGGTTCTCCGGCCCACAGAACCCCTTACCCCATCACACCGCACCAGGAATCACCTGAAATGACTGAAACACACTCCGTTAAAAAAACAAACAACCTGCCGCTTCTTAAATTTAAGAATGTCACCGTGATAAACGACGATAAGACTGTCTTAGAATCGCTCTCGGTTACCATCCAGGAAGGCGAGCATATTGCCATCTTCGGCGCCAATGGCGCAGGCAAATCCTCGTTCATCAAAGCGGTGAACCGGGAATACTATCCTCTTCCTCACGATGACACGGTATTCCGGGTACGGGGTAAGGAGTTCTGGGATGTCTTTGCCATGCGTGCCTTCATCGGGATTGTGTCCAATGACCTGCAATATACGTATACGCGGGAGGTCTCGGGCAGGGAGGTGATCCTGTCCGGGTTCTTCTCGAGCATCGGGCTCTTCAACCACACGGTGACTCCCGCTATGGAACGGAGAACCGATGAGATCCTGGAATTTTTAGAGATCGAACCCTTACAGGCACGCCCGATGACCGGGATGTCATCCGGTGAAGCCCGGCGATTCCTGATCGGGCGGGCGCTTGTGCACCGCCCGGCTGCCCTGATCCTCGATGAGCCCACCAACAGCCTTGACCTGCACACCCTCCACACGTTCCGGACCCTGATGAGAAAGATCGCACAATCCGGTACCGGCATCATTTTAGTGACCCACAACCTGCATGATATCATCCCGGAGATCAATCGCATCATTCTCATGAAAGACGGGCGGTTTGTTGACGATGGCAAAAAAGAGGAGATGCTGACCGATGCAAAGATCAGCGGGCTGTTCAATGTGCCCGTCCACGTCTTAAAAGAGGGCGACTGGTATTATGCTACGGGGTACTGAGTAATTTTTGGTGTGAGAATTGTTAAACACAGGAACATTTCCCCCATTGAGCATGGATATATGGCACGAAAATCAGACACGAACACATCCAGACTCCTCCGCATGAAACCAGAAGGCCTCGCACCCGGGCCCGGATAATTTTGTACTCTGCAATCACATTCCCTTTGCCTGCTCTGTCTTCGGCAGGTTTTAAAAATTTACATCACAACCGTCCTGGTGTGAGTGTTGTTCCTTATGGTCTGTTCACGCGGTTTCAGGTCCCCGTCCTGCTGCTGTGATGGCATTGTTGCCTGCTTTACCCTGCTTGTACGCTCCTGTGCATCTTCATGGAAGCCTGTTACCGGGTATTGGCATGCTGCTCCAGATCCCCGGCAACCGGCTTCTGCCGGCTAAAAAGCATATTGCCCCGGACAGCGCACAGTACACTAACTCACCCGAGGTACCATGGGCGACCCGTACTTATCCAGCGACGAATCCCTGATCCTGTCCACGCACAATATCCGCATCGATGGCGTGTACCTGGACCTGATGCTTACCAGCCGGCGTCTCATCCTTATCGATAATTCTGCAACCCCATTCCAGCTCCGGACAATCCCGCTTGAAACCATCATCACCGTGTTTGCAGGTATGGATGTGAAAGGAGATCCGATCATCACCCTCTCCCACATGGACCCCTCCGGTACCGGTGCCCCGCATCCGATGGACTTCATCTTCACCCAACAAAAAGGTGAACAGAGAACAAAGGAATGCAATGAGTGGGCGGCAACACTCGGTGACTATGCGGTAAAAGCCCGTGATGGGGCACTTTCTGCCGGTACTCTCCCGTATGATCCGGTCAAGGCCATCCAGCCACGGATGTCAGTAACCTACCGGATCGAGACGTTCGGACCTCATAAACAGGTCATCGGGGAACGTGCAGTAACGGCAGAACCGGTCATGTCACCGGCACTGCCGGATGCCCCGGTGGACAAGGGAATATCCGCAGGGACAAAAGAACCCGCTCCTTTAAACGATGCAGGACCGGTTGAATCCTTTGATTCCTTCAGGCCCCCATCCGAAGAACCGAGCAAAACGGAAGTGACAGATGCAGAAGAGCCGGTCTCTCTTCCGGTAATTACTCCTGAAACTGGTGAAAACCCGGCAACTTCGGATGCTGCGCGGGCATGGGCCGAAGCAGTCCGCACGGTAATAATTCCTGTACCGGCCATCCTCCCGATTCCGGTTTTAGGGCCAATCCCCGCTGTTGAACCGATTGAGACCGAACCAAAGGCAGACTTAAACCCGATCCGTCCAACTCCTGAAGAGCCGGTGGCAAAGAGTCAAAAAGAGATCTGCTCTGCCAGTCGGATGAGCCCGGAATGTCCTGCGGATGGGAAGCCCGTACAACAACCCGCTCCTGAAACAGCCCGTGTGCCTGCTGCAATCTCTTCACCTGCCCTTAATACCCGGAAACGATCATTTCCCTTTGTCCTTATCGCCGCGATTATCATCATCATACTCGTGGTAATGGGGGCAGTAGTCATCGGCTCATTTTACCCACGGGACTCTGTTGAGACCCCCCCACCCGTTGTCGTCACGGTTGTCACGGTTCAGCCAACTCCCACTCCGCTCCCTGCCCAGATCCCTGTTGACGGGGTGTGGGTGCGCATAAAATATCCGCAAACCTTTATTGGTGAGGTGGGAAATCCCGAACTCATGCATCCCGCCTCCGGCACGGGTGTCCAGCTCTACAAAATACTCTGGAGTGATCGCGTAGTCAAGGCATCAGTCCAGAAGCAGGATAACTCCGGAGATACGCTCCTTATCGAAGTGTACCGGAACGGAACCCTCCTCAAACACAGTTCAACCCGTGTCCCGATGGGGAGCGTACAGATTCTTATTGATCCCATCACCGGTCAACCCCCGGGTATCACGTACGGGGATATTCCCGGAGGGTCATGATCCACGAAGCGAAATTGTCAGCAGGCTCACTGGTCTCTTGTTTTCCCGTTCCCGATGAGATCCCGGTGAGCGGAGCCCTCTTTGTCATTGTCAGCGGCAACGAAGTTGCCGTAACAACCGGCGATAAACCGACCATTTTATCAGAAAAAAAACCGGCTGGTTCCCTGGGCCCTGAACCGAGGGTACAGTATCTTTGACACCGGGATGCAACCTCCTGTTACGCAGTCGAGCGTGCTTCAGGTACACCTATTCCCGCGGGCTGGGATTATTCCGGTGTCCGGGACCTTTTTGGGCGGGTGCCGGAGGATGAACTGGCAATTGCTGCTCTCGCAGTCCAGATCATCGACTGTGATCGCACCACGCAGTTCTGCGGACAATGCGGTGCAAAAACCCGTCAGCTCCGGACCGAACGGGCGAAATTTTGTTCGGACTGCAACCTGATCACCTATCCCCAGCTTTCCCCGGAGATCATTGTACTGGTGCAGAAAGAGGACCAGATCCTTCTTGCCCGTTCACCCCATTTTCTTCCTGACCTTCACAGTGTTATCGCCGGATTTGTAGAACCCGGTGAAAATCTCGAACATACAGTCCACCGGGAAGTAAAAGAGGAAGTGGGAATTACGGTGAAAAATATCCGCTATTTCGGCAGTGAACCGTGGCCGTTTCCCCATTCGTTCATGATCGGGTTTGTAGCGGATTATGCCGGAGGGGAAATCACGATTGACAACAATGAGATCGTATCAGCGGGATGGTTCAGCCGCGATAACCTCCCGTCGCGCCTGAGCATCTCACGGGCACTCATTGACTGCTGGGTGGAACGCCGCAACCCGTTATCCTGAACCCCGCACCGGGTGATCCGGACTCTTCTGCGGCACCTGCAGTTGTCTGGAATATATATCTTAAGGTAACAATGGCGATCGACCGGATACCCCCTTGATCCAACCATGCACGGTCCGTAAACCCGGACCCTCTATTTTAAAATTTTCATCTGTTTTTGTAGCACTAAGGCCCCGGACCGCTCTTTTCGACCAGAAGTGCTATAATACAGTATATAAAATCATATATTCAGGCACAAGAGTACTGTGAGAGTTTAACCGTGCGAGAGATGGCGATGAATAATCCTCAATCAGATGGAACCGAAAGTGTCATAGATATTTTCGTTTTGGGTCGGAGTGAACCAGAGACACTGGAACTCATGGAACAGCTTGGGCATCAGGATTACCGGGTTACCCTTATTTCCGATGGGCCGCAGCTCATCGACAGTGTTCGCTCAGGAAAACCCAACCTGATTATCTGTGATACAATCTCCTTTGGACAGGAGGCATACGAGTACTGCCGGCAGATCAAGTCTGATGAAAACCTCTGGATGATCCCGGTCATGATCCTGACACGCGCATCCTCATTAGGAGACCTGTTGTACATCCTTGATGGCAATGCAGACAATTTCATCGCCCAGCCCTATGATTCACCCTATCTTCTCTCGCTTGTCGAAGGAATGCTCATAACTCCTGTTGAGCGGCAGACCACAGACCAGATAAAGACGCAGTTCAAAATCCAGCATGAGGGCCGGGTCTTTGTGGTCACTGCTGACCGCAGGAAACTATTGGAATTCCTCATGTCCGCATTTGAGATCGCGGTCAAGAATTCAGAAGATCTCACCTCTGCCCACACAGAACTCCAGGCACTCTCCTCACGGTTAACAACGCTTGAAGAAGCCGGCATTGAGAACGCACGGCTCATCGGGATGCTCAATACCAGTGTTAAGAACAAAGAGCAGGATGAGCGCACCCTCAAAGGGGAACTCGAAGAGACCGAACAGGCGCTCGATGAAAAAACCGCTGAAGCCGGACAACTCTCGCGGGCATTGGGAGATGCCACGGTAAACCTAACCGCCGCTGAAGACCATATCCGGATACTGTTAGAGGAAAAAGAAACAACTGCACACTCTCACCAGTCGGAAACTTCCCTTTTAGCCCAACAGGTATCGTCCCACTCGCAGGTTATCGGTACAAAAACAACGGAGCTGGATGCAGCACAAGCGGCGCTGGAAGAGGAAAAAAAGCGCTCTGCGATGCTCGATCTTGCCGTAAGTGAGTCAAATACAAAAAAAGAGCAACTCGAAACGTCACTTCAGGTACTAACCCTCGAACGCGAACACCTGGCATCGGCTTTTTCGCAAGAGAAAGACCGGGCAGATGCGGCAGAACAAGAGACGAAATCCGTGCTCCTGGTAAAAGCACAGTCGGAAGAGGAGCTGACACACCTTTTTGAGGAGATGAAGGATTCTGCCCGGCAGCAAAATGATGAGCACCTCAGGTTAAAATCAGTGCTGGAATCTGAAACGGGTCGGTGCACGTCGGCAGAGATACTCCTTGAAACCCTCCGGTTCGAGATCGGGCAGGTTAAAGCAGCCCACGAGTTACAGGAGGATGCGCACAAACAGCAACTCGATGAATTGCAAGGCCGGCTTGATTCCTCCATTGCTTCGATATTTTCCCAGGAACGGGAATTAAAGATCCTCAGAGATGAGCTTATTGTCGCTCACGCAGAAGAGGAAAAAACAGCCGCAGCGGCAGCCGCTGTCACCACTGCACTCAATGAGACCCGGGCAGAGATTGAGGAGCGTGAATGGAAGATCCAATCCCTTGGAAAACAGATCGCTGATGCCGGTATCCAAAAGGACACAAACGATGAAAAAATCCGTGCCCTCATCGCATCGCTCGAACGTGTAGAGTCGGCACTGGACACAGAAAAAGAAGAGCATGCGGCTGTTGAAGAACGGTTGAATGCAGCGCTCCACGAGCGGGATGAAACCCTGCAATCGGTTCGCGGTGCGCACGACCGGACAAAAACCGATCTTGATGTGCATAAAAATAATCTCCTCCAGTTAAACCAGGATCTTGAGGCTGCGACCCGGATCTATTCCGTCCTTCTTGCAGATTTCAAGGCTGCATCGTCACGTATTGACGAACTGGAATGTGAGCTGAACTCGGTAGTCCAGGGAAAGGAACAGGCCGGTCAGCGGGCCCGTTCGCTCTCTGACGATCTGGAACGGACAAAAGCGGAACTTGAGACCGAGCGGAGGATTCGCCGCACCGCAGAAGTGAACCTGAAAAATGCTGCGCAGGTTACGAGCCGGCTTGAAGGGGACATTGCCCGGTCAACCGCCGAGCAGGAAGCGTTAAAAGCCACCCTTGCAAAGGAGCAGGCTGAGCACGAGTTTACCCCGGTAAAAGAGGCACGTCAACAGCACGATGACCTGCGTGCGGCAAAGATCCAGAAGCTCAACCAGGATTTCGATCTGGTGGTTGCCCGACAGCGGGTGCTCGAGCAGCAGGTAAAGATTCTTGAATCCGGGAAAGCGGCAGCAGAAGCACGGGCAGATGCCCTTGCTGATGAGATCCAGCAGGTACGAACTGCTCTTGCCGATGAGTGGGAAGATCATATGAATGATGGGGAGCGGCTTGCAGCTACCGAAAGAAAGGCTGTTCGGCTGGAGCAGTCTTTCTCCGGCACACCTCCGGCAGCATCGGAGCGGGAACGCAAATGGGCGGTTGTGGTCAAACAGGCCGATCTTCCTGCCGAGATCAGACTCACCCCTACGGCAGTAGTTGTCACTCATCCACCCGCAACGCGTGCAGAGCCGGTGCCTCTGGCGATTACGGATGACAATCAGGAAGTATCCCCGTCTTTAGGGATTGAGGATTTGTTTGAGGATGTTTCCACCGGCCCGGGTGCAGTAGATCGGATAAACGGGGTTTCTGACGGTCTCATTACCCGGCCGGCAGCGGGAACTCAGGGTATGAAAGAGGATCCTGCTGAAGAGCCTGAGCCGGCTGATGAACAAGAAACAGGGCAGGAACCTGATGAGGATGAAACGGGGGACCAGGGAAAAAACCTTGGCGATTTTATGACAACCCCGTCGAGTTATGGCATCTCGTTCAACCGCCAGAAATGGTTCGATATCCTCAAATGGTCGCACCACTCAGGAGCTCTCTCACCGGAGCAGCGCATGCAGATCGTCAGGATGGGACGATTGATCCAGAATGGCCGCAAGCTGACAAAGAAGCAGGACGAGCAGGTCCGTGAGATGATGGTGCTTGTCCAGAGTCTCGGTTACCGGCTCCACTAACCTCTTTTTAACCGGAACATAGCGCTGTTTTTTTTTCATGTACCCGTATGCGTGTGGCGATTGGAATCATAGTTTTAAAAAAAATCCAGTATCCTTATCTTTCCAAAAATCCCATCTGCCTTCACTAATTATGCCCGGACACTCTCCCAAACGCAAAGACTCCCCTCCAAAGAATCGTATCATAAATAAAAATGACGAGAAGACCGGCTCGGATTACCGGCTGTTTATTGTTCTTCTGGCTGCAATCGTTCTTGCGATCGTGATCATATTTACGATTATGCTGACCACTCAATAAGATACCGGCACCACAATTCCCCCCGGAAAAAGCCTGCCAGACGGTGAAAGTGTTTTTTGGTGTGGGAATTAAATCTATCCTTTTGAAAAAAGGTAGTACCCTGTACCCGTATAAGCGCATCCTGCGATAATGATTGCAAGAAGACTCACAAGGATGCTGTTGTAATTCCCTGCACCCGCTGCACTCCACACCCAGGAGAAAAAAAAAAGAGCACTGCGAGAATACCGGCAATGATGACGGCAAAGAATGCGATGAGCGACAAGGTTCCGGTCAGCACCAGATCATCCATGGATCAAAGATGTGTTCTCGATCTATTTGAACCGTGCCGGGGTAACTTTACTCTATTCGAGATAACCTGCCAGCAGTTCATTATAGAGCCTGCTGACATTTTCTCCTGTTGACGGTATGTCGGGAAACCCGGAATATCCTTGTGCCGCGGGAACATCCACGGCAAGATTGAGACGGTACTGGCTCTGGGAATGGAACCAGCCCTGCTTCTGGTAATACCACGAGAGATATTCCTGTTCGGTCTGCCCGGGTGTAGGGATAAACAGGCCGTGTTTCTTTCTGAGTTCTGCAAGTTCCATCATGGTTGTATACCCTGAACGGCAGATGACAAACTTTGCGCGGTTCATGAGCTCGACTTTCTCTTCATTGGATACGTATCCTTTCACCGTGCAGGTATCCGTGCCGGTAATCTCGGTCTTTCTCTTCGGGCTCCCCAGGATTACCACGCTTTTTCCTTCGAGTTCATGGATGGACGGGAGCAGGAGCTCTTCGAGTTTTGTCCGCTGGGGTTCAGGTCCCGATATCATGACAAGGTAATCGAGATCCTCCGGGCTGCCCCGTTTTTGTATGCTGGTTAAGATACCGGAAAAAAATGCCCGCGATTCTGTATCCGCAGATCCGGGACGGGAGAGTTTTCCTGCAAGGGCCAGGGGTCCCGGCGGGTTGTCCGGCACGATGACCCGGTCATATTTCCGGTGGAGAAACGTATTGATACGGAGGGCGAAGAGTTCCACTGGCCAGAGGGCTAAAGGCATGTGGTAGTGCAGCTGGTGGGTGATAAAGACGGAGGGCACTTCTGAGGAATATGCCCCCAGCCGGTTGTCGCTGATGATGAGGTCATAGCGATCCTTTGAGAGGATCTTTGCAAGATTCTTTCGTTCGTTTGCGACCGCCTTGAGCATGACGGGAAGAAACAAAAAGAACTTCGGGAGGAACAGGCTGCCCGAACTGTACGGTACGGGGTAATCCTCGAATTCGATGAACCGGCACTGGGGAAATTCCTGTTTAAGGGCGTTTAAGGCATTCCCGCATGCGGCAATAGTGACCTCGTGGTCGTGTGCGAGGAGTGTTCGTATGATGGGGATATCCCTCATCGCATGACCGAGTCCCCAGCTCAGTGGTGAGAGTAGTACCTGTGCCATTCAATAGTTCCCCCTATCCGTGTATAATGTTCTCTCGAAATGTATTGAACTATTCGAAGATCTGGTGAGCATTTTTTTTTAAACCGGACTTTTCACACGGGATAATATCCCTCATCTCAAGGATACCGTATGGCACATCCAATTGACTAACACCGGTCTGATAAAAATATCACGCCATCATTTCCCGAAATCTTTTCCTGCCCGTGATTGTTGTATGAGATACCTTTTCGTTACGGTTTTTTTACCGCTGGTGTATTTACACCCGGTCATAATCTATACTTATTTGACGTGAGACGACCAATGTTTCAGAACAATGGTAGTCGAGCCCGAGTTCAAATACAAACAATGTCTCATCATCAGGAATGATGTCAAGATGAGCTGCGGCAAACGGTGTGCCCAGGCGGCGCATGCATCCATCGGTGCATACAACAATGCCGACAAGGCGCTCTCAAAAGCGTGGATCTCGGAAGGGCAGAAGAAGGTCGTGCTCAAAGCCAATGACGAGAGAACATTGCATGAGCTCAGGGTGATCGCGGAACGTGCCGGTATCTCCCACTCCCTTATCCAGGATGCCGGTATGACCGAGATCCCGCCCGGCACAATCACCGCGCTCGGACTTGGGCCGGCCAAGAGTGAAGACCTCGATAAGATCACCGGTACACTCACGCTGTTATGAAACCGAGCACGTATCCCCTCGAACGCGAACTTGGCATGCGATATTATGCGAGCGATGCCGAAGGGATCGGGGGCAGGCTCAGATCGTTGCCGGAAGATTTCCTTGTCGAAGAGCTTCCGCTTCCTGAAAAAGGTGGCACTACCGGCCCATATCTCATCTGCCTGCTCATAAAAAAGAACTGGGAACTCCAGCATGCAGTCAAGGAGATCGCAAAACGGCTCGGCATCAGCCACCGCCGTATCGGCTGGGCGGGTACAAAAGACCGGAATGCGATCACCCGCCAGTGGATCTCAATCTATAATGTGACTGCCGGGCAGGTTGCAGCCATCCATCTCAAGGACATCACGTTAGAGCCCGTCCGGCAATCCAATGAGGCATTGTCCCTGGGCCAGCTGCTGGGAAACCGGTTTGACCTGGTCATACGGGACACCCGGTCTTCTGATCTCGTCCAACAGGTGCAGACAATTACCGGTACAGCATTTGACGGTGTTCCCAACTACTTCGGGCTCCAGCGGTTCGGGGCAATACGACCGGTAACCCACCGGGTCGGGGAATGGATCTTACGGGGAGATTATGAACAGGCTGTTGTTACGTATGTGGGACAGGAATTCCCCGGTGAAGTGGATCCTGTCGAGACCATACGGTCGGACTTTTTTGCCACCAGGGATCCGGAACCTGCGCTGCGCAACCTCCCGGTCCATATGGCGTTTGAACGTGCAATGCTTCACCACCTGTATTCGCATCCCGGCGATTATCCCGGTGCCTTAAAGGAGTTGCCGCCAAAACTGCTTTCCTTATTTGTCTCTGCCTTCCAGTCGTACCTGTTCAACTGCGCACTCAGCCAGCGGTTCGATGACGGGGGGACACTCAATGACCCGGTTCCCGGTGACCGGTTGATCTTTGCAAACGGACGCACGGATACGGTTACGGCAACGAACGCCAACGCGGTCTCGATTCACATAACGCGTGGCCGCTGCTCCATAGCGCTGTTCATGCCCGGTAAGGTAAAAACGGAGGCAACTACGCAGGGGGAGCAGATTATGGAATCGCTTCTTTCTGCTCATCGGATCACTGCAGAAGATTTTGAACGGGCAGCGACATTTGTCAGCACAAAATTTGAGGGTGCATGGCGCCCGATCACGTTAAAAACAGCCATTGAATCATCCATAGAAAATATCGATGTGCGCCTGAAGTTCACCCTGCCACCCGGGCATTACGCAACAACAGTCTGCCGCGAGTTTATGAAAGCAGACCCGTTACAGATGATATGAAAAAACGGGTATTGACCTGCAAGGCTCAAACACGGACCCTGAAAAAAAGTAAAACTAATTTTACAGAATTAAAGGAGCTTACCCACCCCCTTATGGGGGTCGCTGGGCCGATCAAAGGGTATAGCCGGTTCCTGAACCCCCGCATTTTGAAGCCCATATGGGAGCTGTGGCACAATCATGTCCCCCCAAATCGCCCCGGAGCTTTGCGATGGAGACGCTATTACCTGTTCTGGTGTTATCGCATTTTTGGGGGGAGCGCCCGTGAGCGTTCGGGTTTTTTAAGCATGTTGACAGAGCTCAACCAACCCGCACAAAATTAACAAAATAAAAATGAGTTAAAAAAGTTAACCCCGCGATTTGGCCATCTTCTTTGCACCGTTTATCGCGTCGTTTAAGTTGCCCAGCTCATCGACGGTGTTTAGTTTTATCGCATCAGCCCCGCGGATTACCCTGCCATCATCAATGTCGGATCGTGCGATCATCCTGTGGGATGTGACATCAGAGATAAAGTTCTCAAAACTTTCATCCACGATCTTCTGGGCATAGGCCTCTTCATCGCTGTTGAGTGGACGGGCTGTAGAGCCCATATCTTTCTTGGCCCCGGACTTGACCACACTCAGATTGTAACCTTCCTTATCCATCCAGCGGCTGATATCGGAGAATTTCCATATCACGCCGACACCGGAAGTGAACGTATCCGGATCGGCATAGATCCTGTCTACATGGGCGCTTACGTAATAGGCAGCTGATGTCGCCATATCGCCCATGGAAACAACGACAGGCTTTTTCGTTTTTGCATATTCGAGATCCCCTATGATTTCCTGTGCGGCAGCAGGTGAACCGCCGGGACTGTTCACCCGCAGTACAATTGCTTCTACCATCGGGTCATCGGCAGCCTCGCGCAACTCTTTTCCCACCACTTCGCTACCGATGTTTTCTCCATCGGATGCCTCACCGGTCACCATGGTGCCTTCCATGCGGACGACCGTAACGCCCATCTGATCCCCATGAGTGAAGTAGAGGCACCTATGCTGCCAATAACTACGATAAGCCCGAAAACAATAATTAAAAACCATTTCAGCCCCGCATGGGACGGGGGTTTTGCAGATCCAGAAGGAACGAGGGTATAGGTACCGTCAATTGTTTACTCCTTATGTTTATTCCTTAGTGTAGATGACATCAAACTCGGAGATGAGGTTGCTGCCGCACATATAATATTTCTTTAAGTTGAGCCGGATCATCTCGTCTTCAGTATTGATATGCATTCCCCCTACCAGTGAAGGGGTATCGGCACCCCCGACAATGAACGGCAGGTGTATAAGGCGGATCTCATCGACAAGCCGGTCATGGAGCATATGCCAGTTGAGCGTAGGTCCCCCTTCGATCATCAGCTTGTTTATGTCAAATTTTTCCTTGAGAATTTTTAAGAGCAGCGGAAGCTCGACATGGGTTTTACCGGCAACAATTACGTGTGCTCCCTTCTTTTTTATTGCGTCAATGCGGTCCTTTGGGGCCGCTTCACAGACCGCAATCGCAGTGGGCGCATCGGAACCCAGCACGTTGGCATCAAGGGGGAGATCTGCCATGCTGCACGGGATCACCCGAAGGGGGCTTTTACCCTCGACATAGCGCACCGTGAGAAACGAGTTATCGATGCGGATCGTGTTGGCTCCGACCATGATCGCATCGTATTCTGCCCGGGTATTGTGGAGCAGCAGCTCGGTCTCATGAGCCATGTATTTCATCAGGATCTTTGACGATGCGCCCTTTTTTAAGGTCAGTTTACCGTCTGCGGTGATCTCCGACATCATTAGCACATGCGGGCGATCTGTAGGTGAGGTCATTGCTACTCAGCTCTCCGGTTACATTGGGCGTGTCGTATAAATAAAGTGATGATAGGACTAGTTGGGACTTTCGACGATATAGAGCAATTATTAAACGTTTACGTTCCTATGATTTGTGCTATGAATATTACTGCACTCCGCCCAAGGTTTACCCGGTACCTTGAGCCGGTCGCAGAGGTCTTTGTCAGGATTGGTACTACACCTAACCAGATCTCACTGCTTGCGCTTCTTGCCGGTATTGTGTGTGCGGTCCTGTTTTTCCAGCGGCAGTTCTTGTCAGGTGCTCTTTTCCTGCTGCTCTCTGCGATCTTTGACCTTGTAGATGGAAGTGTAGCGAGAAAGACCAATACCCATACGGATTTTGGGGCAGTCTTTGACTGGATCGTAGACAAGTATGTCGATGCTCTCGTGCTGCTTGGTGTGGGGCTGAGCGGTATTACTATCGTCAGCCAGTACTTCGCTGGTCCCCCCTTATCGGATTTTGCCGTTGTGGCATTTGCCATCATCGGTTCCCTGATGAATACGTTCATCAAGCCCGTTGTCTACGCAGAGATTGGCTATCACGAAAAAGTGGAGGGAAAGATTGACGATCCGCTTGAAGGAGTGGGTTTTTTTGGCCGGCCTGAAACCATCCTTGTGCTGATACTCGGTGGTGTATCAGGATTTATCTGGGTATCGGTGATTATCATTGCGGTCTGTACAAACCTTTCTGCAATCCAGCGGATCTACTATCTTTACAAAACGCTTTCTAAATTTCGCCATAATAGTGCTGATGAACACTACACAACCCGCGGTCTGTGCAGAGATCGCCTGTCCCGAAAACGTGGAAGGGAAAAAAGACAATCCTGAATCTGTTGAAATCCTCTTTTTCCCGTTGTTCGCTTATTCTCTTACGGCCGCTTGGTGGGTGACTCCCTCTCTCCCCGGAGTGGGAGGCAGCCCAAGGGGAGCATTCCCTTGACCCCCCTTATTTTTTGGGTTTTTTTATCAACTTTCCAAAACCTATCGCAATAGTGGGGATGCCCGGGTGGCGGGGGTGGAAGCACGATCGGTAAAAGATCCCCCAGAGCGACTACTTGTTTTTCATCAGGGTTTCAACAGAGCAACAATCCTTTAAACGGTGAAGGTTCCTTGTGCCGGCCTGAGACTATTCTCGTGCGGATTCCATAAAAAAGCGTATCCGGTTTTATCCAGGCGTTTGTGATTATTATTGCAGTCTGTACAAACCTTTCTGCAATCCAGCGGATTATCTGTCTTTATAAAACGCTCTCCTGATTTCGCCGTAATAGAGCTGATACAGGTCATCGGCAAAGTTGCCGAGTTTGGGAATGATGGTAAAGAGCCCGTATGCGATCACGACCAGGCAGAGAAGAGCCAGCAGTTCTACGATCACATTATGTGCCCAGAAGAAACTCTCGTACCCCAGTTCACCATTGCTGGCAATATCCGGGTAATAGGGAAACATCTGGTCCGTGTATGCGATGATGACAAACACATTTCTTAAGAGATTTAAGAAATAGATTGTCGGGGCTACTATAAGGAAAGCATAGCACTTCTGTTTCAGAGTTGTCGGGACTGCCGCTGCCACTCCCAGCATGATCGCAATGCTCTGGATACCGGTGCACCCGAGAATAATCTCGACACGGAATGTGTTGTGCATAATGATGTTCCAGCTGTCCAGAGTAACCGGGAAATTTAACAATTCAAGAATCCAAACTACCTGATTAACGACAAGCGCTATGAGCCCGTTCCCGATAGCTGCAAATAGTGGTATCTGATCGAACCCGAACGGAGCGTAGATAAGAAAAGTGACCGCAGCAGCCCGGGAGAGGTGCATTACCCGGTCATCCTCTGCAAGAAGATATTTGGCAGTGATAACGAGGAATGGCACGGAAAGGGCAGCAATCACCGGATACATGAAATTGTTTTCAGAAAAATAGTCCGGCAACTGGGTAAACAGGGCGAGAACAATAAATGTCCACCCAATGATGGCGGTATATTTCCGGTGAGGACCGGGCAGGAGGAACAGAAAAAATCCAATACAGGAGATCAGCACCAGGTACTCGATCATTACACAATTATTCACTCCTTACCAAAAAAAGGATTCTGAAGGAACACTTTTTTATGTTATCATAAACTAAAAAAAAATCGTTTTGATGTGGACTGATAATTATCCCCTTTTTTTTTAAAAAACCGGTGAAAACCGGTGTTCCTGACACGAGGATTAATCTCCTTTGCTCACGCATGGAATACCGATGTTCTGTCCTGAATGTAAGACGATGATGATCTCTTCTGGGGGTCAGCTCAAGTGCCGGAAATGCGGGTATATTCGTAAAATTGAAGCCGCTGACCAGATGACGACCAAGAAGATGCGCACAGAGAATGAGATCACGATTGTAGATGATGAAGATACTAAAATCAAAACCATGCCCACTATCCAGATAAAATGCCCGAAATGCGAGCACAATCTTGCCTTCTGGTGGCTCCGCCAGTTGCGAGCTGCAGATGAGAGCGAGGTGCGGTTCTTCCGGTGCACGGAATGCAGCCACACCTGGAGACAGTACGATTAGGTAATAACCATACCCATAATTTTTTAAAAATCTCTTTAATCCAGTGTCCAATTCATTTTTGATAGTTCAGAATAATTTCCTGATTACCCAAAAACCAACAGACTATGAGATCCTTATTACCCTATGAGTGATTATACAATCTTAAAAGGGAATTCAAATCAGATTTTTTTTTATGGATGTTATAAAATCGCAAAAAAAATTCTTGTTTGTGGGAATGCTTTAGAGCAGCCAGGGTGCCTTGACACGGAACTTCTGCCAGAGTACTCTCCCCATTACCCGTAAGGTAAAATCCAGTTCATCGAAACTCGGGATATTATTCTCTTTTAAGAGTTCCCGCCCGGCATCCATAGGGGCTCCTCCGAGCAGGGTGGCGATAAGCCGGTTTTCCGTCATCTCAGAAAACTTTAAGATCTTTTTGGCGAGATGTTCTGAAGGGAGCACGAGGTTTGGGAACCCAATCAGAAATGCCATATCCCAGAGATCGTCATGTCGTGCCAGCACCTCAAACGTTTTCTCGAACCGTTTATCACTTGCATCGCCCAGCAGATCGATCGGATTGCCCTTGTTCCAGAACTCCGGTAAGAATCCGTTGAGTTCTTCAATAACATCCTTGGGAAGATCAATGATCTCAACGCCGTAACGCTCTGCATAATCCGATGAGAGGACGGCAAAACCACCCGCATTGGTGATTACTACCGCACGTTTACTCTTCGGGTAGCCTTTCGGGTGGGCAAGCATCTGGGCTGCAAGGAATGCACCGGTAAGCGTATGAACCGCTATAACTCCGGATTTCCTGAACGCTTCCATGTATACATCATAAGACCCGGAGAGAGAACCAGTATGTGACGATGCTGCATGTGCACCTTTCGCGAATGAACCAGATTTGATCGCCACTACGGGTTTTGTCTTAGCCATTTCCGAAACGACTTCCATGAATCCTTTGCCGTCGGTGATCTGCTCGATATAGAGGATCACTGCCTTGGTCTTATCGTCTTTCTGGACATAGCGGAGGTAATCGAGGAAACCAAAGTCTGTCTGGTTTCCTACCGATATGACATTGGAAAACCCTATGCCCTTTGCAAGACTCAGGTCAACGACCGTGTTGATGATTGCACCGCTCTGGGAGATGAATGCAATATTCCCGGGGTCGGGTGATTGGTGGACATACGTGGTATCGATTCCTCTTGGAGGGACGATGATCCCCAGGCAGTTCGGCCCGATGATCCTGGTCCCATGACCCTGTGCGATTGCCTTTACGCGATCTTCAAGTCCCTTGCCATCTTCACCCATTTCCTTGAACCCGGCGGTGATAATGACAACCATCGAAACGCCTTTCTGCCCGCACTCTTCAACCACACGCGGAACATGGATAGCGGGAACCGTGATCACCGCAAGATCTACCGGCGCTTCGATCGCCAGGATGTTGGGGTATGCCTTAAGCCCCTGTATCTCGGATCGCTTGTTGTTGACCGGGTAGAGCTGGCCGGGGAAGTGAAGCAGGTTATGCATAACGGCATATCCCATCTTCGTGGAATCCTGTGACGCACCAATCACGGCAATCGAACGGGGGTTGAAATATTCCATCGGGACTGGTTTGCGCTCTTTGGTTTCGACAACCTCCACATTATCGGTCACGATGATGCGGACATCGACTGCGCAGGCACCCTTCTCGTACAGCCGGAGCGGGTTGATATCGAACTCCACGACATTTTCGCTCTCCATGAAAAACCGGCTGAAGTTGCCGATGATCTTTACGAGTATCTCTTCATCCCGGGGTTTTGCTCCGCGATACCCGGCAATGAGCGGGTATGCGTTGATCTCCTTGATCATCTGGCGGATCTCATCTTCCGTTATAGGGAGGATGCGCAGGGTCACATCTTTCATCAGTTCGACCATGGTGCCACCCATGCCGAAGGTGAGCACTTTCCCGAATGCCGGATCGGTCTTCCCTCCGATGATGAGTTCAAGGCTGGGTTCTGCCTGCTGCTCAACAATCACACCCACAATCTCTGCATCAGAGTCGTAGGCTTTTTTGCGCCATCGATAATCTTGGTAAATGCCCCCAGTGCTGCCTTCCTGCTCCCGATACCGACAATAACGCCACCCGCATCACTCTTGTGGACAATCTGGGGTGAGATGTTCTTCATGACGACCGGACATCCCATGCGCTCGCAGGCATGTGCTGCGTCCTCTCCGCTCTTTACAACCAGGTATTCAGGGACAGGAAGATCATATTTCCTGAGGATATCATAGCTTTCTGCTTCACTCAACATTTTTTGGGTCACTGTTTCACCTCGGTAATGACTGGTTTTTGCTCCCTTGCGGAGAACGGACTTTTTTTTTAAAAAAAGGCAATGCGTGCAGAATCGTCCGGATAAGAACAGAACTGATGCCCACACAACATTTTTTTTTTAATTTGATATGGCACAATTTAAATTTGCTGTAATCTTCGCGCTCTGCTCAGGCGTGTAATGGTGGCCGAAACGGGCAGATTTGGGCAATTAGAACCACAAGATTAATTAGAATTCATCATTATTGATAATGTTAAATAGAGGTACTCATGGTAGAGAGCGCGGATTTGAAGACCGAACAGAAGTACTATACTCCTGATCCCTCCTATCGCCAGAACATCTGGATGGGTGACTACACGTGGGCGTACAATGAATTTATCAAAGACCCTGATGCGTTCTGGGCAAATATCGCAGAGAAACTTCACTGGTTCTCCCCATGGGACAAGGTACGCGAATGGAATTATCCCTACGCACGCTGGTTCGTCAATGGCAAGACTAACATCACCTACAACTGCCTGGACCGGCACGTACTTGGCACGAACCGTAACAAGGTCGCGCTGATCTGGCGGGGAGAGTCCGATACGGAAGACCGGGTCTATACCTACCGGCAGCTCCTCAGGGAAGTGCAGCGTTTCGCAAACGGATTGAAAAAACTCGGGGTCTGCAAGGGGGACCGGGTCTGTATCTACATGCCGGTGATCCCGGAGCAGGTGATAGCAATGCTCGCCTGCGCCCGGATTGGTGCGATCCATTCGGTCGTATTTGGCGGCTACGGTGCCGCGGCACTGCACCAGCGGATCGTAGGAGCGGGTGCAAAAGTGGTGATCACGGCGGATATCGCAATCCGCAGGGGCAAGTCGATTCCCCTAAAGCACGTGATCGAAGAGGCGATCATCAACGCCCCGACCGTTGAACATCTCGTCATCCTGCGACGTCAACTCCAGATCACGGTGGAGATCCACAGCGAGATGGAGGTTGACTTCTACGAGTTGCTCTCCGATGTAGGAACGGACTGCCCCGCAGAAGTGATGGACGCGGAAGACCCGATGTTTATCCTGTACACGAGTGGGACTACCAGTGCGCCCAAGGGAATTGTCCACACCTGCGGGGGATACATGGTCGGGGTATACTACACGACCAAGTACATCTTTGATCTCAAGGAGAACGATGTCTACTGGTGTACCGCTGACCCCGGCTGGATCACGGGGCACTCGTACGTGGTATACGGTCCGCTCTGCGTAGGCGGCACGATCTTCATCTGCGAGAACACGCCCGATTACCCGGATCCTGGTATTTGGTGGAAGATGGTCGAGGAGTACGGGGTCTCCATCCTGTACACGGCTCCGACAGCGATCCGGATGTTCATGAAACTCGGTCGCGAGTGGCCTGACAAGTACAACCTCAGTTCACTGCGCATTCTGGGATCTGTCGGGGAACCATTGAACCCGGAAGCTTTCGAATGGTTTTACCATGTAATCGGAAAAGACCGGTGCCCGATCGTGGATACCTGGTGGCAGACTGAGACCGGCATGCATATGGTAACCACCATTCTCGGCGAACCCATGCGGCCCGGTTATGCGGGAAAAGCCATCCCTGGAGTAATCGCTGACGTGGTGGATAAGGATGGCAAGAGCACGCCACCCGGGAAAAACGGGTTCCTTGTGATCAAAGAACCCTGGCCCGCGATGATGCGCACGGTCTATAACAACGATGAACGGTACCGCAAGTACTGGGAAACTATTCCCGGCTGTTACACGGTTGGCGATCTCGCGATCAAGGGTGAGGATGGCAATATTATGGTGATTGGGAGGTCTGACGACCTGATCGTAGTAGCCGGTCACAGCATCGGGACCGCCGAAGTTGAAAGCGCGCTCGTTTCCCATAAGGCCGTGGCAGAAGCGGCAGTTATAGGTAAACCGGATCCCTTAAAGGGCAACACAATAAAAGCATTCGTTACCTTAAGGGTGGGTCATACTCCCAGCGACAAACTCAAAAACGAGCTCATTTACCATGTGCGGATTACCTTAGGGCCCATTGCTATGCCTTCAGAGATCGAATTTGCCGATTCTCTCCCCAAGACCCGGAGTGGCAAGATCGTGCGGCGTGTCTTAAAGGCAAAAGAGATGGGAATGGACCCGGGCGATATTTCAACTCTGGAAGACTGATCTGCCCGATATCATACCCAACTTTTTAAATACTGTTTTATATCATTTATAAATATGAAGGTCAGACCAGAAGACTCCCTCAAGATCGAAAATATTGTTGCCTCTGCCAAGGTAAATGATTATCTGAACCTACCCGATATTGCATCCAAGATTACGGGCGCAGAATATAACAAGAAGCGTTTCCCGGGAGTTGTACTCCGGATGCAGGATCCCAAGATCGCAGCACTCGTCTTTGGTTCGGGAAAAGTGGTGTTAACCGGTGCAAAAAGTGTTGACAGCCTGAGTAAAGGTCTCAATATTCTTGGTGGTCTCCTGCGCGACTTGGGAGTCGATATCCCCAAAAAACTGGATTACAAGATCCAGAACATTGTCACATCAGCCGATCTTGCCACGCCGATCAACTTAAACAAGATTGCTGTCGGCTTCAATCTTGACCGGATTGAGTACGAACCCGAGCAGTTCCCCGGTCTTGTGTACCGCCTTGAAGTTCCCAAAGTTGTTGTCCTTTTGTTTGGATCGGGTAAGTTGATCATTACGGGTGGCAAGGAACCTGAGGATGCAAAGAAAGCGGTAATCACGATTGTTTCAGACCTTCGCAGCATCGGTCTGATCTGACTTTAAAAAAAAAAAAATCGATTGTAGATTTGTCGTGACGACCTTTTCCTGACTCCTTTATTTCCTGCGTTTTTAAAGGATAAAAATGTTATAATATATATAATGCGCCACCATTGCACCGCAATACGAGATCTTATATATCAACAATTAGATAATTTTTAGTGGTAATTGTAAGAAAAATAGTGTGGATGTAATGTATGAGAACAGAAAATGTAATGTATTTCACGGAAAAGGAAGAGGAGTTTGCAAATCTCCTCATTGAGATTGGAACCAAGAGAAATGTGGCAAAGGTGCTCGTATTTCTTGCAAATACACCCGAAGCAACGTCACGGGCAATCGAGCGGGGAACCGATCTCCGCCAGCCGGAAGTCAGCATTGCGATGCGCTACCTGCTCGAACAGGACTGGATCTCCAGCCGTGAGAGCAAGGCCGAGAGCAAGGGGCGCCCTGTAAAGATCTACGAGCTGGCAAAGCCCATCCATCAGATTATGGACAGCATCGAGAAAGAGAAGAAGAAAGAGGCGAACAACCAGCTCGCCCTTGTCCATAAATTACGGGATTATCTCAATTAAGGAATAATCCTGCATATTTTTTCGCCACCGATAATGACGGTGGTTTTATGGGTAAACCCACAAAAGAGCCCGCTCTCGACAACTCCAGGGATCAGGCCAATCGATGCTTCAAGTTTTTCAGGCTCTGTGATCGTTTTGAATCGTGCATCGATAATAAAATTCATGTTATCGGTGATCACCGGGCCGTCTTTTTTCACCCCTTCCCGCAGTACCGGGATACTGCCCATCGCGGTGAGCTGATCCATAACGGGCCGGATAGCAAACGGGATAATTTCTACCGGTACCAGGCCGTCTAAGCGGGGCACCATCTTCTGCTCATCGACTACGACAATGAACTGTCGTGCTGCGGCAGCCACGCATTTCTCCCGGGTATGCGCTGCACCCCTGCCTTTGATCAGCCGCAACTGCGGGTCAACTTCATCTGCCCCATCAATGGCCAGATCGATGACCGGATGATCATCAAGGGTTGTTAACGGTATACCATATTCCCGCGCCCGGATGGCCGTCTGGAAGGATGTTGGGATACCGACAATCGTGAGGCCTTCTGAAATGCGCCGGGACAGCCGTTCCATGGTATACATGACCGTAGAACCCGTGCCAAGGCCAATGATCATACCGTCTTTTACCATCTCTGCTGCTTTGTAACCTGCTGCACGTTTGGCCGCTGCGGGATCACGAGTCGTTGAGTCCATTAAAGTGATACATATCGGTACAGGAATTATTAAAACTGGTGATGTGGTGATATGGTGGGGGTGGTTTGAGGGTTGCCTCTATGATGATGGAAAAAAATACCAGCTAAACAAAGAAAAAAACAATGGCGCAGATTATTTTGCATTGATGGGGGCTGATGTCCCCATACCCCCGAATGCGATGAACCCCGCCGCCCCCGACGGGGCGCCCCCGCGGCTGTTCAGTCGGTTTAGTTTATTGGAAAAAATAAGCAGTTGCTCTTTGGGGCTATTTTATACATCGTGCTTAAGCCCCCGCTGCCCGGGCCTCCCTCATTATTGCGATATCTTAAATAAGGTTGATGAAAAACCCCCAAAAAATAGGGGTCACCCTCCTAATGCCGTAAAAAATATGAAATTGAATAAAATGTTCACCCTGACGAAATACTCATGAGCCAGTTAAAAAAAAATAATTAAAAATCGGATATTATCCGGGAAAATATCCATTCAATAAAAATCAATTCCTAAACACTTTTTTTGTGTCTTCCACTGCCGCATAAGAGGTGCAGTCAAGCGTAATCGGCGTGATTGAAACATTTCCCATCCGGACCGCATGCACATCAGTACCCTCTTTAGCATCGTCATAGAGCGGACCATTGATCCAGAAATAGGGCCGCCCACGGGGGTCCAGTCGCTTTTCTACACCCGTATGAAACAGTTTGGGGCCAAGCCGTGTCACTTCATACCCGCCTTTTACCATCGAGGGAATGTTCACATTGATCACATCCGTATGGGGGGAGAACCCGTGCTTGAGCACGCGGGAGACCACATCGCGCACCACTTTTTTTGATGCATCGAAGCAGTGTCCCTGGTTGCGGGGATCATCGAACTTGTCACCCTGGTCTTCAACCTGGAGGGAGAATGCGATGCCCTTTGTGCCCTGGTTGGAACCTTCCAGTGCTGCTCCTACCGTGCCGGAAGTCATGATCGATTCTGTTGAGAGATTCTCCCCTATATTGATCCCGCTGACAATCATGGTCGGGGTGAGTTTGAGGGCATACAGGCCGATGATCACCGCATCCGTGGGTTTACCGGCAACGGACCACGCCGGAATCCCGTTGATGGTGATCTGGCTTGCCCGCAGGGGTTCAAAGATCGAAATCGACCTGCCAACAGCACTCTGCTGGGTTGCCGGGGCAACAACCGTGACATCGGCAATGGGGGTGAGCGCTTCATACGCCGCCCAGAGTCCGATTGAACTTACGCCATCATCATTGGTGAGCAGGATCGAAGGTCTCATGTTCATCTTCTATTGATGCCGCCCCACAAATAGTTCACCGATCGGATAGGGTAATTTTCTTAAAGAGCGTACATAAAAAAGATGAAAGTCCTGCTCGCAGAGTATGCCACCTGTCATGACCCCACCCTTGCTCATGAGGGTGCAGCAATGTTCGATATCGTAAAGCAGAGTTTTGAACGCTGCGGGTATGAGATTGTTCAGCCCGGCTGCGGGGATTTTGCCGCAGAGATAGAACGCCTCGCGCCAACCTGTGATATGGGGCTGGTCATTGCGCCGGACCACCTGCTTGCCCGATACACGCAGGTTCTTGAGCAGCATACCCACAATCTCGGGTGCGGCTTTATGACCGTCGCTCTCTGTGCCAACAAAGTGCAGACAGAAAAGATCCTGCGTGCGCATGATGTGCCCGTCCCTGCTGAGGCAGCTGCCGGAAAGCGGATGATCAAACCGGTGAAAGGCTGCGGTGCGCTCAATGTACGGGTTTCTGACGCTCCTATCGGCGAAGGGGAATTTGCTCAGCAGTATATTGAAGGTGAAAATCTCTCGGTAAGCCTGGTGGCAAGCCGGGTGATCGGGGATGCGTGCGCCTATTTTACCGGTAAACCCCCGCTGGTCCTTGCGATAAACCGGCAGCTGATCGAACATGCCGCAGATGGCGCGATCCAGTACCTGGGGGGAGAGACCCCGGTCCATCCTGCACGGGAAGCCGAGATCATTGAAGTTGCCAAAAAGGCGATCATTGTGCTCGGGGGGCAGGGACACTGTGGCGTGGATGTGGTGGTTGCCGATAAGGTATATGTTGTGGACGCAAACCCGCGGATCACCACCAGTCTTGTCGGGATTGCGGCCTGCATGCAGGAAGAGATCGCAGAGATCCTTGTGGAAGCGTCAAAAGGCGGCGGCCCGAAAGAGGTTCATCTTACCGGAAGTGTCCGGTATGATACGAATGGGAAGGTCTCCCCGATATGATCGGGATCGATGTCGGAGGGGCAAATCTCAAGGTTGTCACTGAATCCGGTGCCCACATCCATTACTGCCCACTCTGGGAACACGCACCGATCACATCCCTGCTCGACCAGTATGTCCGCTCTCCGGATGATCCGGCAGCTGTCGTCATGAGCGGCGAGCTGGCGGACAGTTTTTCTAATAAGATGGTAGGGATCTCGTTTATTGTGAAAGCGGTGCAGGCAGCATCTCCCTGCGCCCGTTTTTATGGCATGGACGGAAAATTCCATACTCATGCGGTACCCCAGCTTGCCGCTGCCAACTGGCTCGCTTCGGCTGCATACCTGCGGGAGGGTTATCCCGACGCTGTCCTTCTCGACATCGGGAGCACAACTGCTGATATCATCCCGCTTAACCGTTTTGAATCGCTGCCGGGTCTCACGGATCTCAAACGTCTCCAAAAGGGCCATCTCATTTATACCGGCATGCTCCGGGGAAATGTTGCCACCCTGCTTCAGTCAGTTTGCCTCAACGGGGTAAAAACCCCGGTCAGTTCAGAATATTTCGCCACCAGTGCCGATGCACATCTGGTTCTGGATCATATCAGCGCTGACCAGTACTCCTGTGACACACCAGATAAGAAAGAGAACACAAAAGTCGCATCCCTGCGCCGGCTCGCCCGTGTTGTCTGTGCCGATCTTGAAGAGATTGGTGAACTGGGAGCCATGCAGATTGCAGAACAATTCTGGGAAGTGCAGCGGAACCTCGTTTGCGATCAGGTTAAAAAAGTGGCAGCCGATGCCGGTGCACGCCAGATTATCGTTGCAGGCATCGGTGCTCCGATCTTCGCGCAGGAACTGGGCGGGACCGACTTGAATGAGATACTTGGATCCGTTACCGATGTACTCCCTGCGTATGCTGTGCGGGAACTTGCCTTATCAACTCGTCAGGTCTCACCCATCAATAAAAAGTAGTGAAAAGTTTGTATGAAGCCGTGGATACTTAAGTCCTGTTCGCCGGCTTGATACTGATCACGGCAGTGTTATGGGCGCTGGGCATCCCGTTCTTTTTTTTTTTATTCGTCTTCCTGCCGTCACTCCCCTCCTTCTCCCGTGAGAGGGAGGTGAAGCGCTGTCCGGTGTGCAGATGGGAAACCACAGGCAGCGAGAACTTCTGCCTCTTTAATGCCACCCCCCTCTCCTGCGCTGGTAGCGAGGGTAGAGAGCGAGATGATTGAAATGGGAAGCTGCATATTGAAAATATCGACCGTTGGAATTTCCGGAAAATCCCTGTTTGCATAGTTGCGGACACTGCCACGATCGATCACGATCCCCAGCCGGGAGAGACTGGTTGCTGTGCGGCTGAAAGGGATCGTTGCTGCAAATGTTTTGCAGAGATCGACTAACGGTGATCCCATACGGGTGTCCGGGTAAAACGGTTCATCTGCGCAACAGATTGTCTTGCAGGATTTACAGTAAAACCGCTTGACCCTTACCGGGATCACACGTTTTTTTCCGTTTTCGAGAATCACGGCGAACTGTTTTTTCCGGGTATCATACCCCTGCACTGTCCCGCCACAGGATGGACAGGCTGCCCTATGGGAGAATTCCATATCCTCGCAGACCAGAAGTGCAGTCTGGATAAGATCCATAACCATGGGAGGAAACCGTGGGGGTCTCATAGAAAATGTACTCCTTTATCCATTCACGTCAGTAGGAAAAACTATGCTGTGCATTAGTGCTGCGCGCTTTTCCGGATTCTACCGGGATCTTTATAAGTAGTCCCATAAATACCCACTTATATTCATCAAAAACCCGGAATAAACCGTGCTGGTTTATTAATACCTTTTTTAAAATTCTGTTGTTCGAGGTTAGAACATGGATTTCAAATACGTACCAAGCATCTGTCCCTACTGTGGAACCGGTTGCGGGATCAACCTTGTTGTCAAGGATGGTCAGGTCAAGGGCATCTCACCCTGGCAGCGCAACCCGGTCAATGAGGGCAAGGTTTGTATTCGCGGCAACAAGTCGTTCGAGTTCGTCAACAGCGCAGAGCGTATCACCACTCCCTTAATAAAGAAAGACGGCAAGTTCGTCGAGGCGAGCTGGGAAGAAGCCTTAAAGGAAGTCGCAGGCAAGCTCAAGGCTGCCAAGGGTGACGAGGTCGGTTTCGTAGCATCTGCCCGCACCTGCAACGAGGACAACTACGTCTTTAAAAACCTTGCAGCTAATGTCGTCAAGACCGCTAATATCGATTACTGCGGACGCCGCTGCAATGCCGATGCCGTCAGGGGTCTTGTCGAAGCATTCGGCCAGGGTGCCATGACCAACTCGATTACGGACATTTCCAGTGCAAAGGCAATCCTCGTGATCGGAAGCAACCCGTTAGAGGAGAACCCTCTTGCAGGCCGCAGAGTTATCATGGCAAAGAAGAGCGGTGCAAAAATCATCGTTGCCGATGCCCGCACCAGCGCAACGGCAAAAATTGCTGACCTCCACATCGCCATCAACCCCGGTACGGAAGTTGCATTCTTAAACGGTGTCGCTGCCGCCATTATCAAGGCTGGCAGAGAGAACAAGGATTTCATTGCCAAAAAGACTGCCAACTTCGACAAGTGCAAGGCCGCAGTAGCCCCGTGCACCCCTGATGCAGTTGCAAAGATCTGCGGTATCTCAGCAGACGCTGTCACCAAAGCAGCCGAGCTCTTCACCGCGGCCCAGCCCGCACCGATCGTCACCTCAGCCGGCGCAGTATCCGGCGACCTCATCCGGGCATGTGCAAACCTCGCCCTCCTCACCGGCAACGTCGGTGTTGCAGGAGCAGGTGTCAACCTCCTCCGCGGCAAGAGCAATGCACAGGGTGCAATAGATATGGGTTGCGTTCCCGCAGACAACGGGCACTCAGTCCCCGCCATGATTGAAGCAGCAGCAGCCGGTAAGATCAAGGCACTCTACATCATGGGCGAGAACATCGCCTCTGCCGGAGCCCAGGTTGGAGCCGCCCTCGACAAGGTCGGCTTTGTCGTAGTCCAGGACATGTTCATGACCGAGACTGCGGCAAAGGCTCATGTCATCCTCCCGTCCGCATCCTTTGCAGAGCGCGACGGCACCGTGACTAACAGCGAGCGCCGCGTCCAGCGGGTAACAAAGGCAGTCGAGCCCATCGGCAAATCTAAAGCAGACTGGCAGATCATCTGCGATCTTGCAAAGGCAATGGGTGCAGAGAAGGACTTTGCATTCAAGAGCTCCGAGGAGATCTTTGCAGAGATCACAAAGCACGTGCCCACCTATGCAGGCATCACCTATGCAAAGATAGAGAAGCCCGAGGCAGTCCAGTGGCCCGCGGCCGGTGGAGTCTTTGGTACCCCGGTCCTCTATACAGACAAGTTTGCAACCAGGGATGGCAAGGGTGCCTTTGCAGCAGTCGAGTATAAGGCTGGCGAAGCGGTCAGCGCTGAGTACCCGTTTGCGGTTGCAGCACAGTGGCCAATGGGAACACTCTCCTTAAACACTCCCTCGGTCATCCGTGAATTCCCCGTAGCAAAGGTCAGCATCAACAAGGCCGATGCAAAGACACTCGGCATCAATCCCGGTTCTTCGGTAAAAGTGTCCGGCAAAAACGGCTCGGTCACTCTCGTGGCCAATGTGACTGCGGCTATAAAGGCCGGTGTCGTGTCCCTGCCGCTCACTTTTGCGGCTGCGGCTGTGAAACTCGAAAAGACAGAGGTGGCATAACATGGCAAAGAAAGGCGATATGCTCTATGCGTGGACCAATGACGCAGATATCAAGAAGAAAGCCGAACTCGGTGGCGCAGTTACTGCGCTCTGGAAATACGCGTTAGAGTCCAAGGCAGTCGATGCAGTCCTCGTTATCTCCAAGGGAAAAGACCTCTACGATGCAAAGCCGACCCTCGTGAAGAACGCGGCCGAGCTTGCCAACACTGCCGGTTCACTCCACTGCGGTACCCTGCTCCTGCCCAAACTCGTGAAGAAATATCTCGAGGGCGCCGAGACCATGAAGCTCGGTGTCACGGTCAAGGGCTGCGATGCGATGGCATTCTATGAACTGGCCAAGCGCAAGCAGATCAACCTCGACAACGTCATCATGATCGGTGTCAACTGCGGTGGATCGGTCAGCCCGGTGCTCGCCCGCAAGATGATCACCGAGAAGTATGGCGTTGACCCGGACACGGTCCACAAGGAAGAGATCGACAAGGGCCAGTTCATCATCGAGTACGAAGGCGGCCACAAGGGTATCTCCGTTGACGAACTCGAAGAGGCAGGTTACGGCCGGCGCAGCAACTGCCGCCGCTGCAAGATGAAGATCCCCCGCCAGGCAGACCTTGCCTGCGGTAACTGGGGAGTCATCGGCGAGAAGGCCGGCAAGGCCACCTTCGTTGAAGTCTGCTCCGACAAAGGCGCAAAACTTATCGACGGCGCAGTAAAGTCCGGTGTCCTCGCAACGGAGGCTGCCATCCCCAAGGGTCTTGAGATCCGCGGGAAGGTCGAAGGTGCTATGCTCAAGCTCGGCGAAAAGTGGCGCAAGCACGACTTCGAAGCGCTCGGTGAAGGCAAGGACCGCTTAAAGAAGATCATGGAAGAGACTTCACACTGCATCAAGTGCTACTCGTGTATCTCTGCCTGCCCGATCTGCTACTGCGTGGACTGCACTACCAAGAACCCGGTCTATGTTACTCCGGGAGAAGTTCCGCCGAATTTCATGTTCCACCTCATCCGGTTCGCCCACATCGCAGACTCCTGCGTGAACTGCGGCCAGTGTCAGGAACTCTGCCCGTCAGAGATCCCGAATGCACTCTTCATGCACTCCCAGCAGGTCGAACTCGAGAAGATGTTTGCCCACACCCCCGGCATCAACATGGAACTCCCGCTCATGGCCTTTGCTGAGGAGAAGACCGAGCGTGCCCGGCTCCACAACACCGGCAGCGATCTGATCTACGAGAACGTGTTCAACCCCTTAAACAAACATTAATTTTTTTTCGTAAAGTGTTATTTCAGCCCCTATTTTTTTACATAAATCATCTATTAATTTTAGACAGATCAATGGATTTTACGCTCCTGGGGGCTTCGGCCATGCCTCCGCCCCCGCCGCTCGGGCGTCCCCCACACAGGGATAGACCCGCAGGAGGTTAGTGAAAAATCTGCAAAAAAAGGGGTCAAGGGGACGCACCCCTTGCATTGCCTCCCCCCCTTTAGGGAGAGAGGGGGTCACACTCATAATTGCCGAAGAATGTAACCGTATCGCCGGATAAAATAGGATTTCTACAGAGCCGAAATAAGATATCCCGGTAAATCATTGTTACTTTTTTTATTTTTGGTTTTGGTTACGAAAATTTTTCAATAATATCGGTGTAATATCCAAAACAATTAGGGTATCTTTAACACTTTACCATTTTTTTTTGATTTTTTTATGGTGATCCATTTCTGGAATTTACCCATGTCCTGAAAACCACGGGTAAACGCCGGTACTCCCGCGAGGATCAGCGACAATAAAAAAAGGTACCCGCCGGTAATTCCTGTTTTGTGGTCATTTCCATTTGAACAGCGGAACCATCGGCTTGAAGGGTTCATACTCATTTCCTAATGCAGATAAGGCATAGGATTTGGAAAAGACAACTTTTTCTTCATTTTCAAATGTTATGACAACTTTTACGTTCTGGATCATCGCATCGAACGGGTAGGAATGAGACTCGTCTACGGCAAGGGACGGTACATCATAGTCGGTATTCATGGGGACCAGGGCCACATGGATGTTTACTGCGGCAGAGTTCCCTGTATTTTTTACGATAATTGATTTGGCATCTTCTGCCAGCTGCACATCCAGTTCGGGATGGAAGGCGCTGTCCTGCATAATCAGCAGTGACATAACTACTGTGATTACCAGAATAAAGACGATTCCCGCCAGGTAGATATTGAAAAGGAGGAGAATGATGGTGATGGCAAGGCCCAAAACCAGAACGATCTGAGATTTTTTATCCATACTGATAGTTGTTCATCTCCCCTTTTTTTGTTTAACGGTTTATCTTTCAGAAAAAAAAACCCAAAATCCAAAAGACCTTGCACCCGGGCAATTAAAATTTTACACCTTCACAAGCAATTTCCGGTGATGTATGAGAATCGGGAGCACTCCTTAAAAATTTCCTCTGAAAATTAGGGTTGGAATTTTTATTGTGTATGAGTGTGGCACGCGTTCATAAGGTCAGATTTTTTTTAACAAAGGGTATATCTCTTTACCAGCGCGTGAAAAAATGCATGGTTTTTTGTTTTAGGTATTACTTTTTTTTAGTATTGTGATAAAACTGTTAATAAACCTGAAAAAACAAACCAAAAAGGTACATTAACGTTTTTCCTGACTACGCGTAATAAAAAAAAAAACATGATTTTTTTCCCGGTTTCAGTGTTTTAATTCCTCTCTGGTTCCCTACTATTCAATAAAATTATTAATAATACATTCTGGTATAACATATTTCATTAACCTGAAATACAGGATT